>JACQOJ010000058.1 GCA_016202605.1 Betaproteobacteria bacterium
CAGCCTGAATCGATACGGACGGGTCGCTACGGACTGGGCGGCGTCAGGGCGCCCATTGAACAGTATGCGGTCGCAGTCAAAGCCCATCTTGCGGTTCATACCTCCCATCATGCCGCCGCCCATCATCCCACGACCCATCATGTCGCCACCCATCATGTTGCCCATCATTCCGCCCCCCATCATTCCGCCCCCCATCATTCCGCCCCGCTGCGCATGCTCGTCCGACAGGAACACGAGCCGGTTCCCCGTGTCGAAGCTGCGGTCCTGGAGGATCAAGGGCACGTCGTATTCGCCCGAGGGGAGTTTCGCGGCCTGTTCTTCTTCGTCGCTGATGAGAAAAAGTCCGGCCAGACCGAAGTAAATCTGCCGGCCCGTGCGTCCGTGCGCATGCGGGTGAAACCAGTAGGTGCCGGCCCGATCCCTGATTTCAAACTCGTAGACGTAGCGCTTGCCGGGAGCGGCGGTATGGCGCGGATGCCCATCCATGTCGTCGGGCACATGCAGGCCGTGCCAGTGAATGTTGGTCGCCTCATTGAGCCCGTTCTCCAGGACAAGACGTACCCGCTGGCCCTTGCGCACACGGATAATGGGGCCGAGATAACCGTCGGAGATCGGCTGTGCGCTGGCGGCATCGCCCCTCACGACTTTGCTATGGTAGATCCACACCGGCGTAGCGCGACCCGCAAGAATCGGAGCTTCCCCCTTGGTCGTGGTCAAAGCGATTTCCACGTCGGACGCCGCTGTGGAGTGAGCGCCGGCATGGGCGGTTCGCGCGCCCGCAGACCAGGGTGCGACTTGCGGCGCCAGCACGAGAGCGGAAACCGCGCCTGCGGAGCGCAGGAACTCGCGGCGGGTAAAATTGCCGGTCATGTGATGTCCGCCTTCCTTAAACAGAGATAACGCCTGCCGCAAAGGCGGTAACGACACCGGTGCTGGAGACTTCACTCATCGCGCGGTTGGCCAATTGTTGACATGGGGGCGCCCCGACTCACGATTTCTCCGGCGTCCCGAGATAGCGGCGGATCGTTGCAACCGCTTCGGGGCTGTCCCATTCGGCCGGGCCGGTGAGGCGCCCGAGCTCGTATCCGGCGGCATCGATCAGCAGCGTGGTGGGGAGCCCTACCACGCTGAGCTTGTCGGGCGCCTGTCCGGAAGCGTCGACGTACACCTTGAGCGCGCGAACATCGATTTCCTCGTAGAAGCTTTGAACGGCGACGGTCCCGCCCCGGTCGATAGACAGCGCGAGGACCTGGAACCCCGGGCCGCCGAGCTGCTGCTCGAGTCTGTCGAGCGCCGGCATCTCTTTGCGACACGGCGGGCACCAGGTGGCCCATATATTGAGCAGCACGATTTTTCCGCGGAAATCCGCCAGTGTGAGTCTGCGTCCCGAGCCGTCCTCGAAGGTGACGTTCGCAAGCGTTTTCGGCGCGGAATGCAGGCGCAACGGGAACCCTCCCGGTGGCTGCGCTATCCCGGCGGGGCGATCTGCCGGCGCCAGGGAAAGGTAGACGCCGATCCCGGCCGCGATCAGTACGGCGATACCCAGCGTCCCGAGCGCGAGCCGCACCGGTGTTATCGCGCGCTCCGCTGCGCTCCGTGATTCCGGCATGGGCCCTCGACTAATTTGACTTTGACGCCAGCGCGCGGTTCACTCGCAATGCCATGTGCAGTGCGAGGGAAGGGACGATTACCCATTGCAACAGCGGGGACAGTCCCGTTCCCAGCACCGGCAGCAGCGGCATGAGGCTGGAGTACGTCCAGTTCTCATGGACGACCGTGTTCATCCATTCACTGAAGACCGTGTACGACACCGTTAACGCCACCGTTCCCGCCGCGACGTACGCGGTTCGCCAAGTGCCGATGGGCCCTGCGCGAGTGGCAACCAACGTCGTGAACAGCGCAAAGAGACCGATCAGCACGTCGCCCGCCGTGCAGTGCACGACTGCGTAGGCGATATCTGCCCATTCCGCCTGGTACCAGATGGTGTATAGCGGCAGTTGGATCGCCTCCCACGATAGGCTAAAGAGCGCCAGCAACGGAATGAAGCGCAGCGCGATAAAAGTCCATACCGATTCCGAGCGGTACCACGGTACTCGTGCGGCGATTTGACGGCTGCCTGTCACGGCCACTCCGGGACTTCCCAACGCTTCCATCTGTCAGTTGGTCCGGCCGCTCTGCGCGATTTGGGTCCAGTTCTTGCCCATGTTCTTGCTGAGGAACACGCTGCGTTCGAACGTCGCGATCGCGTACTCGGATCTGTCCGCCGGGTTTTGCGCGATATGGCTCACCGCGTCGCGCGTGAGCGAGGGCAGCGAGACCTCGGTGCGGTTGCGCGCTTTCAGCGAGTGACGGTAGAGCCGGGCCGCGCCGTCATGCATGCTGTAAAAGACGTGTTCGGCGCCGAGATCGAAGAACGCCGCAAGGGCTTGCCCGGCTGCCATCCGTTCGAACCGCTCTCCGCTGTCGGTCGAAAGGAACAGTCCTTCCCCGGTCGCGACGGCGACGATGCGCGGGTTGGATGGGTGCACGGCGATGGCATGAACTGTTCCGCTCAGGCCTTGCGCCGGTGCACGCGTCCAGCGGAAGCCGTCGTTCAGCGTGTGGTAGATGCCCGGGCGGTCCATGCGGGAATTTCGGTCCGGGTTGTACGCATACACGGCGTTCGTCTCATAACTCGTCGCAAGCAAGTGAAAATCGGTTTCGCCTTCGAGTCCGCGATTACTCCAGGTGCGGCCGCTGTCCCCGCTCACGACCAGGCCGAACGGATTTTTCACTCCCGAACCCGGCGCTGGATGGCCGCTGCTGTAGAAGCGGTCCCTGGTCGCCGTGAACCCCATGTAATCGTGCTGCGGCCCGGGCGCCTTCGACCAGCGGCCGTTGCTGTAGATCGCGAGCCCGTGATGGCTCGGAATGAAGAGCTGCTTGCCGTCGGCACTGTAAGCGAGTCCGTGCACGTGGGTGAGCGTCACGCTCTGCGCGGCAGCGACGCCGCTATACATGAGCAGTGTGAGCGCGACACCGAATGCGGGGTGGGAAAATCTGAGGGGCTTCATGGGCTTTCTCTCTGTGGAAGTCGTTAAGAGTGCCTAACATATGTTAGGCACTCTAAATTAACACGTCCCGCCAAATCAAATTTCGACCCGTAACACGGACACAAGATTCCTCCCGCTCAATTCCCGGACTCGTGCGGACATGACTTTCGCGTCGTCATTCATGCGTTTTGTTTGCGGGTCATCCCGCCCACATCAAGCTCTTTGATGATCGGGCAGTCGGGCCGTGCGTCCCCCTGGCAACGCTTGACAAGGTCCACGACCGCCTTGCGCATCGCTTCGAGCTCTCCAATCTTGCGGTCGAGTGCTTCCAGATGACGCATGGCAAGCGCCTTGACGGCGGCGCTCGTACGTTTCCTGTCGCACCACAAGTCGAGAAGATCGCGCACTTCTTCGACGGAAAACCCCAAACTGCGCGCGCTTGATAAAGGTGAGTGTACGCATGTCCGCGACAGAGTAGCTGCGGTAACCGTTCGGCCGGCGGTTGGCCGGACGGATGAGTGCGATGGTCTCATAGTAGGGGATCGTCTTGGGCGGAACTCCGGATTTCTCGGCGACCGTTCCGATGTTCATGGCTCGTCAACTCCTTACGTGGTGCTCGCGGTATCCCGGCGCGATGCGGGCGCGGCGGTCTCCTCCCGGGTATTGGCAACAGGGATCGTTGTCGAATGCCCTGTTCCGGTGTTTTGGTCTCGCGCGTTCGACTGGACGGAGCCTGGGGCCATCTTGTTCATGCAGAGGCCGAGCGCGCACATCGCGGCGCAAGGCGCGAGCGCGAGCAACAGCGGAGCGATGCCGGCGGCGACCAGCCAGCTCCAGTTGAGGACCAAACCCGCTCCCAGGGCGATCACTGCCAAGAGGATCAAGCCGCGGCGTCCGCCCAGGTAGTGCCGGAGCAGCGCGACAGCAGTCTGGGTCAACGAAAGGTCTTCCGCGTTCTTTGTCTCGGTCGATGCGTTCATGTCGTCACCTCTTCGGAATAAGTTCGCAGCAAATCTAAAGGTTCCAATCACTAGAAGGTCAAGCCTGTGTCGCGGTCCGCATCAGGAATCGTGGTGATTTCTCAGCAGCTCCGCCGGATGAAGGGGCTGATTTCGGCGGGATCGGAAAATATGATCGACGCGCGATCGCCCTGCATGCCCGCGGGAAGCAGTGCCGGCTGGCCTTTGCGCGGACCGTTCGCGCTGGAATCGGTCTTGATCCTCAGATTGAATTCCCAGATCGCAAATTCCTCGCCCGCCTGCGTGTGGATGCGGTACGCATCGCCGCAATAATAGATGCTTTTCACGAGAGAGTCCGCTTTTGCCTGCTTGAGGTTGGAAAGGCGTCGGGATACGCGCGGCTCCTGGGTTGGCTGCGCCTCGGCCAATGACTTGGCGCCGGTCGCGCGAAGAAATGCGATGAGATCAGCGCGAACATCCGCATCGCGTATGCCGCGGAACGTCATCGAATTCTTCGGAACGAGGCGTTCCGGATCCGTAAGCCACGCATCCAGCGCCTCCGTGGTCCATACAATGGCGCTCGACTTGAGCGCGGGGGAGTAGCGGCCGAAGCCCTCGACGGTTCCCGCCTTGCTGCCGAAGATTCTGTTAAGGCTCGGCCCGGTCAGATGTTCGCCGGGCGCGATCGAGTGGCAGGCGATGCAGGCGCGAAAGTGTCGTGCGCCGCGCTCGGGATCACCCTCCGCCGGTTGCGCCGCCACCACTCCCGACGCCAGCCAAAGCGCAAAGATCGGGACGAATACGTGCGACGCCGACGGGCGCTGACGCACATAGCTTCTCATTTTGCTTCCTCCAATAAAACGTTAACGTCGTGAACGATGGCCGCGACGGAACGCTCATTTGCGCTGAAGTACAGGCGGGCGCGCGCTTCGAAATCGAAGACGAAAATCCCGGTGGAATGATCCACCGTATATGAGCTGCGCTGTTCGCCAAGTCCGGCGTGGGAATTTGTTTTTGTGCGTGCAACCGCATGGATCATTCGAGCTTGTGCCATCCATCATGGGGCAACCTTCCATCATCCCGGATATCGTGAATCCATCTCTGCGCAAACAGTGGCGGGGAGCGCAACCCTGTCCTCCGCCAATACGGTTGATTTCGATGCGCGCTCAGACAGGTTCGCTGCAATCCGCCCGCGACGACCGTAAGTCGGCCGCGCGCATGACCGCCGGATGCATGCGTCGCGCCCGATCAGACAGACGCCAGGATCAGATCAGCAGGCGCCGCAGGAAATAGATGAGAGAGGTACTGCTGTGAGCCTGTGGCGAGATGTCCATCCGCGGTGGAGACGTCAGAAGCGCGATTCCACTGATATTTGGCGCCTCGCTGCGGAAGGATGACGCTGTTCCAGCCAGCCCGGTGAGAGGTCGTTTTCCGGTAGTGTCCTGCATGCACTGGCGCAGGCACAGATTACCGGTAAGCGCTTGATCTGCCGCAACGCAAGGCGAGCCGCCATTCGCGCCACCACAAGGGGCGCTTGCGGTCGCTGCCGTCACGCACGAGGGATCAACCTCCGGGGTCGCGCGCGCGGCAGCAGGTTGACCTTGGACAGCCATCGCGAGCAGGAGGGCTGCGCCGAGCTTGATAAGAGAATGTGATTTGCAGAGCATGGACCTGGTTCGCGCCATCGCCCGTGAGACACGCCGCACTCGCGTTGGTTCATTTTACGGGAGAAACATGAGAAAAGGCATCCTGAGAGACCGGTTATCTCACTGTCCGTTCAACCGATGACCGAAAAAATGGGGAATGTATTGAGCAGCCAGAACGCGAACGCCGAGAGATGGCCGGTGATCATGGCGATTCCCATGATGATCATGATCACGCCCGCCGCGATCTGGAGCCAGCGGCCGATGCGTCCAAGGTTCCTGAACTGCTTCGTGAACGCACTGGTGAAGGCAGCGAACACGAGGAACGGCACCCCGAGTCCTGCCGAGTACACGCCCAGGAGGATGATGCCGCTGGCGACCGAGGCGGTCACCGCGCTTACCGTGAGAATCGCACCCAGCACGGGGCCGATGCACGGCGTCCAGCCGAATCCGAACGCCAGCCCCAGCACGTACGCCGCCAGAGGCTGTCCGCTGCCGACATGAGGGTGCAGGCGGACATCGCGCTGCAGCCAGGGGATTCTGACGAACCCGGTCATGAAAAGCCCGAACACGATCACGATCACGCCGCCCACGATGTTCGCCTCGTAGCGGTAACGCAGGAGGAGTTGTCCAAGGGCAGTGGCGCTCGCACCGAGCGCGATGAATACGGTCGAAAACCCCAGCACGAAGCACAGACTCAGCCCGAGAGCGGAAAGCCTGCGGGTGAATTGTTCCCTGCGGCGTAAGTGCGCCAAATCGTGCCCGGCGACGTAGGAAACATAGGCCGGCACCAGCGGCAGCACGCAGGGCGAGAGAAAGGAAATGAGCCCTGCGGCGAAAGCCGTCAGCATGCCGATGCCGGATACATCGCTCATCGCAACACGCCTCGAGCGCGTTCCTTGCCCGCGCCGGACTGCATTCTGTCGACCGGGAGCATGTTCGCTGCCGGGCCGACGGCGCGCTTACCCGCGATATCCGCTGCCATCGTCAGGTTGGGAAAGCTCAGATACTGCAGTCGGCACCGCCTTGCCGGGGCAGAAGACCGCGGCGCTCCAGCTCTCCGGCCACGTTCGCTTGCCAGCCGCTCCTGCTTGAGAAAATTGTGCTCAGCGCTTCCCGAGGATCGACCTCCTGCCATTGAATGCCCCTTACAGCCTTGAAGTAAAGCGCGGTATGGAGATAATGATGTGGAAACCAGAACGCATTAAAGGCGAGGGCCTCGCGGTATAGCTCGTCTTCACTGAGCCCTTGTGCTGCGCCAAGCGCCAGCAGCCCAAGCAGGGCCGAGCCGTGGTTGCAGTCCTGAAAGAACGTGGAGTTATCGCAACAGGGGCGAAAGATGTTGAGGGCAATCCTGAGCACGAGTTCCTCCTGTCGCGTGGTCAGCCCGACAATGGGAAATTTATTAAAATAAACGGCTCCGCTGGTTTCCCTGCCCAGGTTCCATCCCCCCGTGGAAGCGAAGCGCGAACCCCGTGGGCCGTTAAGTGGGCTGTCGTTGTTCGCCACCATCCGGTTCGCGAGTCCCAGCGGCCACAGCAAGGTTACGTAGACCCTTGCGTTTTCTCTCGTAAGAAGAATCGGGTCGCGCGAAGGCGTGCGCGTGACGTCTTTCAGCTCCGCCGGGATTCCGCCGCGCCGCGCGTAAACGGCTTCGAGTTTTCTCGGTTCAAGCACGCCTTCCTGCACGAGCTTGACGATGCTATCCCCCAGCACCACGGCGCTGTGGTGGCCGTCGGCCGGCAGGATGCTCGCCGCCAGCTCCTCGAGCGGAGGCTCCTTTTCTGAAGCAAGCGCCGCAGTTGCCAACAGGGGAGCGGCCAGAAAGACCAAAACGCGCCATGTGAATGCGGCGGTCATATCGATGCCTTCACGTGATTGAAGGTCGGGCGCGGAAACAGGCGGGATCGTCCGCTCATGCTTGCATGCTCCGGGAGATCGCCGTTTACCCGCTTGGAGCTTCGTGATGCGTGCCGACGCATGCCCGGTTCATTTGCGCAATTTATCGATCAGCGGAATGATCTTCTCCCGTACTACCTGCGGCGTCAATGCTCCGATGTGCTTGTAGGCGATGCGGCCGTCACGGTCGATGACGAAGGTTTCCGGCACGCCATAGACGCCCCATTCGATCCCGACCCGGCCGTCGATGTCCGCGCCCGTGCGCGTATAAGGGTCACCCAACTCGTTCAACCATCTCTCGGCATCGGCCGGCTTGTCTTTGTAATTGAGACCATGGATCGGGACAACGTTTTTCCCCCTGAGTTCCATGAACAGCGGATGCTCCTCGCGGCACGCGGTGCACCACGACGCGAAAACATTGACGAGCGATACTTCGCCCTTGAGGTCGGCGCTCGAAAGTCCGAGCGTACGGCCCTTCACCGGAGGCAGGCTGAATGTCGGCACCGGCTTGCCGATGAGCGGCGAGGGAATTTCCCGCGGATTC
This sequence comes from Betaproteobacteria bacterium, assembly GCA_016202605.1. Taxonomy (GTDB): domain Bacteria; phylum Pseudomonadota; class Gammaproteobacteria; order Burkholderiales; family SG8-41; genus DSOT01. The sequence continues at coordinate 8,078 of JACQOJ010000058.1, forward strand.
AGCGTGAGCCCGACCCCGAACAGCACCGCGAGGAGCAGAAACAGCAGCAGGGGAACGAAGACGCCCAGACGTCCCCTGCGTTGCGGGGTGCTGCCGGCACCATATCCATTGTCACTGACAGTGTGGCTATCGCTCTGATGAGTCATATGCCTCTCCTAGCTCTTGCCGATGGGGGCGCCGCATGCTGAACAGAAGCGGCCTGCGGAGAGCCGGCTGCCGCATTGCGCGCAGAAGTTGGCGCCGCCCGGTCGAGCGCCAGATACCTTTTGGCGCCTGCGCCACCACATGGTTCCCGCAACACCCGCTATTCCTATCACACCCGCGGCAATGGCGATAACCAGCAGCCAATCGGGGAGTGCCTCGCCGGCGCCGCCGGTCGCCGCGGGTGTTGCATCCGCGGCCTTGAGCCCGAGTATTTCAGTGGACGTTCGCGCATCCGTCTTGGTGTAGCGGATCTCGAAAGGCAGTTGTTTGTCCGCCGCCGCGGCGCTCAGATCCGCCGTCCAGTAGAGCAGCCCGTCCGGCCCGGCGGTCCCCGCGCTGAGTTCCGGCCGCACCGAGAAGCCGCTCGCGCCCGCCGGTTGCTGGAAGCGCACACTCAGCCGGGCCACCGCCAGATCGCCCGGCCAGACATAGGTGTAGCTGCGATCTGACGCACTCGTTGTCAGCGGGTCGTAGAACTCGACGTGAAAGTAGCGCTGCAGGGCTTGCAGGCGCAGCGTGATGAAATCGGCGGCGTTTATCCGCTCGTACCCCAGGTTGAAGAGTTCGCCCCCCGCCGTAGGCGAGAACGCTACCGCCGTCGGACCACCTGAGGAGGCAGGGATGCGCAGGGATACCGTGGCGGGAAGCGCAGCGTCTTCGGCCAGTTCGCCCTTGAGGATCACGAGTGCGGCCTGGCGGCGGTCGTATTCCGGCCAGATCTCGATCTGCAGGCTCGCCAGGCGCGGACTCGCCCGCGCCGCGTTGCCGCCCGGCGGGGCGGCGGCGAACACGAGCACGGGCATGACGGCGAAGATCATTATCGATAACGCCAGCGCGAGAGCGCCCATCGCCCCCCCGGCTGCAAGCTCTTGTCCCCGCATCGGGTCCCTCATGTTGTCGTGCGCCATCATCATACCTTCTCTCGTTGTGTCGGATCCGAACGGCGTCAATCCTTGTGATCGGCGTCGTTCACGCAACCCGTCCGCTATTCATCGCAGCAGTTGACGAGCTTTTTCACGATATCGTCGAGCGTCCACGGTTTTTCTTCCGCTGCCACTTGCTTGAACCCCGAGGCGTCGATCAGCTTGAGGCGCAAGGCCCAGAACAGGGAATAGCTCCTGTAGGCGTGACCGAACGTTTCCTCCGCCTCGCGCTTTTTCCCGTCGGAGTGGAGCTTCGTGCCGACTTCGATGAGACGCATGGTGGTCGCGAGCAGGTGTTTCGTGATGCACCAGGTTTCCCCTTCATGCCTGTCGATCAGCCGCGCCAGGAGTTCTTTCCGTATCGACCGCACTTCATTCAGAAGGTCGAAATATTCGGACTTGTCCGTCCTCATGCCGGTGAAGAAGAAATGCTCCTCGAGGCTGATGAGATTCATGATCGCGATGCTCAGATCTTCCTCGGCTGAAAGATCTATGCTTCCCGATTGTTTCAACAGCTCGATTTTCTTGAGCAATGCGTCAAATCCAGGTTGTTGGGTAGTCATGGCAGCTTTCATAGATTGAAGACAATGAGCCCGAGCGCGATCATGGCGATGCCGCCCCACAGCCGCAGCGGTCGCATTTTGTGTTTCTTCCAGGCCTCCACCTTCTGGACGAGCATCTTGTCGCTCGCGATGAGAAGAATGACGACCAGCGGCAGGACGAATATCAGGTTATACAGCATGAGGTAACCGAGCCCGGCCGTGTACGTCGTCCGATCGTGAAGCAGTCCCAGCACCATGAGATACGGTCCCCCGGTGCAGGGAAATTCGCAGACACCCACCAGTCCTCCCAAAAGGAACGCGGAAGGAAGCGATCCTCTTTCCATCAATGTCGCGATCTTGTGATGCGCGGCGCGCGGAATGCTCAGTTTGATGGGAAACGCGGGAACGAATTCATGGGTGACATTGATGAGTCCCAGCATGACGAGGACCGATGCGCCCACCTTGGCCATGAAATGCGGCGTGTCGAAGATGTGCAGTGTCTGAAGTATCCCGAGACCGATCAGCATGTAGACCAGAAAAACGCCAATTATGTAAATGGCCCCGATTTGCAGAACGCTCGACCTCAATTTGCCAAGACTGAAGAGGAAGGCGATCGTGACGATCAGGATCGAGAAGGCACAGGGATTGATGCTGTCGATAAGCGCCGTAACGCCGACGAGGGGCAGGAGCCATCTACCCTCGTTCGAGAGGTTCCACAGCGCCGTGGTGCCTACACCTCCCGATGTGAAGAGCAGCACCGACCCCACGAGCAATGCGCCGATCCCGATGAGTGCGGCCAGCTTGGTATTCATGTCGGCTTACGGCTTGACCATGGCGGCGAATCGAAGCTCCAACGGCGCGGACTCGCTGATTTGTACCGTCACGACCCGTTCCGTAGGACCGATTCCGGCAGGCCCGTGGGCGGCCGGATCGAAAACCACTTCCACCTGGGCGTTTCCTCCCGGCGCGACGGTCTGGGAAATGCCGGGGTTAAAGCCATGACCCGGCATGCCGAACGGTCCTTTCCTTCCCGCCGGAGTTATCAGGGTAGCGGTGGTGCACATGCAGGAGGTGTAGAGCTTGGTGACGGTTATCGCGGAATCGCCCGTATTCCTGATCCTGAAGCTGTGCGAGACTTTCCCCGCCGCCATCGAGATATTTCCGAAATCGAAATAGGGTTCGGATGACTGAAGCGAACCGGTCGCGGCGACCTGCCGCACCGGCTCGGGTCTCGGCTTCGCGACGTTCTCCCTGGACCTGAAGATCCCGAGCGCAATCACGATCACCGAAAAGGCTATCAGTCCGTAGAAAATGCCATTCATGACTCTTGAGGGTTTCATGATGCTCCTTTCCTTCGGCTGTTTAACGATCACGCGGTCCGCGGCGGCCAGAATTCATCGGGTGTGGCCTCGGAGCGCGTACGGACCAAATACAACCTTTCGACCGGAACGACCGCGACGACGCCATCACCGGGCAAGCCCGTGTGAGCAGCATCCATAACCGCTGCCGTAATGGCTTCGACTTCCTCTTTCTTGGTGAAGATCTCGATCCTGACTTCCTCGACCATCCAGTTACGCGCGAAGAAATCGTGATACTCGCCGTATCCTTTTACCTTCGAGACGTTAACGCGTTCGACACCCATGTCCCGGACCCTGGTCTCTACTTCCTCCAACTTGTCGCGCCGGATGACGGCGATGATGAGTTTGATGTCCATGCTGCTCTCCTCGTTAGTTCACGTTCAGGCACCGACCGGGGCTAGCGCGCCGCGCGCGGCCGCGTCACGCCGCAGGAAAAATTCCTTCACCAGCGCATAAATGGCCGGGATCACGATCAGGGTGAGGATCGTCGAGGAAATCATGCCGCCGACCATCGGCGCGGCGATGCGACGCATCACTTCCGACCCGGTACCGGCGCCCCACATGATCGGCAAGAGCCCCGCGATTATGGCGAACACGGTCATCATGATCGGTCGCACCCGCAGCGCCGCGCCCTGCATGACCGCGTCGTAGAGATCGGCGGCGTTGACCCTCTCGCCGGCGGCGCGCCGCCGGGCGGTCACGGCAGCGAAAGCCTGATCGAGGTAAATGAGCATGACGACGCCGATCTCGGCGGCCACGCCCGCGAGTGCGATGAATCCCACCGTGACCGCCACGCTCATGTTGTAGTCGAGCAGGTACATCAGCCAGATTCCGCCTACCAGGGAAAACGGCACCGACAGCATCACGATCAGCGTTTCCGTGAGGCGCCTGAAGTTCAAATAGAGCAACACGAATATCAGCACCACAGTGACCGGCACCACGATTTTCATGCGCTCCTTGGCCCGCTCTAGGTACTCGAACTGGCCGCTCCAGGTGATGTAATAGCCCGGGGGAAACTTGACCTGCTCGCGCACGGCCTTCTGCGCGTCGGCGACGTAGCCCCCGATGTCGCGGTCGCGGATATCTACAAAGATGTACGCCGATAGCAGGGCGTTCTCGGTGCGAATCCCGGGCGGCCCCTGGGTAAGGGCCACTCTGGCTACCTGCCCCAGCGGCACCATTGCGCCGTTCATGACAGGCACCAGGACCTGGGTCGCGATCGACTGCGGATCGCTGCGCAGCTCCCGCGGGTAGCGCACGATCACGCCGAAGCGCTCTCGTCCTTCGACCGTAGTGGTCACCATTTCAGCCCCCAGTGCGGTCATAACCACTTCCTGGAGGTCCCCGACGGCAATGCCGTAGCGCGCGAGAGCCAGGCGGTCCGGCTCGACGTCGAGGAAGTAGCCGCCGGTGATGCGTTCAGCATAGGCGCTCGTGGTGCCGGGCACGCTTTTTACTACGGCTTCAATCTGCTTCGCCAGGCGCTCCATTGCCACAAGGTCCTTGCCGAACACCTTGATGCCGATCGGGGTACGGATGCCGGTCGAAAGCATGTCAATCCGCGCCCTGATCGGCATCGTCCAGGCGTTGCTGATACCGGGCATCGATACTGCCCGGTCCAGCTCGGCAATGAGCTTGTCCACCGTCATCCCGGGCCGCCACTCCGTTTGCGGCTTGAGATTGATGACAGTCTCGAACATTTCAACCGGCGCCGGATCGGTCGCGCTGTTGGCGCGCCCCGCCTTGCCGAATACGGAAGCCACTTCGGGGAAACTCTTGATGATCCGGTTCTGGACTTGCATGATCTCTGCGGCCTTGGTTACCGACATGCCCGGCAGGCCGGATGGCATGTAGAGCAGGGTGCCCTCGTTCAAAGTCGGCATGAATTCCGTCCCCAGGCGCAGCGCCGGAAATACGGATATCCCCATGACGACAATCGCGGAAAATATCGTCAGTTTCTTCCAGCGCATTATCCATTTGATCACGGGACGGTATAGCCAGATCAGGAACCGGCTGATCGGGTTTTTGTGCTCCGGCAGCACGCGCCCGCGGATGAAGAGCAGCATCAGCACCGGCACCAGCGTGACCGACAGGAAAGCGGCGCCGGCCATGGCGAAGGTTTTGGTGTAGGCAAGCGGTGAAAACAGCCGGCCTTCCTGCGCCTCCAGGGTGAACACCGGGAGAAAGGAAACGGTGATGATGAGCAGGCTGAAGAACAGCGCCGGCCCCACTTCGCGGCAGGCGGTGATGATCGCTTCCAGGCGCGAGGCGCCCGGCGCGAGGCGCTCGAGATGCTTGTGGGCGTTTTCGATCATGACGATGGCCGCGTCGACCATCGCGCCGATCGCGATAGCGATGCCGCCCAGGCTCATGATATTGGAATTGAGCCCGAGAAAACGCATCGCGATAAACGCGATCAGCACGCCGATCGGCAGCATGACGATCGCCACCAGGGCACTGCGCACGTGCAGCAGAAACACGATGCACACCAGCGCCACAATCAGGCTTTCCTCGATCAGTGTCACCTTCAGGTTGTTGATGGCGCGGTGGATGAGGTCGGAGCGGTCGTAGACGGCTTCGATGCTGATGCCCTCCGGCAGGCCGGTGGCGATTTCTGCGATCTTCGCTTTTATGTTATCGATCACTTCGAGGGCATTTTGCCCGTAGCGCGCCATCGCGATGCCGGCCACGACTTCGCCCTCGCCATTGAGCTCCGTGATGCCGCGCCGCTCGTCCGGTCCGATCTCGACGCGCGCCACGTCTCTCAGCAGCACCGGGATGCCGCCTTCGGCTTTCACCACCAGTTGTTCGAGGTCGGAAACGCCGCGCAGATAACCCCGGCCGCGCACCATGAACTCGGTCTCCGCCATTTCCACGACGCGGCCGCCGACGTCGGTGTTGCTCGTTCGAATGACCTGCGCCACGCGCGAGAGCGGAATCCCGTACGCCTGCAGCTTGCGCGGATTGACCGTGACCTGGTACTGCTGCACGAAGCCGCCGACGCTGGCCACTTCGGCCACGCCCTGTGCTTTTGTGAGCTGGTAGCGAATGAACCAGTCCTGAATGGTGCGCAGCTCCGCGAGCGTGCGCCTGGCGCCGAGTACCGCATACTGGTAAACCCAGCCGACCCCGGTGGCATCCGGTCCGAGCGACGGCGTCACGCCGCGCGGCAGACGCGATGCGGCAAAGTTGAGGTATTCGAGCACTCTGGAGCGCGCCCAGTAGATGTCCGTGCCGTCGTCGAAGATCACATACACGAAGGAAGCACCGAAAAACGAGAACCCGCGCACCACCTTCGAGCGCGGCACGCTGAGCATGGCGGTGGTCAGCGGATAGGTGACCTGATCTTCTACCACCTGCGGAGCCTGCCCGGGATATTCGGTGTAAACGATTACCTGCACGTCGGAGAGATCCGGAATCGCATCGAGCGGCGTCTTGACTACGGCATAGACCCCGCCTGCGACGATGAACACCGTCCCCAGCAGCACCAGGAAAACGTTGCGTGCCGACCATTCGATGACGCGGTTCAGCATGTCAGTGCCCCTTGTGGTCCTGAGCGGCGCCGGAGGCGCTTGAAGTCGCCTGTTTTCCGGCGGGCGCCATGCGGCTGATGACGAACTCTCCGGGGCGTTCGGGGATGAATTCGAACTCGACGTTCTGGCCGGGTTTCATGCCTTTGAGCAGCGCCTTGTCCGTCACCTGAAAATCCATGGTCATCGCGGGCCACCTGAGCGTCGGGATCGGTCCGTGCTCGAGGGTGACACTGCCGGCTTTGAGATCGACTGCCCGTATGGTGCCGTCACCCTTATGTGTTTGGCCGGATGCGTTTGCGGTGCCTTTCCGTGCCGGCGATTTTTGCCCGCCAACGCCGAAGCTTCCCAGAGCCGCCTTGAGGTTGCTCTCGGAGTCGATCAGGAAATTGGCGCTGACCACCACGACTTCCCCGGCCTGCACGCCTTCCAGCACCTCGATGTAGCCGTCTGCGCGCGCGCCTGGCTTGACCGGCCGCGGTTCGAATCGCCCCTCATCACGCTGCACGAGCACTATCTGCCGTGTCCCGCTGTCAAGCACCGCGGAATCGGGCACAGCCACGGTTTTGCCCTTCGAGGAGCCGGCCAGCAGTTCAACGCTCGCATACATGGCGGGCTTGAGCGCGCCGCCCGGGTTGGCGAGCTCGATGCGCGCCTTGGCCGTACGGGTTTCCGGCGTGAGTGTCGGGTAGATGAACGCGACCCTGCCATTGAAGACCCTGTCCGGATATGCGCTCACTGTAATCTTTGCCGGCTGTCCCGGCCGGATCAGAGCGAGATCCTGCTCGAAGATGTCCGCGAGCAGCCACAGCGATGAGAGGTTGGAGATCTGATAGAGCATCTCCCCCGGCATGAAGCGCATGCCTTTCAATGCCGGCTTTTCCAATACTGCTCCGCTTAGCGGCGATCGCAGCGTAATGGTCCTTCGCACCGCACCCTCTTTCTGCAGGCGCTGCAGCTCTTCGTCTGAAATATCCCAGTTGCGAAGCCGCTGCAACGCGCTTAGTGTGAGCTGTCGCATGCTCGCCTGAATCTCGGCGCTGCCGTCCTTGACCGCTTCCACGCCTTTCAATGCAACAAGGTACTCCTGTTGCGCAGTCACAAGGTCGGGGCTGTACACCTCCATCAAAGGTTGGCCGCGCGCGACGTACTGGCCGGTTGCGTTGACATGCAGACGCTCGATCCAGCCCTCGAATTTCGGTGCTACGGTGTGAATTTGCCGTTCATCGACCTGTATCGTGCCGACCGCACGGATGGTGCGAGTGAGCTCGCGCATCGTCACCCGTTCCGTTCTGACACCCAGCTTCTGCACTTTGTCGACGCTGACCTTCAAAAGCGTGCTCGACGCATCAGGCTCTTCGCCCTCGTAGACCGGGATGTAATCCATGCCCATCTGGTCTTTCTTGGGAACAGGCGATGTGTCGGGCAAACCCATCGGGTTGCGGTAATAGAGAAGTTTTCTCTTGGCCCCATCCTTCCTGGGAGCAGCGGCCGTTGCGGGGGATTCTGCTTGCGGCCTTTCAGTGTGTGCGTTCTGCTTTCCCAACCAGTAGCCCAGGGCAAGCGTCGCGGCAAGGGCGACAACGGAAAAGACCGTGGCAAAGATTCGCTTCATGCAAAGTCTCCAGCTTTAAGAGTTTCGGGACTCGATTACATCGGTGACCGGCCTGTGAGCAGGTCGATTTCGGCCAAGGCCTTGTTGTAGTTTGCCATCGCAGTGACGTAGGCGATCTCGGAATTGAAGACCGTCATCTGATTGTCGAGCAAGGTGAAAAAATCCACGCGGTTGACTCGGTATGCGGCAAGCGACGCTTCGACGGTCAGACGGGCCTGGGGCAGGATGTCATTCCGGTACAGGCGCGCCGATCGCAGGTTCTGCTCGGCGTTGGCGAACTGCTGCCGCAGTTTCATGGCGAGGTCGTTGCGCTGCGCCTGGTACATGCTAAGCGCTTGCTCGCGCATGGCTTGCGCTTCGGCGATGCGCGGATTGATCTTGTTCTCGCGCCACACGGGCAGATTGATCGCGACGGTGAGGTTTACCATGTCCGGACGCCTGGTCCCGTCCGGCATGCGATCGCGCTGTCCGTAAGAGAAGCGCACGTCGAAATCGGGGTACGATTCCCTGCGCATGAGATCCAGGGATCTTTCCGCGCGAGCGATCATGCTCCGCAGCGCAAGCAATTGCGGACGCTCCTGTAACCCTTTTTCCCGCAGTTGATCGAGAGACAGAGATATTTCCCGCAACTGGAGCGTTTCCGGCAGCGGTACAGCGGCGTCCGAACTGCGACCCAGGGCACGGATAAGCTCCGCTTCGAACATCGGACGCTCGCGTCCGAGCTTGATCAGTTCGTCCGTCATCTTCGAGAGTTGCGTCTGCGCTTTGAGCACGTCGGCCTGACTCCCCTGTCCGACCGAGTAGCGTCCTTCCGCGATCTTGAGGAACTGCTCGAGGATCAGCTTGTTCTTCTCCACCAGGCGCGCCGACTCGATGACGAGTGCCAGATCGAAATAGGCGACTTTGGCCTCGCGTGCCACACGATTGACAGTCTCCTGGTAACCGTAGCCGGCGGATTCCGCGTCCCTGGAGGCTACCTCTTGCCGAAGACCGCGTTTACCGGGGTACGGAAAGCGCTGCGACAGGCCGATCATCTTCATCGTCATGTCTTCGCGGTCAAATCGGAACGGGTTGATCGGCACGCTGATGACGCCGGCTTCGAGCATGGGGTCGTCGAGCGCGCCCGCCGGGGCGATGCGCTGTTCGGCCGCTTCGCGTTCCTTGCGCGCGGCCTGAATCTCAGGGTTGTTTAGCGCTTCGCTGACCACGGTCTGGATCGGGATCGTGCTCTGCGCGGCTGCACCTTGATGCACTAACAGCAGGCCTGCAACAGCAAGAACCGGAAACGCAGCGCGCATGTGCCTGAAACCGGCGCGCATCGAGGTGCACTGCATAAAACCCTCCGCAAAATGATCAACACGCGTGAAGACGCCGGCGACAACCGGCGCCGGCGGGAGCGGAGAATCTAATTACGCAGTCGGCAGTGGATGAGCGTTAAAGGAGGTGGTGCGGCCTGCGTCAGCGAGTGGTCGATCGACGACGTGCAGAATGCGGTGAAAGCCGCAAAATCGATACGGCTCGTGACCGCAGGCAGGTCGGCCGCGGCCGGAAGGGTGACCTTGACTGCCGGAATTGAAGCGCGCTGTGAGTCGCAGGTGGATTGCCAGAGGCTGTCGTGCGCGAGCGTCTTCCCGTCCGGCGCGAAGTCGAGACACGATTCGTGGGCCGCCGCCGCACTTGCCGGAGGAACGACCTGGGTACAGGCGTTTACAAAGGCTGTGCTCTGGCAAAGCAGCAGGATGATGCCGGCGAGGGTCGCCACGAACCGGCGCAAGGATCTGGATCGAAGCATGGGACCCGATGCTAGCCGGGGCGCAACCGGAAAGCAAACGCCGCGCATTGCCCGTTTGATGTAGATCAATAGATCGGACGCCGGGGCGTTCCGGGACCCGACGACCGGAGAGCGCCCGGTTCGCGCCCGGAAAAGGTGACGAATTCCAGATGCCGCGCTACAGCGCGGCGAGTTCCGGGTAATTGGTCACTCTGAAGCGATGCGGCATGAAGATCGCCAGCGTGTCAGGCCGCCCGCGCGCATGGAGATCCACGTAGTGACGCACTGATGGTATTGCGAAGCTTCAGCCGGGCAGGCGCGGTTGCCGGAACGTGTAAACCGTGTCCGCCACGCGCGGTCCGATCAGCGTCCGAGCGCAGCCTTCAGCGCTGCCCCCACGTCGGACGGGGTGTCCAGCACGGTGACCCCCGCGGCTTCGAGCGCCGAGCGCTTGGAGGCGTAGCTTCCCTTGTTGCCCATGACGATCGCACCGGCGTGACCCATCTTCTTGCCCTCGGGCGCGGCGCCGCCGGCGATGAAGGCGACCACGGGCTTGGTCATGTTCCTGGCGTAATCGGCTGCGTCCTCTTCCATCGAGCCGCCGATCTCGCCCACGATGACGACGGCTTCGGTGGCTGGAAAAGCATCGAGGACGACCAGCGCCTCGCGCGTGGTGGTGCCGATGATCGGATCACCGCCGATGCCGACGAAGGCGGATTCGCCATAGCCGGCCTGGA
>JACQOJ010000059.1 GCA_016202605.1 Betaproteobacteria bacterium
CAGCTCGCGTGAGGAGATCGTGCGCGAGCTTGCTTTTCACGTGATGGTCGAACGCGGGATCTCTGATTCGGACGCGAAGCGAACCATCTCAAATGAGGAGATGGGGCGGTGCATCCGCGCATGGCAACAATAGCGTGGACGGAAGACGCTCAACGCCGGCTCGAAGACATCTTCGAGTACATCGCCGCGGATAACCCTCACGCCGCGGCTCGAACGGTCCAGGGGATTTACGAGCGGGCGCAGGTGCTCGCCGAGTTCCCAAGGAAATGTCTTGGTCGCCGAGGGCGTCAGCATCTGGTTTCGCGTCTTCCGATACGAGCGAGCCGCTGCAGAGCGAGAACTCCAGTTCTTCTCTGATTTCTGGCTTGGACACCGCCCGCAAAACCGACCTCAAAACCGGGGAAGTGTGCAGCTCCCGATAGGGGAGATACAGCTTGGGCTTGGGACACAGTAACGGAAGCTGCTCCTTGAGCTGGTGGGATACAGCCCACGGAATGCGATCTGCCCAGCTCCGGCTGCAAAGCATTTTGTGGCAGTAAACCTCCACCGCCCGATGTACCCGCTGCAATGCCCTGAAATTCCCGGCAATACCGTAGTAGGCATAGTGGCCACGCAATACGGTGTTAAGCTTGTTGACTTGTTCGCGTCTTCACGGGAATGACAGGAATGGACGTCCACGGGGTTGACATTGCGTCGCCGCTGTCGTCACGCAGTTGCGCAAGCCTCGATCACGCCGCTGCGGTCAGGCGGTGGCGGATTCAGGGAGCAAGATCTGCAGGAGGTCGTTCAGGAAACGCCGGCCTTGAAGCGTCGGCACAATGCGCCGGTGATCGCGCGTGATGAACCCGCGCCGCTCCGCTTCGTCGAGCTCCTTCAGCACCACGGTAAGCGGCAACCCGGTCCGTTCTTCGAACAGTTCTGATTCAAAGCCGTCGACGAGCCGCAGCGCGTTCATCATGAACTCGAACCCGATTTCGTGGGAACCCGCTTCCTTTTCGGTCTGGACCGCCTTGGCTTCGGATGCCGCTTCCATGTACTGCTTCGGCTGCCGGTAGCGCGCCTGCCTCACGATCCGGTCGCGAAACGAAAGCTTGCTGTGCGCCCCGGCGCCGATGCCGAGGTAGTCGCCGAAGGTCCAGTAGTTGAGGTTGTGACGGCACACCGCGGTAAGCGGTGAGACCCTTCCTTCGTCAGAGCCTGACACGCTGTCGCGCTGCTGCGCAAAGGCGGAGACTTCGTAATGGTGGTAGCCGCGGGCGGCGAGAAGTTCTTCGATCGCGGTCTGCATGGCGGCCGTCGCGTCGTCGTCGGGCAACTTCGGCGGAAAGCGATGAAAATACGTGTTGGGCTCGATCGTGAGGTGATAAGCGGAGATGTGCGGCGGCGCATATTCCAGCGCGGCCTCGATATCGGCGCGCGCGTCTTCGACGGTCTGGCGCGGCAGGCCGTACATGAGATCGAGATTGAAGTTTTCGAAATTGTCCCGCGCGGATTCGATCGCCCGCCGCGCCTCCCGCTCATCGTGGATGCGGCCGAGCGCCTCGAGATGCGCGGGATTGAAGCTCTGGATCCCGATTGACAGGCGGTTCACGCCCGCAGCGCGAAACGCCTTGAACTTCTCTGCCTCAAACGTGCCGGGATTCGCTTCGAGCGTGATCTCGGCATCGGATGCGAGCGGCAGCCGCGCGCGCACGGCGGAAAGGATCGCCTCGATCCCCCGCGCCGAAAACAGACTGGGCGTGCCGCCGCCGAAGAAGACGCTGTACACCCTGCGTCCCCACACCTGTGGCAACGCGCTCTCCAGATCAGCGACGAGTGCCGCGATGTACTCCTGCTCCGGGACCCCGCCGCGCGCCTCGTGCGAATTGAAGTCGCAATACGGGCACTTGCGCACGCACCATGGAATATGGACGTAGAGCGCGAGCGGCGGCGGCGCGCGAAAGCGCGGTGATGGGTGACGGGTGATGGGTGATGGGCGGGGCCAAATCACTCTTGCATTTATCTCATTACCCATTACTCATCACTCATTACCCATTACCCGTGCTTCGCGCAGGCGCGCGATGAGCGCGGCGAGCGCCTGGCCGCGGTGGCTGACGGCGTTCTTTTCTTCGGATGACAGCTCCGCGGCAGTACGCCTGAACTCGGGCAGATAGAAATATGGATCGTAGCCGAAGCCGCTGGTTCCGCGCGGCGCATCGATCACCTCGCCGTGCCAGCGCCCTTCGACGATCAGCGGTTCGGGATCGTCCGCGCGGCGCGCGAGCACGATCACGCAGTAATAGTGGGCGCGGCGGTCGGCCTGTCCCTTGAGCAGCGCAATGAGTTTCGCGTTGTTGCGCCGGTCCTGGTCCTCTCGTTCCCGGGACGCACCGGCGGGCACATCGTTCGCAAAGCGCGCGGAGTGAACGCCCGGCTCGCCGCTCAGGGCCGCCACGCAGATGCCGGAATCATCGGCGAAGGCGGGCATGCCCGAAATCCGGCTCGCGTGCCGCGCCTTGGCGAGCGCGTTCTCGACGAACGTGGCGTGCGGCTCGTCGGCTTCGGGGACGCCGAGCGCTGCCTGAGGGACGATCTCGATCCCGAGGGGCGCGAGCATTTCCCGGAACTCGCGGAGCTTGCCGGGATTATTCGAAGCGATGACGATTCTCTTCATGGAATTTCACGGGCCACGATGCATTTTCGGGCGCAAGAATAGCACCTTCGGCGGGATCAACGCGAGGAAGATCGCCATGCCGCTTCCAGTTCGTCGCGCAGTTGCGTCTCGCGCTCCGCGTAGCGCGGCGAAAAGTGGAACGGGACGACGAGCCTCGCGCGGGCGGCGCGGGCGATGCCGCCCGCCTGGCGCGCGGTCAGGTGAAACTTGCGCGCGGCATGCCCGGCGTCTTCATCCAGAAAGACGCATTCGATGAAAAGCCGGTCGGCGTCGGCGGCGAGTTCGGCGATGCGCCGCGCGTTCTCCTCGCTCTGGACGACATCGGTCACGTAGCAGAGCTTTTCTCCCGCCACCAGACGCAGCACGCGCGCCTTGAGTTCCCCGAGCGGAAAGGTCCGCTCGTGCGCGCCGTCGCGGTCGCGCCACCGCGCGCGCACCGGGGTGCCGTCGGGCGCGCCCCGGATCGCCGCCTGCTTGAGCTCCTTCAACCACGGCCCCACCGGAAGCCCGAGCTCCACCAGCGCGTTCTTCCACACGTTGACATGGGTTTTTTCCTCGACGGCGAAGGCGAGGCACGCCGTGCTGTGGTCGAGAAAAGCCGCGCGCACCCGGAATGCGGGATCATCAAGCAACACGCCGTCCGGCGCGCGGCGCCCCTCGAGCGCTTCGCGCTGAAAGCGCCGATGGCAACGGAAGCGGGCCCCGCGCGCGTTCCAGTCCGGATCGACCTCCCAGGTCTCGATGACGAAATCGGTGGGGTAGTTCTCCACCAGATTCCAGGTGTAGGCGGCGAGCTTGTGCTCGACCCGATCGATGAATCCGTCCGGACCGTACAGGCGCATCCCCATCTCGCGGCCGAGACAGATCCGCAGCAGCCGGTCGAAGCCCACGAAATGGTCCATGTGCGTATGCGACACGAACACGTCGGATATCCGCAGCAGTTTCTTTGGCGGCAGCGCCGCGAGGTCGCCGAGGTCGAAGAGCAGCGCGCGTTTCTCAAACCTGAAGTCGAGGTAGAGGCCCGGGTCGCCGAACGGGTCGTTGACGAGCTGTGGGATGAAGATGGGGCGCATGGCAGTCGGTATGGATGTGCGGCAGTATCGCGTATTATCGCGGCTGGGCGGGGTGATGATGAAGGTCAGGGTCGAATGTTATGCGGGCTATCGCGGCGAACAGGAGCCACGCGCCTTCTGGTTCGGCGAGCGGCGGCTCGAGGTGACAGCCATTCTCGATCGCTGGCTCGCCCCGAACCATCGCTATTTCAAAGTGGCGGCAAGCGACGGCGATACCTGGGTCCTGCGCCATGACGAGGCTTCCGGCGACTGGACGTTGGGGGCGTTCCGCAAGGGGATCGAATAGACGCCTGAAGCGGTTCCGCCTTCCCGGGCAAGCGCAATTCCGCGCCGGATGCGCGACAATGGCGCCTGCCCGGAGATCCCGCATGGCACGCCACTACACCCATATCATCGGATTCGATGACGCCCCGTTCGACCGCGCCCATCGCGGCGGCGTCCTCGTCGTCGGCGCGGTCTATGCGGGCGCGCGTCTCGAAGGTGTAGTCTCCGCCAAAGTGCGCCGCGACGGCGCCGACGCCACACGGGTTCTCGCGCGTTGCGTGCGGGAGTCGCGTTTCTATCCGCACCTCCAGCTCGTGCTGCTGCAGGGGATCGCGTTCGCCGGTTTCAACGTCGTGGACCTGCGCGAACTGCATTGCGCGCTCGACCTGCCGGTGATGGTCGTGATGCGCCGAAAACCGGACTTCGACGCGATCCGCCGCGCGCTGCTGGAGCACGTGGTCGGGGGCGCACGCAAGTGGACACTCATCGAGAAAGCGGGCCCCGTCGAGCGGGCTGCAAGGGTCTACGTGCAGCGCGCGGGACTCTCGCTCGCCCAGGCCGAAGCAACGCTTGAACACTCATGCTTGGCGGCGGCGATTCCGGAACCGCTGCGCACCGCTCATCTCATCGGCGGGGGGATTGCGCGTGGAGAAAGCCGCCACCGCGCCTGATTCGAGCCGCGACCCTCCCGCGGAAAACCGGCCCCCGCGCTCCCGGAAAAGGCATTTTCAGCCCTGGAGGGCGGCCCTCTGCGTCGCGACAAGCTCGCGGATGCCTTTTCCGGCCAGATCCATCATCGCGTCCATCTGCCCGCGCGTGAACGGATGGCCCTCCGCCGTGCCCTGCACTTCCACCAGCCCGCCGCTCGCGGTCATCACCACGTTCATGTCGGTGTCGCACCGCGAATCCTCGACGTAGTCGAGATCGAGCACCGGCGTCCCCTCGTAGACCCCGACCGAAACCGCGGCGATGAACTCGCGCACCGGCGACTGCGCGATGACCTGTTTTCGGAGCAGTCCCCCGATCGCATCGTGAAGCGCGACGAACGCGCCGGTAATGCTCGCCGTGCGCGTGCCGCCGTCGGCCTGGATGACATCGCAGTCGAGATGAATGGTGCGCTCGCCGATCCCGTTCAGGTCGACGACCGCGCGCAACGCGCGACCGATGAGACGCTGGATCTCCTGGGTGCGCCCCGACTGCTTTCCCCGCGCCGCCTCGCGGTCGGTGCGCGTGCCGGTCGACCGCGGCAGCATGCCGTACTCCGCCGTCACCCATCCCTGGCTCGTACCCTTGAGGTGCGGCGGCTGCCGGTCGATGATGCTCGCCGTGCATATGACCCTGGTATCACCGCACTCGATCAGGACCGACCCCTCCGCATGCCGGGTGTAGCCGCGCGTGATGCTCACTGTTCGCAATTCGTCCGGATGTCTTCCGCTCGGTCGCATGATATTCGCCTTGTATGTTATCGTTCGAAGTCGAAGAGAACCGTGTAAATGGTAAATGGTTAATGGCGAACGGTAAATCAAGCGCAGTGCCGCGTCTCTCACAAAACGCGAGCCGCATGCCGCGAAGCAACGGGTGGCGATGATGTACAGCATGACGGGGTACGCCGCGGCGACCAGGGAATTTTCCTTCGGCGTGCTGAACGTCGAGATGCGTTCGGTCAATCACCGCTACCTCGACATCCAGTTCCGGCTGCCCGACGAGCTGCGCTCGATCGAGCCTCGGCTTCGTGAACTTCTGGCTGCCAGAATCAATCGCGGCAAGGTGGAGTGCCGCGTGGCCTTTGTGGCGACCGCCGGCAAGGACCAGCTGCCCGAGTTGAACCAGGGGCTGCTGCAGCAGCTCATCGCGCTCGACACCCGGGTGCGCATCAACCTGCCCGCCGCGGCCAACCTGAGCGTAGCCGACATCCTGCGCTGGCCCGGAATGCTGGGCGCGGAGACGCTGCCCCTCGAGGAGATGAAGCTCGCGTGCCGCGAACTGCTGGAGAACACGCTCGAGGAATTCACCGCCTCGCGCGCGCGCGAGGGAGAAAAACTGAAGACGCTGCTGCTCGAGCGCGCCGCGGCGATGGAACAGCAGGTCACCGTCGTCGCGCCGCGCATGCCGGAAGTGCTCGCCGCGTTCCAGGAGAGGCTGACGGCCCGCCTGAGGGAGGCCATGGTCAACGGTGACGACGAGCGCATCCGGCAGGAAGTCACGCTGTTCGCAAACAGGATCGACGTCGACGAGGAACTTTCACGCCTCACCACGCACATCGGGGAATTGAAGCGCATCCTCGAAAAAGGCGGCGCCGTCGGCAAGCGCCTTGACTTCCTGATGCAGGAATTGAACCGCGAAGCCAATACTCTGGGCTCCAAGTCGATGGATATCGCCGTGACCCAGGCCGCGATGGAACTGAAGCTCCTGATCGAACAGATGCGCGAGCAGATCCAGAACATCGAGTGAGGCACGGCGATGAGCGGAATCCTTTTCATCGTCAGCGCGCCCTCGGGTGGCGGAAAAACCACGCTGGTCAAGGCGTTGCTCGCGGTGGAACCCGAGGTGAGGCTTTCGGTTTCCTACACGACGCGGCCGCCGCGGCCGGGCGAGGTGAACGGCCGCGACTATCATTTCGTGTCACCGGCCCGGTTCGAGAGCATGCTGAAAGCCGGGGAATTCCTGGAAAACGCCGTCATCTACGGCAATCACTACGGCACATCGGAAAAGTGGATTGCCGCCCAACTCAAGCAGGACCGCGACATCGTGCTGGAAATCGACTGGCAGGGCGCGCAACTGGTGCGCAGGCTGATGTCCGAGACGGTGAGCGTGTTCATCCTGCCGCCGTCGCTGGAAGCGCTCGAGCGCCGCCTCAACACCCGCAGCCAGGACAGCGCCGAGGTGATCGCGCGCCGGCTCGCGGCCGCGCGCGAGGAGATCGGGCACGTCGGCGAGTTCGACTATGTTATTATGAATGAAGATCTTAACCGGGCGGCGCAGGAACTGGTCAGCATCATCCGGGCCGAACGGCTCAAGCTTTCCCGCCAGGTCGCCCGTCATGCAGACTTGATCAATCGAATGAAATGACCGAGGGAAATTCATATGGCCCGCATCACCGTGGATGACTGCCTGAAGCAAATTCCGAACCGTTTCGAGATGTCGCTTGCCGCGACCTACCGCGCGCGACAGCTCACCAACGGCGCGCAACCCCTGCTGGAAACCAATCGCGACAAACCCACCGTAATCGCGCTGCGTGAACTTGCGGCGGGCAAGTACGGCAGCGAAATCCTCAACAAGGGACAAACGTAAGAGTCAGGGATGAGGGCGGAGGGCGGAGGGATGAGGCACTGGATAGCCATCGAAGCCGACCGGTTCTTCATCCCTCATCCCTCATCCCTCATCCATTATCCCAATGGGTGAAGCCGCCACGCTGTTCAAGGAATGGTCCGGCTACCTGAAGCCGGAGGACATTTCGCAGCTCGAGTCGGCCTACCATTTCAGCGAAGCGGCGCACGAAGGGCAGTTTCGCAAGTCCGGCGAGCCTTACATTTCCCACCCGCTGGCGGTGGCCAATATTCTCGCGCAGTGGCATCTCGATTCGCAGGCGCTCACCGCCGCCCTGCTGCACGATGTCATGGAGGATACCGCGGTCACGAAGACCGAGATCTCGAAGAGCTTCGGCAGGCCGGTAGCGGACCTGGTCGACGGCGTTTCCAAGCTCGACCGCATCGAATTCGAGACGCAGGAGAAGGCCCAGGCCGAGAATTTCCGCAAGATGCTGCTCGCGATGGCGCGCGACGTGCGCGTCATCCTGATCAAGCTCGCCGACCGCCTGCACAACATGCGCACGCTGGAAGCCGTCGAGCCGCGCAAGCGCCGGCGCATCGCGCGCGAGACGATGGACATCTACGCGCCGATCGCCAACCGCCTGGGGCTGAACAGCATTTACCAGGAGCTCGAGGACCTGTCCTTCAAGCATCTCTATCCCGACCGCTACCGCGTGCTCGCCAAGGCGGTCAAGGCAGCGCGCGGCAACCGTCGCGAGATCGTCGGCAAGGTGATGGAATCGATCAAACGCCGACTCCGGGACAACAAGGTCGAAGCGCAGGTGCACGGTCGCGAAAAGCATCTCAACTCGATCTACCGCAAGATGCGCGAGAAGCACCTGTCCTTCGCCCAGGTGCTCGATGTATTCGGCTTCCGCATCATCGTGAAAGACGTGCATGCCTGTTACATCGCCCTGGGCGCGCTGCACGGCCTGTTCAAGCCGATTCCCGGGAAGTTCAAGGACTACATCGCCATTCCCAAGGCGAACGGCTACCAGTCGCTGCACACCACGCTGTTCGGCCCGTTCGGCACGCCGATCGAGGCGCAGATCCGAACCGCCGAAATGCACAAGATCGCGGAAGCGGGCGTGGCCTCGCACTGGCTCTACAAGAGTTCGGACACCTCGCTCTCGGATCTGCAGAGGAAGACCCACCAGTGGCTCCAGAGCCTGCTGCAGATGCAGTCGGAGTCGGGCGACTCGGTCGAGTTCCTCGAGCATCTCAAGGTCGATCTCTTCCCGGACGAGGTCTACATCTTCACGCCCAAGGGGCAGATCATGGCGTTGCCGCGAGGCGCGACCGCCGTCGATTTCGCCTACTCCGTGCACACCGACATCGGCAACCGCTGCGTGGCGGTCAAGATCAATCAGGAATTGATGCCGCTCCGGACCGAACTCAAGAACGGCGATCGCGTCGAGATCATCACCGCGGCGCACGCCAAACCCAATCCCCTGTGGCTCAACTTCGTGGTGACCGCCAAGGCGCGCTCCCATATCCGGCACTTTCTGAAGACGATGCACTTCCAGGAATCCGTGCAGCTCGGCGAGCGTCTGCTCAACCAGGCGCTCGCCAACTACAAGGCGGGCCTCGCCGACGTCAACGACAGGCAGTGGGACAAGCTCGTGCGGGATTCGAGCGCCAAATCGCGGCACGAGATCCTCGCCGATATCGGGCTCGGCAAGCGTCTCGCCGCGGTCGTCGCCCGCCAGCTCCTGTCGCTCGGCGAAACCCCGCCGCCGGAAGACGGCTCGGCGGGGTCGGTCGTGATACACGGCTCGGAAGGCATGGCGGTGCAATTCGCGCGGTGCTGCAAACCGATCCCCGGCGATCCCATCATCGGCCTCATCAGCAAGGGCCAGGGCATGCTGATCCACACCCATGACTGCCCGGTCATCGCCAAGGCCCGCGCCGACCCCGAACGCCAGCTCGACGTCGCGTGGGATCCGGAAACGAAGAAGCTCTTCGAAGTGAGCATCAAGCTGGTCGTTGCCAACCGGCGCGGCGTGCTGGCGCAGGTCGCCGCCGAAATCGCAGAGGCCGGCTCCAACATCCAGAACGTCTCGGTCAACCCCGAAGACGACGGCACCTACACCGACATGCATTTCACCCTGCAGGTCTCGAACCGCCTGCATCTTGCGCGCATCATGCGCAGCCTGCGGCGCATTCCGGAAGTCGTCCGCGTGAGCCGCGTCAAGGGCTGAACCGCCTAGCGGCGCCGCCCGCACACGCTGTAGCCGTCGTTCCAGCCCAACGTGTAATCGCTGCTGCCGCGGTAGCGCCGCTCGTCCCTGCGGACCGACGCCGTGCGCGCGCTCTCGCAGCCGTCGGAGTAGCCCTGCCTGAACGCCGGCGGATATCCCGAGAGGTTGACCTGCGGCCGCGCCGGCGAGGAGGACTGCGTCGCGCAGCCGGCGCCGGACAGGACCAGAACGATGAGCGCCCATCTAATGACTGACGGCATACACCTCCCCTGGCAGCGTCCGCGGCTGGCGGCAGGCGGTTTTCTTCGCGGCGAGCAGGGCGGGATGGTCGCGTCCGTCGCGTGCGTCGAAAGCGGTCCGCCGCACCTCTTTGCCGAGGCGGTCCCGGTAGACCAGCTCGCGGGTGTCGAAATCATACTCGGGATGCCGCGGGTCGCTCCACTGCTCGAGAAAGTGCATGTAGAAGGGAACGAAGAACCCCTGCCGCGGACTGTCGGGGTTGAGAGCGAAAACATACTCCGGCTCGTTCTTCACCTCGAAGCCGCGGTGGCAGTACTGCACCCACACGTGATCCCCCAGCACCGCAACCTTCCAGAACGGCTCCTGCTCGTAGAATTTCAGGGTCACTTTCTTGCCCAGCGTGCGCAGCCAGTCGAGGTAAGTGATGCTCGCCTCGATCTCCCGGCCAAACGATTGCAGCGTCACGCCCCGCGGCAGGGAGTTCACGCGCTGCTCCGCGCTGCGGGCGGACGGATCGAGCAGCATGACGCGGATCTCATAGGCGGACTTCAGCGATTCGCTCAACAGGCTCTTCTCGCCGGCGAACGTATCAAAACCGGTGAGCGTGAGAATGAAGGCATCGCGCGCGGCCGGCAGCCGCCTGACCAGGCGGCGCTCGCGCCACCGGGTAAGCCAGTTGTATCGCTGACGCGCGTAGACCAGCGCGGCGAGTTCCGCAACCCGCACCTTGTGGCGATCCTCCCACGCGATGCGCGAAATGTTGAACAGGAGAACCAGCGCCGCGGCGAAGGCGAGCTCGGTTGCGACCAGCACGTTGGCGTCTTCGGAGACTTTCGGCCACCATTCGTACAGGATGTACTGCGCGACGATCGGCAGGGAAAGGGCAATGGCGATCGCGAGCATGGTGATGCACGCGTGCACCAGGACCTCGCGCGCGCTCACCAGCCAGTGATGGTCGCGTCGCGTCGGAAATAATTCTTTCATCACAGATCGTCTCCTGCGGGACGGCCGTCACCGGTTCGATGTCTCGCGCGGCGGCGCGACGCCGCGCACACGAGGTCAATTCAATGAAGGACGATGCATGCGCGGGGCCGCCGGGTCACCGTCCCCCCGATTCGAGCGAACGGACAAGGCACGAGCGGGGCGCAAGGCGCTCCACACCGCGCGCACCGGATCACCATCTCAGTGCTTGAGCAGGCCCTTGCCTTGCCCCTGGGCGTTCACGTTGCCGCGCACCGCCGCGGCCGCCCCGGTCCCGGTCACGATGCCGGCGCTCCCGGCGCGCACACCCGCTTGTGCGTCGGCGTTCACGCCGGCACCGGCGGCGTTGCCGCCTGCTGTTACGATCCCGCTCGTGCCGCCGCGGAACGCGCCGAGCGCGTGCGCGTTCGGCGAGCGGTCAATGCCGGAGACTGCGCCGGTGGTCTGCGTCTGTGCTGGTGCGCCCGACCCCGCCGCCACGCTGCCGCCCGTGCGCCCGGCGGCCCCCGCAGCGATGATCTGCTGATTCGCGCTTTTCAAGCCGCTCACCACGCGGCCGAGGTTCATGCCCTGCGACCTGGCGATCGCGCCCCAGCCCATGCCGTCCGCGCGCTGTGTCAGTATGCCCTGCAGCGTAACCGTCTGCGCCGTAGCACCGCTTCCCGTGGCGAGCGTCCCGCCGGTGAGCGCCGCCTGGATGTGCTGCGGCGCGGGATCGGTGATGCCATAGTTCGCCAGCTGCTGCCTGGCCAGAGCGAGGCTGATGAACACGTTGCCATGACCCATCGGCCGGGTCAGCGGATCGAAAGTGAGCGCGGTCGCGGTCGTGCCGCCTGCCGCGGAAGAGGAAGTCAGCGTGATCGGTGTGCCGTTGCGCAGCCCGGTGACCAGGCTTTGCGCGTTCGCCTCCGATCCGGCGAATGCGCTGAATTCGCCCGTCATCCTCGCCTGTACCGTCTGCGTTCCGTGACGCGCGGTCAGCATATCCGTCTGGCGCGCTTCGGTTTGCAGCGCGGCGGATTCGGCGGCGCGCGCCGGCGTCGCCGTCCACAACATGCTTGCAAGCAGCACCACGCAGCACGATCCGATCGGTTTGAGTTTCATGACGCCTCCTTTCCGGTTCACCACAAAAAACGTCCTTTGCTTTGAGAACTGCATCCCACATCGCCTCCGTCGCATACATGCCTATTATTGAGATAGGTTCTAGCCCGCGGCAGCGACGACGCCGCTTGTCACGCGCACTTTCTGCCCGACCGCGAGCGCGGGCTGCGCCCGCTCGTAGAAAGTGCGGTACGTGCCGTCGTTCATGCGCACGCGAATCTGGTAATTGACCGACTTGTTCACGTTCTTCTCGATCTCGTGGCCGGCGTAAGCGCCGCCCCCCGCGCCAACCACGGTCATCGCCGTGCGACCGCGTCCGCCACCGACCTGATTGCCGAGGATGCCGCCGATCACGCCTCCCGCGACCGCGCCGAGTCCGGTTCCCTGCCCTTTGACCTCGACGGCCCGTATCGACTCGACCACGCCGCAATCCGGGCACGCGCCCGCCGCGCTGACGCTGCCGGACGGCACGACACGCGCGGTTCCCGGTTTCGCGGACGGTGTCGTCGCGGGCAGCGCACGCTTCGGAGTATCTTCAGCCGCGGCCGGCTCGCTCCCGGAACCCGCGTTCGGGATCATCCCGGTCATGGTGGCGATGCCGACCGCGCTGAAAATGGTGACGGCGATCGCCGCGATCAGCATTGCCGGATAGAGCATGCCGTTGCGCTTCTCGCTGGTATCGGCCTTACGAATGGTGTCAGTGGTTTCCATAGCCCGGCTCCTTATTGCAGTGGGGTGCCCGTATTCGACTTCCGTCGTCCCCGGCGCTCAGCTCTTCACCATCAGGCTGTTCTTGACGGCGGCAACGCCTTCGATGCCTGCGGCGATCTCGGCAGCGCGTCGCACCTGTTCCTCGTCCTTCACAAAACCCGAGAGCAGCACAATGGCCTTGTGCGTCTCGACCTTGACGTCGAGCCCCTTCAACCGCAGATCCTTCAGCAGCGCCGCCTTGACTTTGGCGGTGATCATGCTGTCGTCGAGGTACTGCCCGGCGCGCATGCGCTCGTGAATCGATTGCGCTTTGACGAACTCGTCGGCGTCGAGGCGGCCGTCGCGATTGTCATCCGCCTCGCGGAATGCCTTGTCGAAATCCGCTATCCGTTTCGCTTCGGCGCGGCTCACGTAGCCGTCGCGATCGGCATCGAGTCGCTTGAATTCGGGGCTGCCCTGCGCCGCGGCCTGCGCCGACGCCGGGGACGTGGAAATCGCGCCGCCGGCGAGCGCAACGAGCAGGATGGAGATGCATGGGGTCAGGAACCGATTGCCTTTCATCACGGACTCCTTTCGTGGGCCTCTGCAACAGGCACCACGTCCGTGCTTTAGCAACCGCCATGCCAGGCGGATTAGTCTCTGCAAAACAGCGTGTTACGAAACCACCGGGGAACCGGTGTGTCGCCGCCCGGCAACATCACCCATGCCCGCTCAGTCAGCGCGTTGATTCAACGGTGGATTCCGGTGTCGCGGGACGGCGACAGACGCGCCGCCGGCCGTCGCTCAATGCCTGGACGCCTTGAACAGCTTGGTATCGAGCTGATGGCGCTGCAGCAGCTTGTAGAACTCGGTACGGTTGCGTTTCGCGAGCCGCGCCGCCTGGGTGACGTTGCCCTCGGTGATCTTGAGCAGCTGCGCGAGATATTCGCGCTCGAACTTGCGGCGCGCGTCCTCGAACGATGCAAACTGGCTTTGCTGGTGCTGGATCGCCTGCTGCACCAGCGAAGGCGGAATGAGCGGCGTGGTGGCGAGTGCGATCGACTGCTCCACCACGTTGCAGAGCTGGCGCACGTTGCCGGGCCACGGCGCGCCGACCAGCAGCTCCAGGGCTTCGGGCGCGAAGCCGTTGACCGTCTTCCGGTATTTCCCGGCGAGCTCGCCGAGGATGTGGTTGGCGAGCAGCGGTATGTCCTCGCGCCGCTCGGCGAGCGACGGCAGCCGCAGGGTCACGACGTTCAGCCGGTAGAACAGGTCTTCCCGGAAATTTCCCGCCGCCATCTCGGCCTCGATGTTGCGATGGGTAGCCGAGATCACCCGTACGTCGATGTCGTAGGCCTGGGCCGAGCCCACCGGCCGGACCTGCCTCTCCTGCAGCGCGCGCAGCAGTTTCACCTGCAGCGGCGGCGGCATGTCGCCGATCTCGTCGAGCAGCAACGTGCCTTTGTCGGCGGTCTGGAAGAGTCCCTTGTGGTCGCGTATCGCGCCGGTGAACGAGCCCTTTACGTGCCCGAAGAGCTCGGACTCCAGCAACTGTTCCGGGATCGCGCCGCAATTGACGGCGACAAACGGATGTTCGCGCCGCGGGCTGGCATCATGGATCGCCCGCGCGAGCAGTTCCTTTCCGGTGCCCGACTCGCCGTAGATGAATACGCTCGCGTCGCTGTCGGCCACGAGGCGTGCTTTCGCCAACACGTCTTCCATTGCCGGGTTGCGCGTGATGATTTTCCGGCGCCAGGCCTGTTCGTCCGCCGCCGTGTCGGTTGGCACATTCCCGCCGGCCAGGGCGAGCGCGCGTTCGATTTCCGCGAGCAACGCCTTTGCGTCGAACGGCTTTGTAAGGTAGCCGAACACGCCTCGTTTCACCGCCGCCACCGCATCGGGAATCGTTCCGTGAGCGGTGAGCACGATCACGGGCAGCGTCGCATTCTCGGCGTGGATCGCCTCGAAAAGTGCCATGCCGTCCATTCCCTGCATTTTCAGATCCGTCACCACCAGCCGCGGCCGGGACACGGCGAAATGCGCCAGCGCCTGCTCCGCGCTCTCGGCGGTGGTCACCGCGTAGCCCGCGGCCGACAGCCTGATCTGCATCAGCCGCAGCAGATCCGGATCGTCATCGACCACGAGGATATTGCCGGCCGCGGAATTCATCTTCGTCTCTGCCCTCCCTGCTCGCGCTCGATCAGGCTTCTCTCCATCGATTTGAGCGCATCGAGTTTCTGCTGCATGCCCTGGATGCCGTGCCCGAGCCGCCGCTGTTCCTGCACGAAGGACTGCAGCAGGAATGCCAGGCCATGAAGGGCCGAATTCTGGCTTCTCACCAGAGGCTCGAGCAATTCGAGCGCGCGCGCATCGTCACTGACGCCCGTGCCGTGGAGCGACAGCACCATCGCGAGCCGCACGCGATCCAGATCCGAACGCGTTCGCGCGAAGGACAGGCGCGCGCCGTCGTGTTCCCGAACGAGCTCGGCGCCACCGAGTCTGCGGACACGTTGAAAATACTTCAGCGCCTGATCGAGCTCGGGCACGGACTCGCGGATCGTCTCGACCACCGCCGGCGGCTCCTCCGCCGGCGGCTCCGGCGCTTCCGGCTCGGGCGCCTTGAGCAAGGCGCATCCGGCAAGCGCCAATACCGCCGTGCACAGCGGCACCGTCCGCAACGCGCTCATGTTCCGTCCCGGGCGACGGCAAGCGGCAGGCGGACGCGCAGCCGCGCGCCGCGCTTTCCCGCCTGTTCCACGACTTCCACGCTTCCGCCATGCGCGGCGGCATACTCCCTCACCACCGACAGGCCGATGCCGGTACCCTTGACCCGGCCGTGCGCCGGCTGCGCTCCCCGGTAGAAGGGCTCGAAGACATGCGACCGGACCGCGGGCGGAATGCCCGGCCCCTCGTCGGCGACGTCGAGCTCGAGGCATGCGCCGTCGGCGCGGCCCGTGATCGAGATCATGCCGCCCGCCGGCGAAAACTTGATGGCATTGGATATCAGATTGTCCAGAATGACACGCAGCTTTTCAAAGTCGGCGACGAGCGCCACGCCCGGCGCGTCCACATCGAGCTTGAGGTTCTTGGCGCGCAAGGCGAGCCTCTGGTCGTCGGCCACGCGATTGATGACGCGCTTCAACTGCACCTGCCCGACTTCCAGCGCGTCCTTCTGGAAATGGCTCGCGCCATACGACAGCAGGTCTTCGATCAGTTTCTGCAATTCTATACTGTTATGGCGCAGGATTTCCGCAATTTCGCGCTGTTCGGGCGTGAGCTGCCCGACCACCTCATCGGACAGCAGCTCGGCCCCTTCGCGCAACGCCGTGAGCGGCGTCTTCAACTCATGCGACATCTGTCGCAGGAAGCGGTTTTTCTGCTCCTCGAGCTCGAGCAGCCGGCGGCGCATCCAGTCGAGGCGCTCTCCGAGGTACTGCAGATCCTCCGGTCCCGCGACCCGGACTTCGGTCCCGAACTCGCCGCCGCCCAGCCGGCGGATGGCGGAATCGATCTGCCGAATCGGCCGCGCGATGAGGATGGTGAACCCGATCACGAGAAACACGACCACGGGAATCAATGCGAGCAGCTGCCACAGCATGATGCGCTGCGCCCGGGCCGCCGTGGCGCGCATGGCCTCCACTTCGCGGTCGATAAGCTGATTGCTGCGCTGGGTGATCGCCTGCGCGTGCTCGCCCAACGCCACGAAGCCTTCTATGGCCTTGGCCTGCCGCTCGGGGGAGGCGGCGGGATCCGACAGCACCGCGAAGATCGCATCCTCGCCGCGCACCATGGCATCGAGCGCCTGCTTCTGTGCGCTGTCGAACGGCAGGGTCGAGAATTCCGCGGCGGTCATGAGAAACTGCTTGCGGTTGAGCGCGTAGGAGTCGAGCAACGCGCGGTCGCCCAGGATCACCATCTGCCGCGCGCTGCGCTCCATCGCGGTCGACAACTCGGCGAGCCGCCGCCCGCTCTGCGTCGCCTGAACCGCGCGATACACGGCCTGCTGGCTGCGGTTCGCCAGTTGGTCGATCGAAATCGCGTTATTGACGAGCGCGATCACGAGCGGCAGCGCGACCAGCGTGAAGCCGACCGCAAGAAGCACGAGAAACGAGCGAGGGTAATAGATGCGCACCGGGCGATCATGCCTGAAATCGAGCGGCGAGATTACCGCCAATCAGGAAACCGTGGCAACTCGTCCCATGCAACCCGACGGGAACCACGCGCCGCCTCTTGTTTCAAACGCTGGCGGGCGCTTCGATCGCGACTCTCGTGGCGATGCCGGGAGGCGTCATGCGCGTGAGATCTCCGCGAGCATCCGGCTCGCACGCGGTTAACCTTCCGCGAGCTTCCTGTTCTTGTCCTCGATGGTCTTGATCAGGCCGTCGATGCCCGAGCGGCTGATCTCGGCCGTGAACGAACCCCGATAGTTGGTGACCAGGCTCAGGTTCTCCACGATCACGTCGTATACCTTCCACCCGCCCGGAGCGCGGCTCATGCGATAGTCGATCGCGATCGGTTGCCTGCCCGGTTGCCTGGCGAGCGTCCTCACCGTGACATCGTCCTGCCCGGCTTTTACCTGGACCGGTTTCACTTCCACTGTCGCGTTCCCCGCATTCTGGCTCAACGCAGCCGTATACGTGTTCACCAGCAACCCGCGAAAGGCGTTCTCAAGCTTTTTCTGCTGCTCCGGGCTCGCCTGGCGCCACGATTGTCCCATCGCCAGCCGGGTCATCGCCTGGAAGTCGAAATGCGGCAGCACCTTCTTCTCGGCCAGGTCATGCAGCGTGCGCTTGTCCTTGTTCTGCTTGATGACGGCGAGCACTTCATCGACGGTATCGCGGACCAGCGCGTCCGGCGCAAGCTCCGCCGCCGGCACGCTGAATGCCGCCATCAACCCCACCGCGCTCAACACCCTCGCAACTGTTCTCATCACTGCCCCCCGAAGTCATTGGTAACGTTATGAGCCTCGGCAACCGCCGCGCCGCCTCCCGCGTTCGCCTGGAGCCCCGCGCATACACGAACTCTTAGTCGCCTGGTTTCTCCCGGCGTTCCCGGCGGCTCATTCCCGATCCCGCGCAATATGGATGCCAGTATAAACTTTCCGCGCTTAATCAGAAGGTTGCGCGCCGACCGCACCAGCGGTCGAGACCACAAACCGTCGCCTTGCGGCGACAATACTCAATCATCGGCAGTGTAACGGCTTTTGCCTGAAACGCCGCACACGGGATCAACGCCGGCGGAACGGCCGCTGTTGACGTTCTTTGATAAGATGCGCCGTTCAAGAGCAATCGGACGAGGATTCGAAATGAAATTGATGCGCTACAGCCGCAAGCACGAGCCGTCCGCGCTTGCGCGGCTGGGCATCCTGGTGGGCCATGACGTAGTGGCTGACTTGCGCGCCGGCTATGCCCTGTATCTCGTCGACGATACCGGCAACTCGAAGGGCCGCGAGCTCGCCGCGGTTTACATGCCGCCTTATATCGCGCAGTTCCTGCACATGGGCGAAGCGGCGTGGCTCGCGCTGGGGGACGCATACACCTACCTCACCGATCTTGCGCAAGCCGTGCCCGATGCCGTGGGTCTCAACGGCGAGCATCTTTTCATTCCTCTCGCCGAGTGCCGCCTGTATGCGCCGCTGCGGCCGTCAAAACTGATCGCCATCGGCCGCAACTATCCCGGCTACACCAGGAATCCCGGGAAGGAGGGCGGCAAGGTGCCGGCCGCGTTCATCAAGACGCTGTCCTCGCTCGCCGGACCGGAGCGCGACATCGTGAAACCCGCGGCGTGCAAGGAACTCGACTACGAGACCGAACTTGCAGTCGTCATCGGCAAGAAATGCAAGCATGTGAGGGAGGAAGACGCCTACAGCGTGGTCGCCGGCTACACCATCGTCAACGACATCACGGCGCGCGATGTCGGCCGGCTCGAGCGCGAAGGCGGGCATCTTTTCCTCGGAAAAACCTACGACACCTTCGCGCCGATGGGACCGTGGATGGTAACGCGCGACGCGATTCCCGATCCCATGCACCTGCGCATCCAGACGCGCGTCAACGGCGAGACCCGTCAGGACGGCAATACGAAGGACATGATCTGGTCCATCCCGAAGTTGATCGCCTACATGTCCCAGATCACGTTGATGCCGGGAGACGTCATTTCCACCGGTTCCCCGGGCGGCGGCGGACTCGCCAATCCCGAGTGGCTGCTGAAGAGCGGCGACGTGATCGAGGCGGAAATCGAAGGCATCGGCACGCTCAGGAATGCGGTGGTGGACGAGCGGACGACCTGATGGCGTGCGGCGTCCAGCGCTCCCAGGGTGCATCGGCCGCAAACCGTTCCGCAAGAAAGTCGACAAACGTTCGCACCTTCGCCGAAAGATGGCGGCGGCTGGCATAGACCGCGTGAATTCCCAGCTCGCGCGTGTCGTAATCAGCGAGAGCCGCAGTCAAACGACCGGCCGCCAGATCGTCCGCAACAATGAACGACGGCTCGTATATGAGCCCGGCCCCGCCCACCGCGGCGGCGCATAACGCGTCGCCGTTATTCGCTGTGAACGTGCCCGCCACCTTGACGACTTCGGTGCGTCCTGCCGCATCGGTGAACGGCCACTGATCGGGGGTCGTCCAGTACGAATAAGCGAAGCAGCAATGCTTTGAGAGATCCGCGGGTATGCGCGGCATGCCGCGGCGCGCGAAGTACTCAGGCGAGCCGCAGACGACGAGCCGTGTCACTCCGAGTTTGCGCGCGATGAGGTTGGACGGCACGAGCGCGCCGATGCGGATTGCGAGATCGTAGCCTTCCTCGACGAGATCGACGATGCGGTCGTTGAGCGAAAGATCGACGGTCACTTCCGGATAGCGCTGCAGGTACTGGCCCACCACCGGCGCGAGATAACGCACCCCGAACGAAAGCGCTGCGTTGATGCGCAGCCGACCCCGGGGTTTGCCACTCAGGTGCGCAACCACGGCATCGGCCTCTTCGACGTCCACGAGCACCTGCTGGCAGCGCTCGAAGTACGCCGCGCCCGCCTCTGTCAGCGAGAGCTTGCGGGTGGTGCGGTTAAGCAGCCGCGCGCCCAGCCGGTGCTCCAGCTCCATGACGTGTCGCGTGACCATCGCTCGCGAAAATCCATGGCGTTCCGACGCTTTCGCGAAGCTGCCGGTTTCCACCACTGTTACAAAGACTTGCATGCTTGTCAGGCGATCCATGATGGGGGCTTTCTATTGCACTGTTAGCAATAATCTATTTCAAATATGCTCCTTTATCAATCTTTGTGAAACTACTAAATTTCAGCCTGCGCTGCGGATACATGCCGCAGTGAAGACCAACCGACCGCTTACAAGGAGATGGCAATGATCGACCGCAATACCGTTCCATATGCCGCGCTGATGCTGCGCATCGCGCTCGGCGTGATGTTTGTTGCGCACGGATTGCTCAAGGTGTTTGTATTCACCTTCCCGGGGACCGTCCAGTTTTTCGAGTCGCAGGGGTTTCCGGGCTGGAGCGCCTACATCGTGATCTGGGCCGAAGTACTGGGAGGGATCGCTCTCATCATCGGTTACCACGCGCGCTGGGTTGCAGCCGCACTGGTGCCCATTCTGATTGGCGCAACCCTGGTGCACTGGCCGAACGGCTGGGTGTTCAGCGCCAAGGGCGGCGGCTGGGAATACCCGCTGTTTCTGACGATTGCGGCCACCGTGCAAAGCCTGCTTGGTGACGGCGCGTACGCGCTCACCAACGGGCAACGCCCGAGACTTCCGGCGCCGCAGCGGGCGTAGGTGAGTAGGTGCTTGCATACCACGCGGACGAGCCGCCCAAGCGGATGATCGAATTGACTTTTTGGCGTCAGAAGTATCCCTCCATCATGTGCTCGACCCAAGCGGGCATGGTCGCGTCCATGCGATCGAACGCGGCGATATAGGGTTTCACGTCCAGCACGGGGGTGCCGTCGAGCGCATCCAGACCGCGCACGGTGAGCACGTTGCCCGCGACGGATACCAGTTGCACCGCGGTCACCCCGATGGGATTGGGCCGGAACTTGGTGCGCTGTGCGAATACCCCCACCGGCTTGAGATCTTCCATGCCGCGCGGCTGCCGCAACAACTGCTTCGCCGCATCGAACGCGGCGATGCGATCAAGATAGAACACGACGAGCACGTGCGAGAATTCCTCCAGGCCCCGCAGGCCGGGCGCCAGCGCCGGGTCGAGCTCGATCCGCGACTCGACCTTGGCCCAGTTGCCCGCGGACATCTGCGTCACCGGGCAGCGCACGGTGCCTATGGATTTGCAGGTCATCATGTATCTTTGTCCTTCTGAACTGTTGCGAGGTCCCGGAGCATCCGGTACAAGCCCGAAACGACCCGCGCAAGCCGGTCGTAATCCACCTGGTCCGGTGTATCGCCCCGGGCATGATAATGCGGATAACGGTAGGGCGCGGTGTCGGTCACCATCAGCGCCCGATAGCCTTCCTGCCAGAACGACCAGTGGTCCGACCAGTCCACACCGGGCAGGAAAGCGGGCGCCGCCGCGCCCTCTGATGGAAACTCGCCGTGGCGGCGAAATGACGCGATGACTTCGTGCAGCAGCGGGCGCGAAGCGAAGTTCGACACGAAGGCGATGAAGTTCCCAGCGTTGGGGTAGAAAAAACTGAGAGGAAACGGGTAGCGCTGGCTGCCCGGCTTATCGGAGTAATAGCCGATGGTTTCGAGCGAAAACATCGCGACGATATTCTCGCCGCGCTCCTTCGCGCGCCGCGCATAGTGGCGGCTCCCCATTTCCTCGCTCTTGAAAAACGGCGGCTCCTCATCCACGAACAGCACGAAACGCACTGTGCGCGCCGGCTGCTGGTCCCTGAAGAGCCGCGCCAGCTCCACCACAGCGGCCACGCCCGAGCCGTTGTCGTTGCCGCCCGGCGCGCCGACTACCGAATCATAATGGGCGCCGACCACGATGATCTCGCCCGCCCGCGAGGCCCCCTTGACCTCGACCTCGATGTTGCGCACCTCGCCGGCCGCCGCCTTGAAGCGCTGTGCCTCGACGCGATAGGCGAAACCGGCGAGCGTGCGCTCGATGTACTGCGCCGCGGCCTCGAGTTCGGCGAAGTGAAAGACATTGTGCTCGCGGCTCGCGACCGCCGCGACATGGGCGCGCAGATTCTCGCGTAGTTGCGTTTCTTCCGCGGTGAGCGGTTTGAGCGGGCCGGAATACGATTTCCCAGGCACAGAGACCATGTACCACAGCAGCCACGCCATGCCCGCCGCGAGCAGTATCCAGAATGTCATGCGCCCTATCCAGAGCAGTTTGGTCACCATGATACAAAGTATCACGCGCCAGCCGCAGGCGACAGCA
Source organism: Betaproteobacteria bacterium (assembly GCA_016202605.1). Lineage (GTDB taxonomy): Bacteria > Pseudomonadota > Gammaproteobacteria > Burkholderiales > SG8-41 > DSOT01. The sequence continues at coordinate 21,857 of JACQOJ010000059.1, forward strand.
CAACACTCCCCCTTGATGGGGGAAGGCGGGGATGGGGGTGAAACTCCTACCGGTTCAACTCAGCGTAAATCGCCGACACCATCGCGTCATGTTGAAAACGCTACGCCTGTCGACCTTTTGCCACCGGAGGATTCCGAAACTGGTAGCACTGCCAGACTTGCCGCTCACACGCCGCGGGGTCCCGCAAAATCTGGCGTCCCCAAAACGTAAGCACTGACCAACCCTTACTTTGAAGCGTGTTGCGTTTGCGCGCATCACTTTCCAGTGTTTCCTTGTTCCCGTGGTAGGTAAACCCGTCGCAATAGATCGCGATCCTGCGATCCGGAAACGCGAAATCCGGGACGGTTAGCAATTCCCCGGAATCGCCAAGGATTGAAAACTGGGCCACGGGCTCAGGCAATCTGCCGCCGGTTCTGATTGCATCATGCAGCGCGGTCTCTATTGG
>JACQOJ010000060.1 GCA_016202605.1 Betaproteobacteria bacterium
AGGTGATCAAGGCGAGCGAGCACTTCAAGGACGACAAGGCGCTGCCGCTGCCCGCGCAGATGTTCCGCTTCGGCGCGGAGATGGTCGCCGAGAAGAAGATGGGCTTCAGCTACTCGCTGCTGTCGCTGTGGCCGGTCAACAAGCAGAACCTGCCCAAGACGGCCCTGGAGAAAAAAGGTCTGGAGGCGGTCGCGAAGGAGCCGTCCAAGCCGTTCTACGGGGAAGAGACGCTCGGCAAGACCAAGTATTTCACCGCCGTTTACGCCGACAAAGCGGTCGCGCCCGCGTGCGTCGCCTGCCACAACGAGCACAAGGACAGCCCGAAAACCGATTTCAAGATCGGGCAGGCCATGGGCGGCGTGGTGCTCCGCATTCCGATGAAGTAGGCGCGCCGTGAACCGTTTCGTCGTCCGATTTCTTCGCACGGCGCCGCTCGCCGGCGCGCTTGCCGCAGCGGTGATATTCGCATCGCTCGCGGCCGCGCTGGCCGGCGCGCAGAAATTCCCGGAGTTCCCGGATGTACGGCTCAAGCAGGGGCGCGCGATCTGGCCAGGCACCTGCGAGGCCTGCCATGCGAACGACGTTGCGGGTGCGCCGCTCGTGGCGAGCAAGGCATCGTGGGCGCCGCGGCTCGCGAAAGGCAAAGAGGTGCTCTACAAGAGCGCGCTCGGCGGACTGACCGGGCCGAAGGGCACGCAGATGCCGCCGCGCGGCGGCAATGAAAAACTCACCGACGATCAAGTCAAGGCGGCGGTGGACTACATGATGGCCATCGTCAAATAGGGACGATCCGGCCCACTACCGAGGGAGAGAAATTTATGCAGAACCTGGCTTGGACGTTGAGTCTCATTTCGATGGCGATCGTTGCCGCCGTATTTCTATGGGTCGTCGCCGGCGCGAGCCGGCCGGCCGAAGACTCCGGCGTCATCGCACGCTCGGCATTTCGCTGGCGCGATCGCCTGTTCTGGCTGGCGATCGCTGCCGGCGGCGCTCTGTCTTTCGCCACGCTGTGGGAGTGGCCGATCGCCGGCCACGCCGCAGTCGTAACCAGGCCCGACGTGGTGATCCGGGCGGTGGGCCACCAATGGCGCTGGGAAATCGACCGCACCGAGGTCGAGGCCGGGCAGCTGGTCGAATTCGAGGTCACTGCCACCGACGTGAACCACGGGCTCGCCATATACAAGGACAAGACTCACATGATCGCGCAAACCCAGGCCATGCCCGGGTACGTGAACCGGCTGCAGGTGCGATTCACCGAGCCGGGGGACTACGAAGTGCTGTGTCTCGAATTCTGCGGCGTCGCGCATCACGGCATGCGCGCCGTGATCCGCGTGCGCGCCGGATCCTGATCGGAGGACGCCATGAACGCTACCACCCTGCCCATTAATTCCACCGCCATGCAATCTGTCGACACGCCCTCCGCGAAGCTCGCGTTCCAGCTGTATGTCGCGATCGGGATCGCGGTGTTCCGGCTCATGCTGATCGCCGGTGCGCTCTTCCGCGCCACCCAGGCGGCCTGGCTGCCGATTCCGGCGAGTTTCACCTACGAGCTCATGACCCTGCACGGCGCAGGCATGGTTGGCGTCTCCGGCCTCGCCGGCGCTGCGGTCATGTGGTACTTCCTGCGGCGCTACGTCAGGCTCTCGACCGGCATGTTTCTCGCCATGCTCGCGCTTGCGCTCGTCGGCGTGGTGATGATCCTCGCGGCGATAGGCATCGGCCGCTTCGGCGGCGGCTGGACCTTCCTCTATCCCCTGCCGGCCAGGAGCATGGGGGTCTGGGGCGCGCATGCGGCTGCCGCCTTCGTCGGCGGGCTGGTGTTCATCGGCGTCGGGTTTCTGCTGTTCTACCTGGACTGCGCGCTGGCGATCCTGCGCCGCTACGGCAGCCTGTCCGGGGCGCTCGGGCTGGACCAGTTGTTCGGCTCACGCCCCCTCGACACCACGCTGCCACCCACGGTCGTGGCAAGCACCATGGTGATCATCATCAACGTGCTCGGCATCCTCGCCGGCGCCGTGGTGCTCACGATGAGTCTGATAAACATCTACGTGCCGGAAGTCGCGTTCGACGCGCTGCTCATGAAGAACCTCATCTTCTTCTTCGGCCACGTCTTCATCAACGCCACGATCTACATGGCGGTGATCGGGGTCTACGAGATCGTGCCGCGCTACACCGGACGGCCGTGGACGATCAGCCGGCCGTTCCTCGTCTCGTGGGCCGCGGTGACACTGATCGTGATGGCCGTGTATCCGCACCACCTGCTGATGGACTACGTGATGCCCAAGTGGATGGTCGTGACCGGACAGGTCCTGTCGTACTTGAGCGGGATTCCGATCCTGCTCGTGACCGCCTATGGCGCGCTGGTCAACATCCACCGCGCGGGCTTGAAATGGGATCTGCCGCTGCGCCTGATCATCTTTTCGTTGTTTGGATGGGCCGCGGGAGTGCTGCCGGCGATCATCGACGGCATGGTGCGCGTGAACCTCGTCATGCACAACACCCAGTGGGTGCCCGGGCACTTTCATTTCTATCTGCTGCTCGGGCTGGTGCCGATGCTGCTCGGCACGATGCTCTACGCCTGCACGCGCAGCCAGTGGACCGAGACCGCGCTTGACCGTGCCTCGTTCTGGACCTATGGGATTTCGGGCGCGGTGTTCTGTTTCGTGTTCCTCGCGAGCGGCTGGCAAGGCGTGCCGCGGCGCTTCGCGGTGCACGACGCGGCCTGGCTCGGCTTCGCGCAGTTGGGTACCGTGGCGGCGGCTCTGGTGCTCGTCACCGCGCTCCTGCTCGGCGTGCGGCTGCTCGCGCGCCTGCCACGGGCGTCGCTCTCGGCGTGAGCGCGGCACGCACCGCGATCGCCGCGGCGTTTGCCTGCGCGGCGGGCCTTGCGATTGCGCGCGCGGCCACCGACGGGTTCGAGGCTTTCACGCTCGAGTCGGCGCGACGGCTGCACGCCCTGCGTTCGCCTGCTCCCGTGCCCGATCTCGCTCTCGATCTCGCTGACGGCGGCGGCGCGAGCCTGGCCGCGGTGCCGCGCCGGGTGCTGCTGGTCGACTTCGTCTACACCAGCTGCCCAACGCTTTGCGCGGCGCTCGGCTCGGTCTACGCGCGGCTCCAGCAGCGCCTCGCGGCAGAGATCGCGGCGGGCGAGGTGGGCCTGCTGTCGGTGTCATTCGATCCCGAACGCGATGGTCCCGGCGAGCTCCGTGCCTACCGCGCGCGCCACAGCTCCCGCCCGGCGGGCTGGCAACTCGGCCGGCCGGCTCGCGCAACCGATCTCAAGAGCTGGCTCGATGCGTTCGGCGTGGTCGTGATCCCGGACGGAGCGGGCGGATTTACCCACAACGCTGCGGTGCATGTGGTCGGCCCGGAGCGCAAGCTCGTCGCCATTCATGACCTGGACGATCTCGATGGAATAGTGAATACGGCCCGTGAGCTCGTTGCAAAGAGGGCTGACGATGTCGCTCTACGCTGATCCGCTGCGCACGACGCTGCTCGCGATCAGCGCGTGGCTCGTGATCGCCGCGCCGGCTTTCCGCGCATGGCTCGAGTCGAGCATGGCGCCGCACATGCTGGTGCAGTTGCCGTTGCTTGCCGGGGTCGGCTATTGGATAGGGGTAGCGTGGCTCCAGTCGCGGCGCGGCGGTGTGGCGGCGCGTGCGCTCGCCGGCGTGCAGTCGTTCAACGCGGGCGGCACAACCGGCATCCTGGCGGCGAGCTTCGTGATGGTGCTCTGTATGCTGCCCCGCCTGCTCGATCTCGCGCGGCTCGATCCGTCGGCCGATGCAATCAAGTTTGTTTCCGTTCCGTTGGCCGGCCTGGCGGTGGCACTGTCCTGGCCGCGCCTTCCGGCGATTGCGCGGGCGGTCGTGCACCTTGAAGTGATCGCAACGCTGTTGCGCTTCGGCTGGGGCTATCTCGCCGCCGACGAGCGGCTTTGTCTCGTGTACCTTGTGGACGATCAGCAGCGCACCGGCGAGCTCCTGCTCTGGCTCGGCGCGGCATACGCCGTCGCGGCGGCATGGCGCCCGATGTTTGGCGACGCGCGCGTACGCCATGCCTGAATACTGCAACGCGTTCAACTGGACTGCGACGGCGCGTCGGCAGCCAGAATCGCCGTCCAAGACCTCCGCTGCGCAGCCGCTCCATATCCTTGTCGTGGTGTCGGGTAACGGGCGGCCCCCGGTGTGCTAGAATTTCCCCGGTTTTCCCGAATCCAATAAAACAGAAAGGAGCGCATTCATGGGGGCGATATTCCAGTCACTTGGAAAGACCATCACTGCCGGATTTGTCATTTTGCTTGTCATCTTTTTCGGGTTGGGGGGAGCCGCGAAGCTGGGTGAGCACGCGTGGTGGGCGTTTCTCTTCCGCTGGCTGCACGTGCTGTCGGGCGTGATGTGGATCGGACTGCTGTGGTACTTCAACTTCGTGCAGACCCCGGGCATGCCCAGGATTCCCGATGAGCAGAAACCGGCGATCAGCAAGGTGATCGCGCCTTCGGCCCTGTTCTGGTTCCGCTGGGCGGCGCTGTCGACCGTCGTCACGGGTCTCATCCTCGCGGGCATGATGGGTTCCGCCGGCTCGCTGCTGACGTTCGCGCGGCCGCACACCGCGATCGCGATCGGCATGTGGCTCGGGCTGATCATGGCGTTCAACGTGTGGTTCATCATCTGGCCCAATCAGAAGAAAGTGTTGGGTATCGTGCAGGCCTCCGCGGAAGAGAAAGCGGCGGCGGGCAAGCTTGCGGGCATGACCTCGCGCATCAACACCATGCTGTCGATCCCGATGCTGTTCTGCATGGTGGCGCAACAGAACGGCGGCCTGTAACCATCGGCCAGCCGGCCGCGCACACAAAACGCCCGGGGGTTCCCCGGGCGTTCTTGTTTTCAGCGCCTATCTCGCAGGCGGCGCCTGGGCGAGCCCTTCGACGCGGTCGCCCGGCTTGATGCCGCGTTTCATGAACCAGCCGCGATTCGCCTCCAACGCGTACCTGGCCGGTCTTGCGGCGCCGTGGGCATCCCGCGTATGCGGTTCCATGTCGGCGATGTTGATGATCACACCGTCGCCGTCGAGGAAAGCAACCGAGAGCGGCACGTAGGTGTTCATCATCCACATGCCGTGCAACGCGGCCTCCCGGAACACGAACAGCATCCCGCGGTTCTCCGGAAGCATGCGCCGGTGCATCAGTCCCCGGGCGCGCTGCGGCTCGGTGCTGGCGACCTCGGCGACGAGTTGATGGTTGCCCACGCGCAACGTGATCTCCGGCAACTGGCCGAGCGCCGGTCGGCCCGCGAGGATTGCAAATGCGCCTGCGATGACCAGGGCGTTCCGGATACGCATCATCGACGGAGCAAACGCTTCACGATTTCACGCTGTTGACGAGCCAATCGGTGATCGCATCGAGAACGGCTTCGACCTCGCCCACTGCCGGCAGCAGTTCGAGCGCGATGTGCGGATGGCACTCCCGCAGTTCCGCGACCAGTCGCGGCACGTCTCGCTTGACGTGTCCGCCCTGCGCCATGAACATCGGCGCGACGGTGATGCGGTCGTGACCCGAGGCCGCGAGCCGCTCGACGGTTTCGGACAGCGCAGGGGGCATCAGCTCAAGAAAGGCGAGCTCGACGGCCACCTCGGGACAGCGCGCCGCGAGTTTGGTCTGGATGTTCCGAAAAGGAACGCTCCACTCCGGATCGCGCGCGCCGTGGGCGAACAGTACAAGCGCTGATTTCATCAGAACGATGAACGCGGAACGATGAACGCGGAACGATAATCGGCAAAGGCGTCATGTTTCTTGTTCATCGTTCATCGCTCATCATTCATCGTTTGCCGGTGCTGCCGAACCCGCCGGGGCCACGGTCGCTGGCATCGAATTCCTCGACGATATTGAACCCGACCTGTACCACGGGCACCACGACGAGCTGCGCGAGACGCTCCATCGGATTCACGACGAACGGCGCGTGGCCGCGGTTCCAGGTCGAGACGAAAATCTGCCCCTGATAGTCGGAGTCGATAAGCCCGACCAGGTTGCCGAGCACGATCCCGTGCTTGTGCCCCAACCCCGAGCGCGGCAGCACGACGGCCGCAAGCCCGGGATCGGCGAGATGGATGGCGATGCCCGATGGAATCAATTCGGCGCGGCCGGGCTCGAGAGTGAGCGGGCCATCGATGCACGCGCGCAGGTCGAGCCCCGCCGATCCGGGTGTCGCATAGTGCGGGAGCCGCCCGCGCAAACGCGCGTCGAGAATCTTGACGTCGATGGTTCTCATTCTTCGAGGTGAATGAGTAAATGGGTGAATGAGTGAAAGGGTGAAGGAGTGAACCGGTAACAGCGATTTGGCTCATTCATGCCTTCACCTTACGGCGCGTGGCGCCGTAAAGCTTCGCAATATGGGCAATGAGCTGCCGCGCCACTACTTCCTTCGGTGCGCGCTCCAGCCGGTGCGTGCCCGCATCATCGAGGAGCATCACCTCGTTGTCATCGGCGCCGATCGCCTCCTGCGCGCGATTGGCCACCATGAGTTGCACCTTCTTCCGGCGTCGCTTCTCATCGGCGTAGACATCCAGGTTGCGGCTCTCCGCGGCGAATCCCACGCAGAACGGCGCCCTGGGGCGAGCCGCAACCCAGCCCAGGATGTCGGGATTGGGCACGAGCTTGAGCTGCAACTGGCGCTCGTCGGTTTTCTTGATCTTGTGCTCGCGCGGCTTGTCCACGCGATAGTCGGCCACAGCGGCGACCGCTATGAAAATATCGGCCCTGGCCACGTTGCGCCTGACCGCTTCGAACATCTGGCTCGCGGTGTCCACGCGCGTAATCTCCGCGCCGACCGGGGACGACAGGCTCACCGGCCCGGAGACCATCGTAACTTTCGCGCCTGCCTCGATCGCCGCGCGCGCCACGGCGTAACCCATTTTTCCGGAGCTGCGATTGGTGATGCCGCGCACGGCGTCGATCGGCTCGAAGGTGGGGCCGGCCGTGATCAGCACGCGTTTGCCTGAAAGGAATTTGGGCGCAAGGAAGGCGCTCACCGCTTCGGCAATTTCCACGGCTTCAAGCATGCGTCCCATGCCGACTTCGCCGCACGCCTGGTCCCCGCTTGCCGGACCGAGCACGACCACGCCGTCGTGCTCGAGTTGGGCGATGTTGCGTCGAGTGGCCGCGTTATCCCACATCTGGCGGTTCATGGCAGGCGCGATCAGCAGCGGACATTCCCGTGCCAGGCAGAGCGTGGACAGCAGGTCGTCGGCCAGCCCGTGCGTGAGCTTCGCGATGAAATCGGCGGTGGCCGGCGCGACCACGATCGCATCCTTGCCGCGGGAGAGCTCGATGTGTGCCATGTTGTCGGATACGCGTGCGTCCCACATGTCGGTAAAAACCGGCTTGCCGGACAGTGCCTGCAGGGTTGCGGGGGTAATGAAGCCGCATGCGGATTCGGTCATCACGACCTGCACCTCGATCCCGCCTTGCGTGAGCTGCCGGGTGAGTTCGGCGGCCTTGTACGCGGCGATGCCGCCCGTCAGGCCGAGTATTACTTTTTTGTGCGAGGGATCAGCCACGTAGCGCTTTCCACTAAAGGCAGACGTGAGTGTAAACCATTTACGGCGGTGCACCAAAGCCGTGGAGAACGGCGTCGATAAACGGTAAACGACGCGACCCCTCTCGCCGTTATGTAGCCACAGGGAAAACAACAAACCCCAAACAACGAACCTTGAACAAACCCATGGCTATCACCGACTGGCCACTCGACGATCGTCCGCGGGAGAAACTTCTCGCGAAGGGCGCGGAAACCCTGTCCGATGCCGAACTGGTCGCCATCTTTCTTCGCACGGGGGTCAAGGGGAAAACGGCAGTCGATCTCGCACGGGACGTGTTGACACGATTCGGATCGCTGTCCGCCTTGTTCGCCGCCGACGGCGCCCGGTTCTGCGCGGTCCCGGGACTGGGCGACGCCAAGTACGTGCAACTGCAGGCGGTGCTGGAGATGGCGCGGCGGTCGCTGCGCGAGCAGATTGCGCGCGGGACCGCGCTCAACTCCCCGCAGGCGGTGCGCGACTACCTGCGGTTGAAGCTCCAGGACCGCCCGCATGAAGTCTTTGTCGGCGTGTTTCTGGACGCGCAGAATCGGGTGCTCGCGGTGGAAGAACTGTTTCGCGGCACGCTCACCCAAACGAGCGTCTATCCGCGCGAAGTGGTAAAGCGTGCGCTGCATTACAATGCCGGAGCGCTGATTTTCGCGCATAACCACCCTTCGGGGGTCGCAGAACCGAGCCGCGCGGACGAAGCCCTGACGCAGGCGTTGAAGCAGGCGCTCGCCCTGGTGGACGTCAGAGTGCTCGATCACTTTGTCATCGGCGGCGGGGCCGCGATGTCGTTCGCCGAGCGCGGCTTGCTCTAGGCAAAAAAACTGCTTGAGAGGAGGGCGGAAAATCGTGTAAAATCCGCACCTTCCGAATTTGTGGAGCAAGCGTCATGGCACGTGTATGTCAGGTCACCGGCAAGAAGCCGATGTTGGGGAACCACGTTTCCCATGCCAACAACAAGACGCGGCGGCGTTTTCTGCCTAACCTGCAGTACCGC
>JACQOJ010000062.1 GCA_016202605.1 Betaproteobacteria bacterium
CCACCACGTCGCGGTCGAGATCGCTGGCGGTGTAGGTGAGATCGTTGTCCAGTTCGGCGAGACGCTTTTTCTTGGTGCGCCGGTCGCGGTGCGGCACGAAGTGGCCGGCCTGCTTCAAGAGCGTCGCGCCCTGGGTGGTAAGCTCGGGCCGAATGCGATAGACGTCGTAACCGACGTTGACGTTGTCGGCAACCGCCTTCTCGTGCGAATAATCCTGCACCACGTTGCCGCCAAAGAAGCCGATCGTCTGCGGCGTCGGCGTCGCAGTGAGGCCGATCAGAAACGCATCGAAGTATTCGAGCACCTGCCGCCACACGTTGTAGATCGAGCGGTGGCATTCGTCGATCACGATGAAATCGAAGGTTTCGATCGGAATCTTCGCGTTGTAGACGACGGGCAGCGGCTCCTTGATGAGCGGGCTCGCGGATTCGAACATCGAGCCTTCCTCGTTTTCCTCGTCGAACGCCTCGTCGCCCTTCAGCATGGAATAGAGGCGCTGAATCGTGGTGATGGCCACCTTGGAAGCGGGATCGATCGTGTTCTTGCGCAGGTGCTGGACGTTGAACTCGTCGGTGAATTTGTAGCCGTTGACCGGGCTCACGTACTGCTGGAACTCGTTCAACGTCTGGCGACCGAGGTTGTTGCGATCGACGAGGAACAGGATGCGTTTCGCTTTGGCGAATTTGATGAGGCGATAACACGCCGAGCACGTGGTATAGGTCTTGCCGCTGCCGGTCGCCATCTGGATGAGGGCGCGCGGCCGGTTCTCGGCGAGTGAGGCTTCGAGGTTGCGGATCGCTTCGGTTTGCACCCGCCACAGGCGTGCGTCGTCGAGCACGGGTAGCGCGCGCAGGTTGGCGTGCAATTGAGCGTCGAGCTTCACGAGCCGGAGCAGTTCCTCGGGCCGATGAAAGGTGAACACTTCGCGGCTGCGGAAATCGGGATCGAGGCTGTTCGTGAACTGCGTTACCGCGCCCGTCGATTCGTAGGCGAAGGGCAGCGGTTTGCGGTAATGCGGCACTGCGTCGGGCAGGCCGAGCGTGTACTTGCTCGACTGAACCTCGACGCCGGTGAGCGTGTGGCCTTCGGGCTTCGCTTCGACGATGCCGATGACTTTGCCGTCGGCGTAAAGCAGGTAGTCGGCGAAGCCGGACTTGAGCGGAAATTCGCGCACGGCAACGCCGGACCCCGCCATGATGTTCATGGCCTTGTGGTCCTGGACGATCCAGCCGCATGCGACGAGCTGGCGGTCGATTTCCTGCCGGGCTTTTTCCTCGGGAGTCATTGTTCTTGTGGCGGTTTTCCGAGGGATGTTACTCTAAATGTGAATACGCGGCATACGGCGTAAACTGCGCGGCAGTCAGGTCGTTTCCCATGCTTGCGAGGAGGAGCAGATGAAAAGTTTCGCGAAAGGCCCGGGCGGCATCGCGCTCCTGGTTTTCGCATGCGTCGCAGCGGCGGCGCAGGCTCCGCCGGACGGCTACACGCTCCTCGGTGCGTCTGAAACGCTCATGCTGAACGGGATATTCAAGCGGGCAGCGTATGACGTTCGCAAGACGTTCGTGCCCATCGTCAAGATGACCTCGCAGCCTTACGTGCTGGTGGTTACGCCCGCGCTGCCGGTGAAATCGGTGAAGGAACTGATCGCGTACGGGAAGGCGAGGTTCGAGCGCGACTATGACGAAATGGAGAAGGTCGTGCGCGCGGCGAAAATCTCGATCAAGTAGAGCGCAGGCGTGCGCAGTGCTTCTTCCGGTTCGGCCCGCGGCAGGTCACGCATATTCCACGCATTGGACCGGTCTTTGCCAACTGCGGCGAGCCGCGGTTTAATGCGTCTTTCCGGATTGAGGGAGCATGGCGATGGAAGTGAAATCAACTTTGAGGGTGATCAACGAGGCGGACTTCCAGGGCAGCCGCGGCGTCACCGAGGGCCAGACCTACAAGCGGCTCGTCGGCTGGCCGGAAGTACAGGTGACCGACAGGGTCCGCCTGGGGCGCGCGAGTTATCTGCCCGGGACCTACGAACAGTTGCACTGGCATCCGATCGAAGCCTGCTATTACGTGATCTCGGGACACGCCACGGTGCGCGACATCGAGGGCAGGGAATACGAAGTCGGGCCGGGATCGATCATCTATGCGCCGCCCGGCATCGCCGGCGCCCACGAGTGGGAGGTCAAGGAATCGCTCGAGCTGCTCGACATCCGCGCGACCGCCGAAACCAACCGCAAGATGCAGTTCACCGTGGACAAGGCGACCAGGCGTTCCTACATCGATCTCGAGGAACTAGCGAAGCGCGACGGGATCAGCTTCAAGTCGCATTACTAGTTCAGGCTCGTGAGCGGTCAGCAGTAAGCGGCGAGCGGTCGAACCCCTCGCATTGAATCCGCCTACCGCTTGCTTGCAAACACAATAAGGCAATCCAATGAGACCCGAAATCCTCCTGACCGTGCCGATCTATGCGCCGACCATGTGCGCGCTGGAGCGCGAGTTCACGGTGCACAAGCTCTGGAGTGCCGGTGATCCGGATGCCTTCATCGGAGAAATTGCGGGCGGTGTGCGCGGCGCCGTCACGAACGGACTCGCGGGGTTCAGCCGGCGGCAGATCGAAGCGCTGCCGCATCTCGAAATCATCGCCTGCTTCGGCACGCCCGACAAGACGGTGGATCTCGCCGCGGCGCACGAGCGCGGCGTAATCGTGACCAACACCCCCGATTCGATATCGGGGATAGTGGCCGATCTGGCGATCGGGCTCATGCTTGCGGTCATGCGCCGCATCTGCGAGAGCGACCGCTTCGTGCGGGCGGGAAAGTGGGCACAGGCGGGACCGATGGCGCCGGGCTGGTCGCTGGGCGGGAAGACCTGCGGCATCGTCGGCCTCGGCCGCATCGGCCGGGAGATCGCGAAGCGCGCCGCGTCCTTCGACATGTCCGTGTGTTACCACGGGCCGCGCCGCAAGGACGACGTGCCGCATCCGTACTACGCGGACCTCGAGGGCATGGCGCGCCGGTCGGATTGTCTGGTTCTCGCGTGTCCCGCGACACCGGCGACGCGCAATCTCGTCGATGCGCGCATCCTGGACGCGCTGGGTCCCGACGGATTTCTCGTCAACGTCGCGCGCGGCGCGGTCGTCGATGAGGCGGCGCTGATCGCGGCATTGCAGAACAAGCGGATCGCTGGCGCCGGGCTCGACGTGTTCCGGGACGAGCCGCGGGTGCCCGAGGCGCTGATCGGGATGGAGCAGGTCGTGCTGCTCCCGCACATGGGATCGACGACGCGCGAGATCCGCGCCGGGCGCGGGGAGAAGGTGCTCGCGAACCTGCGCGCGCATTTTTCCGGGAAGCCGGTCCTGCATCGATTCGGTTGACGCTCCGGCGCGTGGCCTCTGACTTGACAGGAGCGTGTCATGCCCGCGGAGGCGCATTCAATTTTGCGATGTTGAAACTGGATTCGCGATCCTCGATTGAATCATTCGGGGACGGGCTCCTCGGGAATGACAATCCTGTGTCATGCCCGCGGAGGCGGGGCGTCCAATTGAATCCGGCGGCCTCTGAGCGAGTATCGCAAGATGGATCGTTGGATTGTCGGCGCGCTACTGTGGTTTGATGCCGGCGTTGCGGGCGAGTTCGGCGACGCGCAGCAGCTCGCCGGCGATCAGCTTGTCGAATTCGGCGGGCGTGGTGGGCGCAGGCTCCGCGCCGAGCCCGATGAAGCGCTGCCGGACATCGGGCAGGGCGAGCGCGCGCGTGATTTCCGCATTGAGCTTGTTGACGATCGCGCGCGGCGTTTTCGCCGGGGCGAGAATGCCGGCCCAGGTCTCCCAGTGGAATCCCGGGACACCCGACTCCGCAATGGTGGGAAGATCCGGATAGGCGCGTATCCGCTGCTTGGAGGACACGCCGAGCGCGCGGATTTTCCCGTCCTTCACCAGGGTGCCGAGCGTCGCCGGCGGCGTCATGAAAAACTGCACGCGTCCGGTCATCGTGTCGGTGAGCGCCTCGGGTATGCCTTTGTACGGCACGTGCACGACGTCGATCCTCGCGGTGCTCTTCAGCACTTCTCCCGCGAAATGCGTGCCGCTTCCGACGCCGGCCGACCCGAAGTTGAGCTGTCCCGGCCTGGCCCGTGCGAGCGCAACCAGGTCCTTTGCGGTCCTGACGTTGAGCGCGAGCGGCGCCACCAGCACGTACGCGGCGGTCGCCGTGCGCGTGACGCCGGCAAGGTCGCGGCGAGTGTCGTAGGGCAGCTTCGCATACACGGACGGCGAGATCGCGAGCGAGGAGGACACCGACAACAGCGTGTACCCGTCGGGATTGGCGTCGGCCACGATCTTGGTGCCGATGGTGCCGCCCGCGCCGGGACGATTATCCACGACGACCGGTTGCCCCAAGGATTCGGTGAGCTTGGCCGCGATCGTGCGCGCCGTGATGTCGGGCTGGCCGCCCGGCGTGAAGCCGATCACGATGCGGATCGGCCGGCGTGGAAAATCCGCGGCTTCATCCGCGCCGCGCGCGGACCAGGCCGCCGGGCTCGCGAGCGCGAGACCCCCCGCGGCGAAGAACGCGATGGCGAAAGTGCGGCGTCGCGTCATCAGAACCGGGGCATGCCGCCCATCATGCCCGCGGGCCCGCCGCCCACGATATAGCCATTGATGATGCCGATCACGACATTGACGAGGATCGCGACCACGACCACCACCACCGTATAGACCACCGCCTTCTGCTCGGGCACGCGCATCAACAGCGGCACGCCGAGGAAGAAGAGGTAGAGCGAATAAAGAGTCCCGATCAGCGACAGCAGCCAGCCGATCCACGGCACGATGACGAACGCGCCGGCGACCCACGCCGCAGTCATCGCGTAGGCGGTGAGTTTGAGCGCCTGGTTGAGATCCTTGTGTCCGTCGAAGCCGGGCGCGAGGGCGTCCGCGATGAACGCGACCACGAACACCATAACCAGACTCAGGACGTACTGCATGACGGCGCTCGTCAGGGCCACACCGAATCCGACCCGCACGCCGAACGGACCGGTGAAGAGCAGCAGGCTGAGGAAACTTGCGACGGCCGGAATGATCGCCAGGATGACTACGTAACTCGTGTAAAGGGTCTTGGGATCGGTCGGCTCCGGCGCGATCTCCGCCCACGCGGCTTTCGGCTCCAGCATTATCTTTCTTGCACGATCCACGATGTTCATGCGCGTTCCTCCTTTGGTGTGAGGATGCTGCTGGCAGAACGTTAGCATATCCCGACGCGCATGGGGCGCCCCATTGATGCTCGCGAGACTGCGATACGACTCGCCGCCGGAGCAAGGTGTCATATAGTGGACTCCATGAGCCTGGCCCAATTTCAAGACGTATCTGCGATACAATTGCGAAGGAATGCGCGATCATGGATGGATACCTGGTTTCAGATGATGGATAGGCAATACCGTAACGTTCTGGTGCTCTCCGGCTGCCAGGCAACGCTGCAGACGACCGGTACGACGATGATCGCGGTCACCGGGCTCGCGGGGCTCGCGCTGGCGACCGACAAGGCGTTCGCGACCGTCCCCCTTACCACATACGTGATCGGCTCGGCCATCACCACCATCCCCGCGTCGCTGTTGATGAACTCGGTCGGGCGGCGCGCGGGCTTCCAGGTCGGAACCGCCCTCGGCGTGCTCGGCGCCGCCATCTCTGCGGCGGCGGTCTACCTCTCGAATTTCTGGCTGCTGTGCGCGGGCACGATGGTGCTGGGCATGTATACCGCCTTCGGCAAGTACTACCGGTTCGCAGCCGCGGACGCTGCCGAAGTCGATTTCCGCGCCAAGGCGATTTCGCTCACGCTGGCCGGCGGCATCGCGGGCGGCATCGTCGGGCCGGAGATGGCGAAACACAGCACGGATCTCGTCGCGAACCACACCTACATGGGTTCGTATCTGTCGCTCATCGCGGTCTCCCTGGTGGCGATGTTATTCCTCACCGGCCTCGACATTCCCCGCCTTTCGGAACAGGAGCGCAGGGATTCGGGCCGGCCGTTATCCGTGATCATGCGCCAGCCGGTGTTCATCGTCGCGGCGCTGGCGTCCATGCTCTCCTACGGCATCATGAACCTGTTCATGACCTCGACGCCGCTCGCGATGCGCGCGCACCATCATCACTTCAACGACGCTGCGTTCGTGCTGCAATGGCACATGATCGGCATGTACGGCCCCTCGTTCATTACCGGCTCGCTCATCCACAGATATGGCGTGCTGAACATCATTCTCGCCGGGATCGTGCTGCTGTTCGTGTGCATCATCGCCGCGCTGGCCGGCACCGAACTGCTCAATTTCTGGGTCGCGCTGTTCCTGCTCGGCGTCGGCTGGAATTTCATGTATGTCGGCGGCTCGGCGCTGCTCACTGAATGCCATGCGCCGGCCGAGCGCGCCAAGACCCAGGCCGCCAACGACTTCATGGTGTTCGTCACCATGGCGATCTCGTCGCTGTCCTCGGGCCTGCTGCTCAATGCGAGCGGCTGGCATGCGGTCAATTACGGTTCGATTCCGTTCCTGCTGCTTGCCGCGAGCGCGACGCTGTGGCTGATGTGGCAGCGGCGGTCGACGCCGCGGCACCAGACGGTGCCGGAGTAGCCGCCCCGCCATGAAACCGGCTCGAGCGATCCTCTTCGCCCTCATCGCCGCCGTGTGGTCGGCGGGCCACGGCTGGGCGCAGCAGCCCGCGCCGCCGGCATTGCGCGCACCCGACGTGCGTTTCGAGCCCACGGCGACCGACGTGGTGCAGGCGATGCTGCGGCTGGGCAAGGTCGGCGGGCGGGACGTGGTGTACGACCTGGGATGCGGCGACGGACGCATCGTGATTTCCGCGGCGCGCCGGTTCGGTGCGCGCGGCGTGTGCGTCGACATCGATCCGCAACGCATCGAGGAAAGCCGCGAGAACGCGCGCAAGGCGGGCGTGATCGATCGCATCCAGTTTCGCAACGAGGACCTCCTGGCGACCGACATCGGCGACGCCACCGTGGTCATGCTCTTCCTTTCCCCCGGGCTCAATCTCAGATTGCGCGCCAGGCTTCTGCGCGAACTCAGGCCCGGCACCCGCGTCGTTTCGCACTGGCATGACATGGACGACTGGAAGCCGCAGGAAACGGTGCGCGTGCGCAGCGACGGCCGGGAGCGCCCCATTTACCTGTGGACGATTCCGGCGCGTTGAGGGGGCATCCGCGAAACCGTGTATAATGCGCGCCAGGACGTGATCTCTGCATCAGCCGGTCTGCAGTTCCGTCTCCTCGCGGTTGTTCTCAAACTCCCTCGAATTTTTTAACCCAGGTTGTATCTGCCTGAACCGGTTCTGACGGCCTGATCGCCGCAGCAGGCCGATCTCAGGAGATTTCTTTGCAACAGTCATTTGCAGGTCTCGGCTTGTCGGCCGAGCTTACCCGCGCCGTGGCCGAACAGGGCTACACGCAACCCACGCCCGTCCAGGTTCAGGCGATTCCCGTCATCCTCGAAGGCCGCGATGTTCTTGCCGGCGCCCAAACCGGCACCGGCAAGACCGCCGGCTTCGCTTTGCCGCTGCTGCAGCGGCTCGCCTCGCGGGCCAATACTTCGTTCTCGCCCGCGCGGCATCCCGTGCGCGCGCTGATCCTGACGCCGACGCGGGAGCTCGCGGCGCAGGTGGAGGAGAGCGTGCGCATCTATGGCAAGTATCTGCCGCTCCGCACGACGCTCGTCTTCGGCGGTGTCAACATCAATCCGCAGATCCAGGCGCTCAGGCGCGGGGCGGACATCCTGGTGGCCACTCCCGGTCGGCTGCTCGATCACGTGCAGCAGAAGACGGTGGATCTTTCCCGCGTGGAGATCCTGGTGCTGGACGAAGCCGATCGCATGCTCGACATGGGCTTCATCCACGATATTCGCCGCATACTCGCGCTGCTCCCGCCGCAACGCCAGAACCTGTTGTTCTCGGCGACCTTCTCGGACGAAATCCGCAAGCTCGCCGACGGGCTGCTGCGCGCGCCGGCGCTGATCGAAGTCGCGCGCCGCAACGCGGAATCCGCGCTGGTGGCGCAGCGCGCGCACCCGGTCGCGCAGGCCCGCAAGCGCGAGCTGCTCGCCCACCTCGTATCGTCGGGCGACTGGCGCCAGGTGCTGGTCTTCACGCGCACCAAGCACGGCGCGAACCGTCTTTCGGAGCAGTTGCGCCGCGGCGGCATCGAATCCACCGCGATCCACGGCAACAAGAGCCAGCCCCAGCGCACCAAAGCGCTCGCCGACTTCAAGGCCGGGAACGTGCGCGTGCTGGTCGCGACCGACATCGCCGCGAGAGGGCTCGATATCGAGGAATTGCCGCACGTGGTCAACTTCGATATTCCGCACGTGCCCGAAGACTACGTGCACCGCATCGGGCGCACCGGCCGTGCCGGCAGCACGGGAGAGGCCATTTCGCTCGTTTCGCCGGAAGAGTATTCGTTGTTTGCCGCGATCGAAAAACTGCTGGGGCGACGCCTCGAACGGGAAGCGATTGCCGGGTTTGAACCGGGCTCAGCCCCGGCACCGGCTTCGCAGTCGCGCGCGCCCGGCCCCCAACCGGCGCCGCGCGCAGGCCGCGGGCGCGACCGACGGCGCAAGCCGAATGCGGCCGTCGCGCCGCGGCGGCATCACGGCGATCCCGCCCGTGAGGATCAACCCGCGTCCAACGCCGGACAGTTGTTCCCTTCTTCGGGTCCGGCGTTCGGGGAGCCGCGTCCGCGCACCGGCCACAACCGCCCGCGCCACGGGCACGACCAACGGCAGGCGCCGCAGGCGGCCTTGCTGGGCGGCGGACGGCGCCGGACCGGCTGAGTAGCGGCAGGGAGAACCCGCGACCGGTGCATCCCGGCGCGCGAGGACGATGACGGCCGGATAGACCCGGGTGTCCCGCCGGTCTGTGGCGGCCCGGCCCGGTTGCTGGCATCATCCCCCATGCGTCGATAACAAGAAGTGGAGGAGCAGGGATGTTCAGCCTTGACGGAAAAGTTGCGCTCATCACGGGGTCGAGCCGCGGCATCGGCAAGTCGATCGCGGAACAGATGGCGAACGCGGGCGCGAAAGTGGTGGTCTCGAGCCGGAAGGCGGATGCGTGCGAACGCGTGCGCGCGGAATTCGCGGCGCGCGGCCAGGAAGCGCTGTCGGTGCCGTGCAACATCGGCCGCAAGGAGGAACTCAGGAACCTCGTCGATACCGTGATGGCGCAGTGGGGCCGCATCGACATCCTGGTGTGCAACGCGGCGTCGAATCCCTATTTCGGACCGATGCTCAACGCATCGGACGAGGTGTTCGACAAGATCATGACCACCAACGTCAAGAGCGTCCTGTGGCTCGCCAACATGGTGCTGCCGCAGATGGCGGAGCGGCGCGAAGGGACCATGGTCATCGTGTCGAGCATCAGCGCGCTGCGCGGCAGCAGCCAGCTCGGCCTCTACGCCACGTCGAAATCCGCGGAAGCCGGCATGTGCCGCGCGCTCGCCTGCGAATGGGGCCCGAAGAACATCCGCGTGAACTGCATCGCGCCGGGACTGATCCGCACCGATTTCGCCCGCGCCCTGTGGGAGGACGAGACGAAGCGCAAGGCGCGCGAAGCCCTGACGCCGCTGCGCCGCATCGGGGAGCCCAAGGACATCGGCGGCATCGCGGTGTTCCTCGCGTCCGAAGCGGGCTCCTTCGTCACCGGGCAGTTGATCGTCGCCGACGGCGGTGTCACCATTGCCGGGGAACGGGGATAGGGGGAGGAGCGATGAGCACGGTCCCGAGCCGTGGTTGCACGATCCCGGGCGCGCTGTGTCTGGCGCTATGCGAAGGTCATCAAGAGCGCCGGCCTGCCCATCGAGTGAACGGCCATTTCCACCCGGCAGGGCCCTGCGCTTGAATTTCCGATCCTTGTAATGATTCTTTCAGGGTGAATCAAGTTGCGAACCGTTACCCGTTTTCCTCACGCCACCACCGAGACCGAAGACTGCTGGATCCCGATGCCCGATGGCTGCCGCCTCGCTGCCAAGCTGTGGCTGCCCGACATCGCCGCGAAACAGCGCGTGCCGGCCATTATCGAAGTGCTGCCGTACCGCAAGCGCGACATTTACGCGCCGCGCGACGCCATGCATCACCGCTATTTTTCCGGCCACGGCTATGCCTGCATGCGTGTTGACATTCGCGGCTCGGGCGATTCCGACGGTCACCAGGGCGTGTTCGCGATGCAGCAGGAGCAGGATGACACGCTCGCAGTGCTGAAATGGATCGCCGCCCAGCCCTGGAGCGACGGCCAGGTCGCCATGTTCGGCATTTCGTGGGGAGGATTCCAGGCCATCCAGACGGCTTATCGCGCGCCGAAGGAGCTGAAGGCCATCGTGGCGTGCTCGTTCGCCCCCGACCGCTATGTCTACAGCCAGGTATTCCGCAGCGGCTGCGTGCTGTTGCGCTCCATACGCTGGTCAACCCAGATGTTCGGCTACAAATCGCGGCCGCCCGATCCGCTGCTGGTCGGCGAACGCTGGCGCGAAATGTGGCTGGAGCGGCTCGAGCACGATGCGCCGCAGATCATCTCGGCGCTGCAGCATCAGAATTACAGCGATTACTGGCGCAGCCGGGCGATCGATTTCGACCGCATCAAGTGCGCGGTCTACGCGGTGAGCGGGTGGGCGGACGGTGCTTACGTCAGTGCCGTGGGCGAGGCGCTGAGCCGGCTCAAGGTCCCGGCCAAGGGGCTGATCGGCCCCTGGGGCCATCGCTTTCCTTATCTGGGCGTGCCGGGCCCGGCGATCGGTTTCCTGCAGGAAACGCTGCGCTGGTTCGACCACTGGATGCGCGGCAAGGGCGACGGCGGCGGTATCATGAAGGAGCCGGTACTCACCGCGTGGATGGCGCAGGCGGTGCCCGCGAAATATTACTACCCCGAATCCCCGGGACGCTGGGTCGCGGAGCCGGCGTGGCCGTCGCCGCGCATCAAGCCGAAACGCTTCGTGTTGAACGCGGGCGGGAGCCTCGGCGACCGCGCGGCGAGGGCCGGGAAGATTTCGGCCAGGTCGCCGCAGACACTGGGGCTCGATTGCGGCGAGCTCATGCCGTGGTTTCAGCACGGCGCAAGCCCCGAGATGCCGGGCGACCAGCGCGCGGACGACGGCAAGTCGGTCTGCTTTGATTCGGCGCCGCTGGCGAAGACGGTCGAGATTCTCGGCACGCCCGTGGCAACGCTTTCGCTGTCCGTCGACCGGCCGGTGGCATTCATCTGCGTGCGCCTGTGCGATGTCGCACCCGATGGCGCATCGACGCGCGTGACCTACGGCGCCTTCAACCTGACGCATATCAACGGCGCCGACAAGCCGGTCAGGCTGACGCCCGGCAGGCGTTACGTGGTGCGCGTGCCGCTGGTCGATACCGGCTATTCGTTCGTGAAGGGCCATCGCATCCGCGTCGCGGTGTCGACGACATACTGGCCGCTCATCTGGCCCTCGCCGGAGCCCGTGACGCTGACGCTGCATACCGGCGCGAGCACGCTGGATCTGCCGGTGCGCCCGCCGCGAAGGGAAGACGCAAAAATAAAATTCAAGCCGGCGGAGGCTGCCGAGCCGTTCAAAAGGACCACGCTCGAGCCCGGCGGCCGCAACCGCGTGATTCGCTCGGATCTCGGCAAGGGCGAAACGGTGGTGGAAGTCACCGATTCGAGCGGCCGCGGCCGTTATGATGATATCGATCTGGTGGCGGAGGCGCGTTCCATCGAGCGCTATCGCATCATCGAGGGCGATCCCCTGTCCACGACCGTGGACGTGACATGGACGTGGATCATGGAGCGCGGCGACTGGCGCATACGCACCGAAACGCGCACGCGTGTTTCATGCACGCGCACGCATTTCGTCGTCAACGCGTCGCTCGAGGCCTATGAAAGTGATGTCAGGGTATTCGAGCGGGCCTTCGAAGAGCGCATCAGGCGCAATGGCAACTGAAAAGAGCGCCGGAGTGCTGCGCATCCGATGTAAGACAAAGGGGTAACCAATGACCGGAGTGTGTCATGCATGTATAGACGGGCATCCAATTTCGACGAAGACCTGTCATGCCCGTGTAGACGGGCATCCAATTTTGCGATGCTGAAACTGGATTCCCGACTACTCGGGAATGACAAGAGTGTATCGTGCCCACGTAGGCGATGTCTGTCATGCCCGTGTGGCTTGCCCCCGAGTGCTGTAGTCGGGGGACGGGCATCTGATTTCGACGAAGACCTGTCATGCCCGTGTAGACGGGCATCCTATTTTGCGATGCTGAAACTGGATTCCCGTCTATTCGGGAATGACGGTCTCGTGCA
>JACQOJ010000067.1 GCA_016202605.1 Betaproteobacteria bacterium
CCCGGAGCGGCGGCGCCACGTCAGTGCATTCACCGGGATTTCTACCAAGCTCACCCCGGGTGGCTGGTTTTCAAGCCACCAGATCGGCTGAAAACTCCGCAGGTCAGACTCCGCAACCATGCGCAGCTTGAGCAGGGCCGAGCTGAACTCCACAACAGGTGCGGGAGGGGGGATGCCGTGCGCTTCAAAGAACTGGTTAAAGCGCCGCCGGACCACCGTGTCGGCAGGCGATAAGGCCCATCGTTGTCTTGCAAAATCGTCGATTGTGAGCTTCTTTCGCGCTGCCAGGGGATGCGTAGCCGATCCTATGACAACGATGTCGTCATAGACCAGCGGCTCCTGAATCAGGCTCTCATCCAGTTGCACGGGCAAGGCCCTGATGACCAGATCGAGTTCTCCGTCGCGCAGCGCTGCCAGCGTGGAGTCGGGCTGGCCCACCGTGATCACCATGGTCGCTCGCGGGGCGATTTTCAACAGCGCTGCAGAAGCGCTTGCCAGCAGATGTTCCACTGCCGGGCTGGGGCCCACGCCGATTCGCAGGCGCCCCAGCCGCCCTTGCGCAAGGTCCGACACTTCGCGCGCCACATCGTGGAGAGACAGGCGAAGTCCGCGCACGCGGGCGAGGAGGGCATCGCCTTCCGTGGTGAGCGCGACGCCCTTGGGGGTGCGGGTCACGAGTTTCGCCTGCAACGATTTCTCCAGCCGGCGCAGGCTCTTGCTGAGTGCGGTCGGGCTCAACCCCAGCGCCTCCGCCGCGCGGCCCAGATTGCGGTGCTCGGCGACTACAGCGAAATATTCGATGTCCCGCAGCTCCATCGCGTGAACCGGAATTCAGCAGGCGGGGAAAACTGGATGATTGCGGACGGGGGTGCGTAGTGTCAACATGATTTCAAGTCTTCATGGGCATGCGTTCGGGGCTCACTCGATCACGGAGACGTAAAGGAGGAAATATGCTCACCATTCACGGAACAACGTTCGTAGCCGCGATCGCGGTGGGCGTGGCTGTCGCGGCGCCGCCGAGTCTTGCGCAGGCGCAGCAGAATTTCCCAAGCAAGCCGGTGCGCATCGTTGTGCCGAGCGCGGCCGGGGGGCCGCCCGACACCGTGGCGCGTCTGATCGGTCCGAAGTTGAGCGAGCGCTGGGGGCAGCCGGTGGTGATCGAAAACCGCCCGGGGGCGGGCAGCATGACCGGCACAAATGTTGTCGCCAAGGCTGCGCCGGACGGCTATACGCTCTTGTTGAATACGGGCGCCTTTGCCGTGAGCACGGCGCTGCAGCCGAACCTTCCTTACGACCCACGGAAGGACTTCGCGGGTGTTACCGGCATCTCGTCCGGCACGCTGGCGCTGGTTGTGCCGCCTGCACTTGGCGTAAAGTCCGTCAAGGACCTCATCGCGTTCGGTAAGGGCCAACCCGGCAAGGTCCTCTTCGGTTCCGCCGGCGCGAACAGCTTTGCTCACTTGTGGGGTGAGAGCGTCAGGCTTGCGGCTGGCATCAAGGCCGTGCATGTGGGGTTCAAGGGCGCGCCGCAAGCGGCGATCGAAGTCCTCGCCGGGCGGGTCCACTATGCCGTGTTGAACCTGATCGTCGTGCTGCCAATGATCAAGGACGGGAAGTTGCTGGCGTTGGCGGTGAATAGCCCGCAGCGCTCCGCTCTTTTGCCGGAGGTGCCGACGATGGCGGAGACGCTGCCCGAGCTGAAGAGACCTGAAGGAGGAACGGGGATACTCGCGCCGGCGGGGACGCCGCGCCCCATCCGCGACCAGATCAGCAAAGAGGTCGCACGTATCCTCGATCTGCCCGACATCAAGGAACGGCTGCAGGCCATGGGCTCGACTCCTGCACCCCGCACGCCGGACGAACACGACAAATTCCTGCGCGCTCAAATCGAGACGATATCCAGGTTGGTCGTAGAGGCCGGCCTCAAGGCTAAGTGACATGGCGCAGAAGAGGCGGGAGGACGGGAGAGGGGAAGAGCGAAACAGACCTTCCCTCTCGCGATTTCCCGATCTCACGATTTCCCGGCGTAGAGTCGCCGCAGCGATCGCACGTCCCTGATGTTTTCAAAATCCCAGAGTGCCGCGAGCAATTCCTGGCTGCGGCGTTTCCCGAGAATGGGCACGACGAGATCGAGCGCCTTTTCCTCTTCCTCCTCGCGCGTGAGCGGATTCTCGAAGCTGCCTTTCGCGGCCATGGTTTGACCCTGCACGACGCGGCCATCTTTGAGTCTGATTTCCATCACGCAGCGCCAGCGGCGCTGGGCGTCGGTCAAATCGGGGTCGCCGACGGCCCTGATGCGCTCGCGCAATTTGAGCACGCGCGGGTCCTTCATGCGTTTGAAGCTGTGCGCGGATTCAAACGTGACGGTGCCGTCGAGCAGCATCACCGCGAGCAGATGCTGGACCGAGATGTCCGGCATGTCGCGGTTGTTGACGATTTCGAGTTCCTTGTCCGGCATGCGCGCGATGAGTTCCACGACTTCGTCCGCCTCGAGGCGGTGCTCGTGTATGAGATCGCGCAGCACATGCAGCGGACCCTGGATCGGCCCGCCCACGGGCCAGCGCTTGATGCCGCCGCGCAGGATCTCGTAATCGCGTCCCAGCCCGCGCGTGAATTCGGCGCGATCCGCGTCGCGCGCGAAGGTGAAGAAAAAGTCGCGCTCGCCTGAGAAAACGTCCTCCACACCGGTAAAGCCGTGCGCGGCCATGAGCGCGGCCTGGACGCCGTTGTGAGCGGGCATGCCGCCCATTGCGTAGGCTTTCTCGATGTGCTCGGGATCGCGGAACATGGTGTAGAGCCCCGCCGCCTGCTGCGCGGTGTAGGAGAGCATGTAGCGCACGCGGCGCGCGTCGAGTTTCAACAGCGCGCCCGCCGCCGCGGCGGCGCCGAAGAGTTGGCCGAAAGCGCCGGCGTGATGGCCGGAGCGCAGGAAGGGCATCGGTTTCAGGGCAAGGAGCATGCGCGCGCAGATGTCATAGCCGAGCACGATCGCCCGCAGGACTTCGCGGCCCGACAAGCGATCGCGCTCGCCGATCGCCAGCGCCGCCGGCACGACGCTCGTTCCGGGATGAGTCAACGAGGGCGGATGCGTGTCGTCAGTTTCGTCGGCGTGACCGGACATGCCGTTGGCGAGCGCGGCGTGGGCGGCGGAAGTGACGATGCGCGTGCCGACGACTCCCGCCTCGGCTTTGCCGCCGAGCGTACGCACGTATGCCGTCGCCGTTTTTCCCGGCAACAGGCGGGATCCCGATATCATCGCAGCGAAGGTGTCGATGAGATGAATTCTTGCGCGCTCCGTCAGCCGACGCGGCAGCGGCTTTCTGAGGGCGCGGGAGATATAGTCGCTGAGTTCATGCGTTTGGACCGAGACCGGCTGGGCTGATTTCTTCATGGCTGATCTTTCTGTTTCGGATTGCCGCGATTGTAGCGCGGCAAGGATTTCCGGTGCTTGCGACTTTTCCATCGGTGCAATTCCCGTGCAGAGCCTGCCCTCGAACGATTTGAGCGGGGGCGAGAATCCAGACCGTGTCATTCCCCGGGGAGGCCCACCTCTGTCATTCCCCGGGGAGGCCCACCTCTGTCATTCCCCGGGGAGGCCCACCTCTGTCATTCCCCGGGGAGACCCACCTCTGTCATTCCCGGGGAGGCCCACCTCTGTCATTCCCGAGGAGTCGGGAATCCAATTTTGGGACATCATCAATTGGATGCCCGCCTGCGCGGGCATGACAGACGGCCACGCAAAATCCGAAACAACCGCAGCAGCGATATTGACGATGCCCTCCGGAGTTGCAACACTAACCGGGTTGCTTCTTCACTTCTACGCAGGATCCCCAGTGAAAATCACCGCCATCCATTCAGCCAGCGTGCCGATCGCTTCCGGGATGCGCAACGCTTACATCGACTTCTCAAAAATGACGGCGAGCGTGGTCGCCGTCGTCACCGACGCGAGGAGGAACGGCAAGCGCATCGTCGGCTACGGGTTCAACTCCAACGGCCGTTACGCGCAGTGCGGCCTGCTCGCCGAACGTTTCATTCCGCGCGTCATGAGCGCCGATCCGCGCTCCCTGCTCAACGAGGACGGGACCAATCTCGATCCGCACAGGATCTGGTCGTGCATGATGGCGAACGAGAAGCCCGGCGGCCACGGCGAGCGTTCGGTTGCCGTCGGCGTCGTCGATATGGCGGTGTGGGATGCGGTCGCCAAGATCGAGGGCAAGCCGCTCTATCGGCTGCTCGCCGGGCGTTACAACGGGGGCGCGGTGGACGACCGCGTTTTTGTATACGCGGCGGGCGGCTATTACTACCCGGGGAAGGACGTGGGCCTGCTGCAGGACGAAATGCGGCGCTACCTCGATATGGGTTACACGGTGGTCAAGATGAAGATCGGCGGCGAGTCGCTTGCCGCGGACTTGCGCCGCATCGAAGCCGTGATCCAGGTCGTGGGCGACGGCAGCCGGGTCGCGGTGGACGCGAATGGGCGCTTTGACCTGAAGACGGCGATCGAATACGCAGAAGCGATACGGCGCTACGGACTGTTCTGGTATGAGGAAGCCGGAGACCCGCTCGACTTTGCCCTGCAGGCGAAACTTGCCGCGCATTACGACGGGGCCATGGCGACGGGGGAGAATCTCTTTTCGATGCAGGACGCGCGCAACCTCATCCGCTATGGGGGCATGCGGCCGGACCGGGACTGGTTGCAGTTCGATTGCGCGCTGTCGTACGGGCTCGTCGAATACCTGCGCACGCTCGCGATGATCGAGGAATCCGGCTGGTCTTCGCGCCGCTGCATCCCGCACGGCGGTCACCAGATGTCGCTCAACATCGCGGCGGGACTCGGGTTGGGCGGAAACGAATCCTATCCCGACGTATTCCAGCCTTTCGGCGGCTTCGCGGACACCACGCCGGTTGAAAACGGTTACGTGCACATGCCCGATGCGCCCGGCGTCGGGTTCGAGGCGAAGGCAAATCTGTACAAGGTGATGAAGGCGATTGCCATTTGATGTGCTCCGCAGGGGATGGCAAGCGCAGATTGGATTCGCGATCCCCGACTAAAGCACCCCAGGACGGGCTCCTCGGGAATGACAAGTGCTGTAATTGGATTCCCGACTGCTCGGGAATGACACGTTCTGGATTTCCGCCCCCGACTACAGCATTCGGGGGCAGGCTATACGGGCATGACATGGGGTTGTCATTCCCGAGCAGTCGGGAATCCAATTTGAAGTCAGTTCACGCGCGCCGGATTATTGCTGACGAATTCGTTTTCCTTTGCGTAGAAACGAAAAGTGTTCCGCGCCTGCTTGGCGTCGTACATCGCAATATCCGCCGCCTTGAGCAGGCTGTCCGCGTCTTGCGCATCCGCGGGATAGATGGCGATGCCGATGCTGGCGCCGATCGAGGCCTCCCGTTTTGGACTGCCGAGAACGACGGGCGCGCACCGGGCTTCGATGATCTTGCGCGCGACTTTCGCGGCATCGTCGCGGGTTGCGATCCGGGGGAGGATGGCGACGAATTCGTCGCCGCCGATGCGGGCCACGGTGTCGGAC
>JACQOJ010000064.1 GCA_016202605.1 Betaproteobacteria bacterium
ACGGCTTGCGGCCGCTTGACCGACCCCGGATTTCAACTCTGGCCCTGAGGTCCTGAAATAACACGCTTTCCTGGCGGGGAAACCTTGAATGGGAAAGAAGTGAGCTTGGTCCGACCCGGCTTGGGCCTTTGCTCACGTAATAATAGTGAGTGGGCTTATCTTCCTTGAATTTTCGCGTCACACGACGCGAAAATTCTTGAACTGCCACGGGTCCGACGTATCGAGGTCCTCGGGGAATGGATGGTTGCGCCCTTCGAGCGGCGTCCAGTCGGAATAGACGCCGAACACCTTGCCGAGATAGGGATTGGCGATCTCCTGCACGCGCTGGAAATCGATGTCGTCGGGGTCGAGGATGCCCGCCATCGGGTGTTCCATCGCCCACACCACCGCCCCCAACACGCCCGCCGCCACCTGGATGCTGGTCGCGTTGTTGTACGGCGCGAGCTTGCGCGCTTCGTGCACCGTGATCTGCGAGCCGTACCAGTATGCGCCCCGCGCGTGCCCCATGAGCAGCGCACCCAGCTCGTCGGTCCCGTCATAGATGTCGTCCATGAGGATGCGCCGTTTCTCCTGCCCGATCCAGTTTCTGCCCGTGAGCTCGTGCACCGAGAGCACGGTGTCGTCGCACGGATGGTAGGCGTAGTGACACGTGGGACGGTAGATCACCCTGTCGCCCTCGCGCACGGTGAAGAAGTCCGAAATCGAGATCGACTCCCCGTGCGTGATGAGAAAGCCGTGGTAATGCCCCTCGCTCGGGGTCCACGAACGCACACGCACCGATGCGCCGGGACGCGTGAGATAGATTGCCGCGTCGCAGCCGAACTCGTGGCGCCTGCCGTCGGGCGGAAAATGCTTTTCATGAGTTCCCCAGCCGAGCTCGCACGGCTGCGAACCCTCGCCGATGAAACCGTCGACCGACCACGTGTTGACGAATTCCCACCGCCGCTTGCGCGGATCAGCGGCCTGCGTGTCGCGCTCGGAGCAGTGGATGGTCTTGACGCCGAGCTTCATCGCCAGTCGTGCCCACTCCTCCTTGCTCCCGGGAATGTCGACCTTGCCGTAAAGATCGCCCGCGACGTTCACCAAGGCCTGCTTGGTCCAGTGCGAAATCAGCCCGGGATTGGCGCCGTGGGTCGGAATGACGGTGGGCCCGCCGTTCGGGTATTTCCTGCGCAGCGCGAGCACTTCCTCGCGCTGGCCGTAGTTGGAACGGCGCGAAGGCAAGACGCTCTGATCGGTGTAGCCGCCGAGCCACGGCTCGATGCAGGTGTCGAGGTACATCGCGCCCCGCGCGCAGCACAGCTCGATGAGGGTGGCGCTGGCGACGTCGACCGAAAGATTGAGGAGAAAATCACCCTTCCCGAGCAGCGGCTCGAGGATTGCGCGGTGGTTCTCGCGCGTAAGCGGCCTGACGACGAACTTTATGCCGTAATGCTCGGCTTCCTGCCGTCCGCGCTCATCGCCGGTGACGATGACGATCCGGTCCCTCGGCATGTCGATGTGCCGCAGCAGCAGCGGGAGACTCCCCTGCCCCACCGAACCGAATCCAACAAAGACCAGTCTTCCCTGAAATCTGACGTACTTTTTCTCTTCCATCTCATAAACTGGTTGTTCTGTTGTAGGGGAGCTTGGAGTGTAGCATTTTCCGCTGTGAGCGTCGTCCCGCAGGGCGCAGCTTGACGCCACGCATCAAGCGCCCGAGCAAGCAATGCAGAAAAATTTTGGCGGTCAGCGGCGCCGCTCGCGCCACGGACGGGAGTGCCAGCGCGAATGGGGCGCGCGGTAAGGGTAGTAGTAGCGCGGCCAGTAGCGCGGATACCCCCACGCGAAACCGAAGTGCGATCCGAAATAGACGATCGAGGGCACCACGACATAACCGTACTCGCGCTGCCGGTACGTCTCGTACGGGTACGAACGCGCAATCGCAGGCGGCACCTTCGCTTCCTCCACGTCCGGCGCGGGCACCACCGGACCGAGGGCCTCGAACTCGCTTTCTTCCAGCCGCCAGATGGTTCCCGGCGGCGGAGACCCGGGATCGGCGCCGGGCGCCTGCGACCCCATGGAAACGACCTGGATTTCCCTTTGCGGGGGCGTCGCGCAGCCCGCCATCACGCCCAGCAGCGCGATCAGTCCCCATCCCGCAACGCATGTTGGTGAATCGATGTTCAAGCGAACCGCCCCTCGCCACGCCGATACTGACACATTGGACCGCGCTTCGAAAAGCGCGTTCAACACCGGCGGTGGAGCCCGCCGCCGGCGTGCCGCGCACCGCTCGCAGCGAAGAAGCAGTATCATGGCGGGAACGCCGGGATAACAGCGTGCGTTTTCATAAGGAGGAGGTCACCATGGACAGAAGCTTTCCGGGCAGCAGAGTTTCATACATCCCCGCCGCCGTGCTGATTGCATTGACCGGCGCGGTTTCTCCGGCGGTCGCGCAGGACAAATATCCCTCCCGACCGATCGAATTCGTGGTGCCGTGGGGACCCGGCGGCGGCGCCGACCAACTGGCCCGCAAGATCGCCCCGGGGCTGGAAAAAGAGCTCAAGGTTTCGCTGCCCGTGATCAATGTCCCGGGCGCGACGGGGCAGACGGGCCTCAACAAGATGCTCACCTCGCCCGCCGACGGTTACTCGGTTTCCGTCTTCATCGCCGACACGCTCGCCCTGCAGATGGATGCGGCGACCAAGTGGAAGGTCGCGGACATCGTGCCCGCCGGGATCATGATCCGGCAGCCGTCCGCTTTCTTCGTCGCGGAATCGAGCCCGCTGAAGACGTGGAAGGACGTGGAGGCCGAGGCGAGGAAGCGGCCGCTCAAGGTGGGAATCACCGGCTTCGGCAGCGCCGACGACCTGCACGTGATCTACTTCAACCAGAAAGGCCTCAAGCTCACTTCGGTGCCGTTTCCCAAGCCCTCCGAGCGCTACACCGCGATCCTCGGCGGCCACGCGGACATCCTTTACGAACAGCTCGGCGACGTGAAGAGCTTCCTCGACGGCAAGCAGATGCGCCCCATTCTGATTTTCTCCGAGGCGCGCTTCCCCGCGTTCGGCAACGTGCCGGCGAGCTTCGAGATCGGTGAAAAGATCGCGATCAGCCAGTTCCGCTCCATCGCCATGAAGGCCGGCACCGGCGCGGCCCGCGTCAAGCTGGTCTCCGATGCGCTGGCGCGGGTGGCCGCCACGGATGACTACAAGTCCTGGCTCAGGAATCAGTATGCGGACGAGAAGAGTTTCATTCCCGCCGCCGGCGCGATCGCGTTCATGAATCGGGAACTCGCAACGATGAGGAAGTACGCGCCCAAGAAGTAGACCGCTTGGAAGCGACGGCAAAGGCGGCGCAGGGATTGAGAGCAGCGCCGCCTTTGCGCTTTCAAAACCGGAGCATACGAAACACGACATGATCGGCAATGCCCGCTTAATCAGAGCCCTGCCCTACGCCACCGTAGGCGCCGCCGCGGGTTATCTCTATTACGTCGCGACCAATTTCGAGTTTCATCGGCGGGCTGGCACCCTGGGTCCCGATTTCTGGCCCGAGGCGATACTCATCCTGATGATCGCCGCGTGCGTTTTTGAAATCGTCAGAATCGCGCTTTCTCCCAGGAAAGATGCGCACGTCCCGGGCGTGCTCGAGGACATGGTCGAGGAATCGGCTGAAGCGCACGGGGCCCCGGGCCCGGCTGCCGCGAAGAGCCATCCCGTTGTTCTGCTGCTCGGAATGGCTGCCACGCTGGGCTACGTGGCGGTGGTCCAGATGCTCGGATTCTTTCTCTCTACCGTTATCTATCTTGCGGGGTTTCTCTTGATCGGCGGCTACCGCCGGTGGGGCGTGATTGCCGCGGTAAGCCTGATCGGGACCCTGCTGCTCATGTTCATCTTCATGAAGCTGGTCTACGTCTCGCTGCCGATCGGTCAGGGACCATTCGCTCAAGTCACGCTGTTCCTGATGCAGGTGATGGGCATCCGCTAGAGTTTGTCGGACCCCGGATCGGAGTCCGGGGCAAGCTCGGGATCGGACAAACTCCTAATGCAAAACCGCGGGCACGAATACGGGAGAACAATGCCAATGAAAACCTCATTTCCGGCCTGCTCGCGTGCTTTGGGGAGGGCAAGAGCGGTTGTCAATCCGGGTTACATTCAAAATCGGCGGGCGGTTTTGCTGTTAGCAGCCTGTCGAACCGCTAAGCTTGCCCCGGACTTGATCCGGGGTCCGACAGGCTGCTAGGGCGAGCCGCCATGGAAGGAATTCTCAGCAATCTCGCCGCCGGCTTCGTGCACGTTTTCCAGCCGCTCAATTTCCTCGCCCTGGTGATCGGCATTATCCTCGGGCTGCTCGTCGCGGTGCTGCCGGGACTCACCCTGGTCATGGGCGTGGTGCTGGCGCTGCCGTTCACCTACAGCATGGACGTGATCCCGGCGATCATCCTGCTCACCGCGATGTACGTTTCGGGCACCTACGCCGGCGCCTGGACCTCGATCCTGTTCCGCGTTCCCGGCGAGCCGATCGACGTGCCGCTGCTGTGGGACGGCTATGCGATGGCGCGCAAAGGCAAGGCGGCGGAGGCGCTGGGCTGGACGCTGATCGCTGCATTTTTTGGAGGCATGGTGGCGGCAGTCGTGATGGTGCTGCTCTCGCAGCCGATCGCGCGGGTCGCGCT
>JACQOJ010000061.1 GCA_016202605.1 Betaproteobacteria bacterium
GTCGCTCAAGATGGCCCCGCCGCGTTCCCTATCGGGCCGCGGGATTTCTGATTCACCCACCGTGCTTGGCGGGCAGGCCGCGTTCGCCCTTGTTGACACGAGAAGCCATATCAACGTTCGCGGCCACCGGCGCGCGCCCACGAACCTTTGCAAGGCACGTCGCGCGCGCGCGCGTCCGCGTGGGCTGCGTAGTTATGCCGCATGCGGCTTACGACGCCCAAATGGTAATGTGCCTGACGCGCTTCTTGTGACGCGCGAGCAGGTAGTCAACAAAATCGCCCACCAAGAGATTCGGTTTGCCAGCCCCTCTATTGACGATGCGGCACATGAGAATGGATGTGCTCGCGTTCCACTGAACGTTCACCGTGCCGCGTCGATCAGACATTGCGCTCTTGACTTTCGTCCAGCCGGGGCTCCGCCCATGTTTTCTCTCTTTTACGATCTTGAGTCCGTTCTCTTCCAGTGTAGGGTCGTTCGCGACGGCATCGCGCATGCTCCTACCGGTCTTGCACACCACCTGAATCACTGTTTGCATTTCGCGCTCCCTCCATTGATGCGGCATAACTTGTAATGAACCGCATCGGAAAAATGCTAAACCCATATACCCGTATATACAAACATCTGTCCGTGGATATATCCATCTGCGGCCATATGTCTACGTGTATGTGGTTCCTCGCCCGGCGACTGCTGGTCGTCGGGGGAGACGGAAATTTCGCGATTGGGTTTTTCTCGGCGTTTATCGGCGTTCATCGGCGGCTAAACATCTAACCGCGCAGCGGGGCGAGGTCCAGCGGACCGCCGAAGAATTTCGGAACCGATTGCAGGAACTTGTCCGCACGCTCGCGCGGCCAGCCGCCGAACTCGCAGTTGCCGCGAAATTTGTTTTCGATATCCGCGCGCGAAAGCGGCTCGTGAGCGCCGCCGCGGATGTGCGGCTGGCGCTCTTCGAACACCCGGCCGTCCTTGAGCGTCATGCGGACGTGGCCGGTGAAGGCCTTGGGATAGGGATTGTCGGGATCGACGACATAGCGCACCTTGGACGCGAGCGCGAGGATGCGCTCATCGCGCACGGTCTCACCGGTAAACGCCGAGAGCCCCGCGCCGCCCGTCACGAACGCAACCGCGATGTTGAACGGCGCGCTGAATTTCGCCACGTACTCGTTGGGCGGCCGGTGCTTGGAGGGAAGCGGATCCCACAGGCGGTGGACGTAGCCTTCGGCGGTCTCGCACAGGATGTCGGCCACCTCCTCCGCGCGGATGCCCTTCTGCGCGAGCCGCAGCGCGCAATCGACGTACGGCTGATTCATCGTCCCCGTGGCGTAGGGCTTGAACGTGATGCCTTCCATCACCCACTGCTCGCCGAAGCCTTCGGTGAGCGCGTCGTAATCGCCTTCGGCCGACCGCGCGAAGCCGTTGAAGAGCCCGTGCGTGCCTTCGAGCACCGTGCGCGGGCCGAAAAATCCCTGCTGCCCGAACCGCGCGGCCTGGATCCCGGCCTGCGCCGCCCAGCCGGTGTGGAGGCGCTTGGTCCACGCCCCTTCCGCCAGGTACTCGATGATGCCGCCCGCGAAGCTGCCGGCATTGCCGAAAGCATCCACCGTCTGCTTGCGGTTCAGACCCAGCGCGGCGCACACCGCAAGCGTCGTGCCCATCGTGCCGAGCACGCTGGTGGGATGAAAGCCTGACTTGTGGATCGCCTTGGGACGCACCATCGAAAGGCGGCAGGTCGCCTCGATCCCTGCGACGATGCCGATGAGCGCCGAACGCCCATCGCGTCCGAATGCCTCGCACGCCGCAAGCACGCCGGGGATCACGGTGGCGCTGCTGTGAACGGGTCCGCCTTCGAAGGTGTCGTCGAAATCCTCGCCGTGTGTCGCGGTGCCGTTGATGAGCGCCGCGGTCTCCGGCCGAAAGGTCGCGGCATGACCGAAGGCCGTGCACGGCCCGCCGGCATCGACGGCGGCGAGCACCGAACGCATGTAGTCGGTGTTGCGCGCCGCAACGCACAGTCCCACGACATCGATCAGCAATTGCTCGGCGCGCTCGCGCACCGCGGGCGGAATGTCGTCGACGCGCAGCGCGAGCGCGCGCTCAGCGAGTGTCTGTGAAACGGACCGGACCGGTAAACCGTCACTCACGGCATGGAGCACGGCACCATCACCGGACGAGCTTGATGCCGGCTTCCTTGAGGATGCCACGCATCGTCTGCGTATACTCGTCCACGAACTTGTTGAGGCCCGGCCCGATCAGGAACCCATCCTCGTAATAATTCGCCTTCAGGAAATTCTGCCATTCCGAGGACTTGTACATCTTCGTGAACACGCCTTCGTAGTACGATTTCACATCCGCCGCCATCCCCGGGGGCCCCACGAAGCCGCGGGCCTGCGGGATTTCAGGCACGTTGAAACCTTGCTCCCGGATGGTCGCGCTGTCGGGAAGACTCGGGATTCGCTTGTTCATGAGTGTCGCGAGCACCCGGATCTTGCCCGCGCGGATCTGCTCAAGTGCCTCGGCCGGCTCCATGATGTACATGTCCACGTGTCCGCCCAACAGGGCCGCCACGCGCTCCCCGCCCGATTTCATCGAAATAAACTGCCACTCCGTGCCCGTTGCCTTCATCAGCAGGTGCCGCGTCGTGTTGTCACGCCCGCTGAGGGAGCCGCCGGATTGCTTCAGCTTACCCGGATTCTGCTTCGCAGCCCCGAAAAAGTCCTTTGCGGTCTTGTACGGCGAATCCGCGCGCACCGTCATCACCGCCGGCTCGAGCACCAGGCGCGCGATCGGTGTCAAGTCGCGCATCGTGACCTTGGCCTTCTCCCGGATCTGCGGATTGACGAACCAGACGCTCGTGAACACCGCGAGCAGATGCGTTTCGCCCTTTTTCTCGGCCAGATACGACATCGCCACCAGACCGCCGCCGCCCGTCTTGTTCGCCACCTGAACGGTCTGCGGCAACCCTTTTATTTTTTCGAGAACGCCCTGGACGCTGCGCGCAAACACATCGTTGCCCGCACCCGGACCGGAATGGACCATGAATTCGATGTTCCGGTCGGGCGTGAAGGCATGGGCGCCTGCCGCGCCCGCCAGCAGGGCTGAAGCTGTCAATATCTTGAGTGCGTTCCTCATTTCGACCCTCCTCCTTTTAATTAAACGCGCCAACGAAAAACCGTGCGCTATCCCTCCTGTTCGGCCACTTTCAAGCGCCATTTTGCCATCCGGCGGAACAACGGCCCGACGAGCACGGCCGCGGTCAAAACCAGCATCACCAGCGCGAGCGGCCTAGTATAAAGTATTGACACATCGCCCGCCGACATCATCAGCGACTGGCGGACCGCGTTTTCCATGAGGTCGCCAAGCACGAGCCCCAGTATCAACGGCGCGGCGGGATACTCGACTTTGCGCATGAGATAGCCGAGCAGGCCGAAAAACGCTACCAGCCACGTGTCGAACAGCCGCTGATCGACGCTGTACACCCCGATGATGGAAACGCCCAGGATGACCGGATAAAGTATGTATCCCGGCAGCCTCAGGATTTGCGCGAACACCGGCACCAGGGGCAGATTCAGTATCAGCAACATCACGTTTCCGATGTACATGCTCGCCACCAGGCCCCAGAAAATCTCCGGGTGGTCCTGGATCAAGAGTGGTCCGGGCCGCAGACCCCAGAGAATAAGCGCAGCAAGCAGAATCGCCGTCGTGGCGGAACCGGGAATGCCCAGGGTCATCAACGGCACCAGCGCACCGCCCGTTTCTGAATTGTTCGCGGCTTCGGGCGCGGCCACGCCTTCCACCGCGCCTTTCCCGAAATTCTCGGGATGTCTGGACATCGCCTTTTCGACGCCGTAGGACACGAACGATGCGATCGTCGATCCCGCGCCGGGAAGAACGCCCACGAAAAATCCGACCAGCGAGCCGTTGAGCAAGGCGAACCGCGAGTCCTTGATGTCCTGCCAGTTCGGCATGAGGTTGCGCAGGCCCCTGGGAACCTTGAACATCTGCTGGCTCGAGTTGCTGGTCAGATTCGCGAGCACCTCGCCGATCGCAAATGTGCCGATCGCCACCACGACAAAGTGCACACCGTCCAGCAATTCCACCCTGTCGTACGTATAGCGCTCGCTGTCCGTAAACATATCGATGCCGATCGTCGCAAGCCACAGCCCCACGAACATCGACAGCAGCGCCTTGAGCATGGATTTCCCTGCGAGCAGCACGACCATCGACAACCCGAACGCCATCAGCGCAAAATACTCCGGCGGGCCAAAGCGCAATGCGAACTCGGCCACGGGCGGGGCGATCAGCATCAGCAGAATCACGCCGACGGTACCGGCAACGAACGAGGCAATCGCCGCGATACCAAGCGCGGGCCCGGCGCGGCCATTGCGCGCCATCTCGAAACCGTCGATGCAGGTGACGACCGACGCCGATTCCCCCGGTACGTTGAGCAATATGGCGGTGGTCGAACCACCGTATTTCGCGCCGTAATAGATTCCCGCCATCATGATGATGCCCGCGGTCGGGCTCATCTGCGTCGCCAAGGGCAGCAGGAGAGCGACCGTAGCGGACGGACCGAGTCCCGGCAGGATTCCGACCACGGTTCCGAGGAATACGCCGAGAAAGCACCAGAAAAGATTCATCGGCTCCAGCGCGATGGCAAAACCCTGAGCAAGATTGGTGAGTATTTCCATGCGGCGGCGCCTAGAATCCCCACGGTCCGGCCGGCAGCTGCACCTGGAGCAGCTTCACGAACACGACCCAGAAACCGATGGACGTTCCCGCGCCTACGGTGAGCGCCGCGAGGAACGATCGTTGGAAAATGACCATGACCAGAAACACCACGAGCAGCAGGAAACTCAAAATGAAGCCGGCTGGCTTCATCAGCGCGATCGAGACCGCCAACCCGGCCCATCCAGTCAGCACGCGGGCGCTGCCTCGCCAGTTCGGGCGCTCAACCGGGCTCCGCCTGACCACGTCGTACAGGTGAAGGGCCGCGACGGCCACCGATAACCCGATGATGGAGATTCCGATCCAAAGCGGGAAGAATCCCGGGCCGGGGCCGTCTTTCGTGAGATACGGCCAGTCCCAGGCGTCCGCCAGGATCGACACACCAAGCGCAACCAGGATCGCGCTGCACGCGAGTTCGCTCTTGTCAGCGGATTTCCACCAGCTCACACCCTCCGCCAGGCGCGCTGCGCCGGCCCTCCTCAGGATTCAAAATATGTTGATGCCACCACAGCGCCCTCGTTCTTTCGGTTATTGTGCGCTGCGTGCCCCTCATCCCCGGGCAGTCGGGAATCCAATTTCAACACACCTCAAATTGGTTGCCCGCCTGCGCGGGCATGACATACCAGGCTATCATCCCCGGGTAGTCGGGAATCCAATTTCAACACACCTCAGGTTGGTTGCCCGCCTGCGCGGGCATGACATACCAGGCTGTCATCCCCGGGCAGCCGGGAATCCAATTTCAACACATCACACGGTCGACCTGCATCGACGCTAGGCGAAGTGTAACAGAAGCAGGACTACCGTTCTGGAGGTTCGGGTTTCCTGTATCTGCCGACCGGCACGATTTCCGCGACCGTGCCTCCCGGCGCGCGGAACTTGACCGGCAGCACGCCCGGATCGCTGATGATCTCGCAACCGTAGCTGCGGATCTGCCGCGCGTATTCCTCGACGTCGTCGACCTCGATCGCGAAGTGATGGATGCAGGGTCCTTCGCCGGAAGCCCTGGATTCGGCGGATTCAGTGCCTTCGTCGTACTTGATGAGCGTGAAATCGAGCGCGCCATCGGTGAGATGCCGCGAAAGATGGTCCCGCGTCTTCCGGGTCTCGACTTCCCGGAACCCGAAGACCTCCTGATAGAACCCGGTGGTCTTCTCGAGATCGTCGACTTTCAGCGCGAGATGGACAATGCGGTTCATAGAAGCTCCGTAAGCGGCAAGTGGTAAGCGGCCAAGCAGTAGGGAGGAGCGTAGCCCGGAAGGAGCGAAGCGCATTCCGGGTACACGGTTTTTTTGGGGGCCTTCGTTCCCGCTTCTCCGGCTCCCGGATTTCATTTCATTCCATCCGGGCTACCTCCAATCACGCTCGTCTCACCCGTCAAATTCGTATCCCGCCGCGGCGAGGACGGGACGCGCCGCAGGGGATGTCAAGCGTGCGAGAAACGCCTTCGCCGCGTCGGGCTGCCGCGCCCGCGCCGCCAGTACCGCGGAATAGACTGTTTTCATCTGCAATCGATCGGGCAGCGAGCCGGCCAATGTAACAGCCTGGTTGGGAAGGATTTCCGTGATCTGCGTGATGCCCATTTCGAGCATCCCCGTGCTTGCCGCCAGCCGGCGCATCGCGGCGTAGCCGTTGGGAAAAAACTGCATGCGTTCCTTGACCCGGGAAGCGATGCCGAGGCGCTCGACGAGATTCATGACGACCTTGCCTGCGGTTGCAACGGCCGGATCGGGGCATATGATCTTCGTCGCGGCGAGCATGTTTCCCCGCAGCGCTTTCGCGCTGGACACGTCGGGCAGCGGTGTCCCCGTCCTGACCGCAACGCCGGTCCCTACTCTGCCCAGATCGGCGCGCGAACCTGCCACGACCAACCCGCGCGCGGCGAGATCATCGATCAGCGCCGCCGTCAGAATGACCAGATCGACCGGTTCGCCGGCGACCACCTTGTCTTTCATCGCGCCCACCGCGCTGAACTCCGCGTCGATCCGGTGTCCCGTTTCGCGCCCGAAGCCGGCTGCCATCTGCTCGACCACCGCCTGCGCCGCGCCGCCGCTCAAAATTCGTACTGTCGCCATCTGTTCTTGGACTCCATGACCGGTGACTCGTAATTGATGCAAGTCGGGAGATCGGGAGTGGAGGCGACCCCTCGCTCTCACGCCCTCACACTCTGACGCTCTCACGCCCTGACGCCCTGACGCTTACACTTCCGCAGCAACGGCATCGCCCATCGCGACGGTGGAGGCGCTGCCGCCGAGATCGGGCGTGAGCGTCTTGCCCTCGCGGATCACCTTCTCCATCGCGCGCTCGACGAGTTGCGCCGCCGTGACTGCTTTTTCTTCGGCATGCTTATGGCCGAGCCACGCGAGCAGCATCTGCCCCGACATGATCATCGCGTAGGGATTGGCGATGTTCTTTCCCGCGATGTCCGGCGCCGAACCGTGCGTCGCCTGCGCCATCGCGCGCTCGGGCCCGGCCGACAATCCCGGCGCGAGCCCGAGCCCGCCGACCAGCCCCGCAGCCACGTCGGAAAGGATGTCCCCGAACGTATTGGTGGTGACGATCACATCGAACTGCTGCGGCCTCATGACCAGCTTCATGCCGAAGGTATCGACCATCACTTCGTCGAACGCGATATCCGGATAACCCTGCGCCACCTTGCGGCATTCTTCCGCGAACATGCCGCAGCCCAGCTTGAATACCGTGTTTTTATGTACTGCGGTGACCTTCCTGCGCGGACGCGTGCGCGCCAGTTCGAACGCCGCGCGCGCGATTTTGCTCGAACCCTGGCGCGTGATGAGCCGGATGGAAATCGTCATGTCGGGCGTGGGGCGGAACTCGCCGTTGCCCATGTGGACATTGCGGTCCGGGGGAAAACCTTCGTTGTTCTCGCGCACCATGATCAGATCGACGTCCTTGTAGAGCGCGGGCAGCCCCGGCAGGGATTTCGCCGGCCGGATGTTGGCGAAGAGATCGTAATGCTTGCGCAGGATCGGATGCGGGTTGATGGCGTTGGGCCGGTCCCTGGGGTAGGCCTGGTGTCCGATGGGACCGAGCACCCATCCGTCCAGCGTGTCGAGCTTTTCCAGCGTTCCCGGCGGCAGCGTGTACCCCAGCTCGTCCAGCGCTTTCCTCCCAATCGGCATCGGGAACCAGTCGATGGCGAGATCCGCCTTCCGCGCCGCCGCGCGCATCACCTTGATCGTCTCCGGCACGACTTCCAGCCCGATGTCGTCGCCTTCCAGTATTCCAATCTTCAACGCTCGATTCATTCGCCGGACCTTCAAGAACTTCGGTGGAGACAGGCCCGCGGGGCGGGATCGGTCTGATTCGCCATGCTCTGCGGGAAGACCGGCCGCGGATCGCCGCGGACCCGGCAACCGGCTGAAACAACTTGGTTTTGCACCGGATTCTAACACGGCGCCAGGAGCGGAACGCGGTCCTCTTCTCGCCGGCCTGCAATGGGGATTAAGATACGTCACGCGTTGCTGAAACCTTTGGCACCATAATAGCGCTCCCGGGCCACCGCAACGTCACATCCTGGTGCGCGGGCGACGCGTTCGAGCGCCGCCCGCCTACGGACGCAAGCAGTGGGATACATCTCGTGGCATGATGTTTGCAGAACAGCGTGAGTTCGATTCATAAACATTGCACTGGATCAGAGGGAGACCCAAACTTGAGACGAATTCCCGGCGATGGGCATTCGGTTACCCCACAGTTGATCCGCGACCACGGCCGGCAACTCGCCCGTCTCGATGTCGCGGGGCATAGAGCCGGCGAGCTCGCCGCCGAGGTCGATCGGCTCAACAACGCCGTGCTGGATGGCGCAACCCGCCTCGATTTCAACGATGAACCCGCGCGCTTCACAGAGACGCTTCTCGCCTTGCGCGAAACGAAATCCCGATGACGGATACCGATGTGCTCAACCTGAGCCTCAGCGCGGTCGCGGACGGAATCCGCAGGAAGAAATTCTCGTCCGTCGAGGTGACGCGTGCGTGCCTCGAACGGGCGGCGCGGGTGCAACCCGCTCTCAATTGCTTTATCGCAATAGAAGGCGACGCGGCGCTCAAAGCGGCGCGCAAGGCCGACCAGGCGCGCAAGCGCGGCGCCGGGTTGGGGCTGCTTCACGGCGTGCCGCTCGCGCACAAGGACATGTTCTACCGGGCCGGCAAGATCTCGACCGGCGGCTCGAAGATCCTGCGGGACTATCGTCCCGGGGTAACTGCAACGGTGGTGGAACGGCTCGCCGCCGCCGGCGCGATCTGGCTCGGAAACCTCAACATGGCGGAATTCGCCGCGAATCCAACCGGGCACAACGACCATTGGGGCCACTGCCGCAATCCGTGGAATCCGGCGCATATCACGGGAGGATCCTCGAGCGGTTCCGGTTCCGCGGTCGGCGCCCGCGTCTGCTACGGCGCGCTGGGGTCGGATACCGGCGGTTCCGTCCGGCTTCCGGCGGCTGCGTGCGGTGTGGTCGGCCTGAAGCCGACCTACGGCCTGGTGAGCCGCTACGGCATCCTGCCCCGCTCGTGGTCGCAGGACACGGTGGGGCCGCTCACTCGCACCGTGCGCGACTGCGCGCGCATGACGCGCGTTATCGCCGGCGCCGATGCGCGCGACCCGACATGCGTCCAAGAACCCGCGGTCGATTACGAAGCGGCGCTCGCCGGCAGGATCAAGGGGCTCAGGATCGGTGTACCGGTCAACCACTATTACGACGGCGCGACGGATGATGTCAGAAAGCGCATGGCGGAAAGTCTGGCGGTGTTCAAATCGCTGGGCGCGCGCATCATCGAGATGAAGGTACCCGATCCGCAGGAGATCTTCCTGCTGTCGGCCACGGTGTCGCAATCCGAAGCGGCGACGATGCACGGGCCGTGGATCCGGACGCGGCCCCGGGACTATTCGCTCTACGTGCGCAGCCGCATGGAGGCGGGCTTCCACATCCCGGTGACGACCTACCTGCAGGCGATCAACCTGCGCGCGCACCTCCTCGCGGAATTCATGCGGGCGGTCTACGCAAAGGTTGACCTGCTGCACACGCCGGTGATGGTGATGCCGCCGCCGACCATCGCCGAGACCGAACCGAAAGGCTCGGGAGACGTCGCCGGCATCGTCTCGCGCATCACGCGCAACACGCGGCCCACGAATTATCTGGGGCTGCCCGCGCTGTCGGTGCCCGCGGGTTTCTCGAAGGACGGTCTGCCGATCGCGTTCCAGCTCATGGGACGGCCATTTTCGGAGGCGCTCATCTTCCGCGCCGCGCACCTCTACCAGCAGGAAACCGACTGGCACATCCGCATGCCGAGCTTATGAAGACATTTTGTAACCGCCGATGAACGCAGATGGACGCGGATGTAACCGATGCTACGTGCAGACCTTAAGACTTCCCGTGAATCTTATCGGTTTGCTTCTTGACCGGCGTTTATCGGCGTTTATCTGCGGCTGAAAAGTTCTTATATGGCCGACAAGGCGCTGGTGACGGTGGAGAATCTCACGGTGAAGTTCGTGAGCCACGAGGCGACGGTGCACGCCGTGAGTGGCGTGTCGTTCACGCTCGCCAGAGGCGAAGTGCTCGGCATTCTCGGGGAATCGGGATCGGGCAAGAGCGTGACGCTGCGCGCGCTGATGCGCCTCCTGCCGCCGAATAAAACACGGCTCTCCGGGCGCATCGACATCGCGGGCCGCGACGTGATGGCGCTCGACCCGATGGCGCTCACGCGGTTGCGCGGCTCCACGGTGGCGATGATCTTTCAGGAGCCGATGACCGCGCTCGATCCGGTTTTCACCATCGGCGAGCAGATCGTGGAGGCCATCGTTCAGCATGACGGCGTCGGCCGCGCCGAAGCGCGGCGCCGCGCGCTCGAGCTGCTCGAGCTGGTGCAGATTCCCTCCGCGCGCCGGCGCCTTGACGCCTATCCCCACCAGCTCTCGGGCGGCCTGCGCCAGCGCGCGATGATCGCGATCGCGCTCTCCTGCCGCCCCGCGCTGCTGCTGGCGGACGAGCCGACCACGGCGCTCGACGCGACGGTGCAGATCCAGATTCTGCTGCTGTTGCGCAGCCTGCAGCAGAAACTGGGCATGGCGATGATTTTCGTCACCCACGATCTGGGCGTCGCGGTCGAGGTCTCGCACCAGATCGCGGTGATGTATGCCGGTCGTTTCGTAGAGCGCGGCACGGTGGGAGACGTCGTGCATCGCCCGCGCCACCCCTACACCGAGGGACTGATGGGCTCGACGGTGCACGAGGTGCCGCAGGGAACCCGGCTCACCCCGATTCCCGGCTCACCGCCCAATCTTGCGGCGCTGCCGCCGGGCTGCAGCTTCGCGCCGCGCTGCTCCTACGCCGTGCCCGCATGCGGAAAAGCCCTTCCCGAGCTGCGCGTAATCGCGACCGAGGGACGCTTTCCGCACGAGACGCGCTGCATTCAACCTGAAGCCGTCGGAACCCGGAGCGCAATTCCCGCATGACCACCGCGCTGCCGCTGAACCGGATATCCGCGAGCGACGCCGCAGCGGCTATCGCCGCCGGAAAACTCACCTCCGAAGCACTGGTCGCAGCATGCCTCGAACGCATCGGGCAGCGCGAGGACGATGTGCGCGCGTGGGCGTATATCGATCCCGCGCTCGCGCTCGAGCAGGCGCGCCGCCGCGACCGCGAAACGCCGAAGAGCCGGCTCCACGGCATCCCGGTCGGCATCAAGGACGTGATCGACACGTGCGACCTGCCCACCGAGTACGGCTCGCCCATTTATCGCGGCCATCGCCCCGCGTGCGACGCCGCGTGCGTGGCCCAAGTGCGCGAACTGGGAGGCATCATCCTCGGCAAGACCGTCTCCACCGAATTCGCCACCCGCCATCCCGGCAAGACCCGTAATCCGCGCGATCTTGGACACACGCCGGGCGGCTCTTCGAGCGGATCTGCGGCGGCGGTGGCCGACTGCATGCTCCCGATCGCCTTCGGCACCCAGACGTCGTCCTCCACGATCCGGCCGGCCGCCTTCTGCGGCGTCATCGGCTACAAGCCGACCTTCAACCTGGTCAACCGTGCGGGCCTCAAATTCCTGTCCGAATCGCTGGACACCATCGGCGCCCTCACCCGCACCATTCCGGATGCGGCGCTGATCGTCGAGGAGCTTTCTGGGATGCCCGCGACCTCGTTCGCCGAAGTCGCGGCACTCAAG
Organism: Betaproteobacteria bacterium; assembly: GCA_016202605.1. Taxonomy (GTDB): domain Bacteria; phylum Pseudomonadota; class Gammaproteobacteria; order Burkholderiales; family SG8-41; genus DSOT01. Next base: position 11,904 of record JACQOJ010000061.1, read on the forward strand.
CCGCGCATCGGATTCTGTCGCACGCCGCACTGGAACCAGGCGGACGCCGCGAGCCGCGCCAATCTGGAGCATGCGGCGGAGACCCTCGCCGCGGCGGGTGCGATGGTACGCAACGTCGATCTACCGGCGGAATTCTCCGCACTCAGTGAAACGCAGGTCACGGTGAGCTCCTACGAATTCTTCCGTGCGCTCACCCACGAGCGCACGCGCTTCCCGCAGTTGATTTCACCCGGCCTCACGGCGCGCATCGCCGCGGGCGGCAAGGTCTCGCGTGCGCAGTATGAGGACGGGCTCACGCTCGCCACACGCTGCCGCATACAGATTGCCGACGTATTCAGGGAGTACGATATGCTGCTTGCGCCGAGCGCGCCGGGTGAGGCGCCGCGCGGCCTGGACAACACCGGGGACCCGATATTCGGATTGATGTGGACCTTGCTGCTGCTGCCCTGCCTCACCCTGCCGTACGGCAAGGGTCCGGCGGGACTGCCGCTCGGCGTGCAATTGATCGGCGCGCATGGCGGTGATGCGGCGCTTTTCGTGCACGCGGAGTGGGCGCGCCGCGCGCTGATCGAGTAATCAGGGGACAGACCACTACGCGGTATCGTAGTGGTCTGTCCCTCTCAACCAAGGAGAACGCGATGAAATCGGATCGATTGAAACTGACGCTGGCATGTATCGGGGTGATGGGCGCGCTCGCCGGCGGCGCGGCGTGGGGGCAGTCCAAGCCGCTGCGCGTGGGCATGACGCTGAGCGACATCCCCACCACCAGCGGCCAGCCCAACGGCGGTTTCGAGGGCTACCGCATGACGGGCTACACGCTTTACGACGCGCTCATCAACTGGAAGCTCGACGATGCCAAGGGGCCTTCGACGCTGGTCCCCGGCCTCGCGACCGAGTGGAAGGTCGACGACAAGGACACCACCAAGTGGGTCTTCAAGCTGCGCAAGGGGGTCAAGTTCCATGACGGCTCCGATTTCAACGCGGACGCCGTGGTCTGGAACCTCGACAAGCTGTTCAAGAAGGAAGCCCCCCATCACGACGCACGGCAGAGGGCGCAGGTCGCGGGCCGCATCCTGTCGCTCAAGTCCTGGCGCAAGATCGACGACTACACGATTGAACTTACCACCCATGCGCCGGATTCGACATTCCCGTATCAGACGACCTATGTTTTCTACTCCAGCCCGGCGCAATACGAGAAGCTCGGGCGCGACTGGAACAAGTTTTCGCAGCAGCCCGCCGGCACGGGTCCCTTTCGCCTGGAAAAGCTCGTGCCGCGCGAGCGCGCCGAGCTGGTGCGCAATTCGAGTTACTGGGACGCGAAACGCGTGCCGAAGACCCAGCGCATGATTCTCCTGCCGATTCCCGAGCCGACGACCCGCGCTTCCGCGCTGCTTTCCGGCCAGGTCGACTTCATCGAGGCGCCGCCCCCCGACTTCATCCCGCGGCTCAAATCGCAGGGATTCCGGATCACGTCCAACGTGTATCCGCACATCTGGCCGTACTTCATGAGCTTCCGGGAAGACTCGCCGTGGCGTGATCTCCGGGTGCGCAAGGCCGTCAATCTTGCGATCGACCGTGAAGGCATCGTCAAGCTGCTGGGCGGTTTTGCCGCGCCGGCGGCGGGCGCGGTAGACAAGTCGAGCCCGTGGTTCGGCAAGCCGTCGTTCCAGATCAAGCACGATCCGGCGGCCGCGAAAAAACTTCTCGCCGAGGCGGGCTATTCCGGATCCAAGCCGCTCACGCTCAAGGTGATGGTCTCGCCCTCCGGTTCGGGCCAGATGCTGCCGCGGCCGATGAACGAATACATTCAGCAGAACCTCAAGGCGGTGGGCATCAATCTGGAACTCGTCACGCAGGACTGGGAGGTGCTGCGCAACTGCCGCCGCGCCGGCGCGGGATCACCGATCTGCCAGGGCGTGCACGGCATCAACAACTCCTCGGCGACCGTCGATCCGTTCAGCGCATTCGGGCGCATCTACAGCAGCAAGGCGATCCCGCCCAAGGGCTTCAACTACATGCACTACTCGGATCCGAAGGTCGACGCCATAGTGGAAAAATCCAACAACATCTTCGACGAGAAGAAGCGCGACCAGTTGCTCGGCGAGCTGCATGCGTATCTCGTGGACAACGCGGTGGACGTGTGGGTGGTGCATGACGTCGGGCCGCGCGCGATGTCCGCCAAGGTGAAGGGCTGGGTACAGGTGAAACACTGGTTCCAGGACCTGGCGCCGGTTTACGTCGCCGATTGACTGCGATAAGTCGTGAAAGGGTGACCAGTGACCGGTAGCTGGTCGCCGTGCACCGCCGAGTGTCGACTGACGACGGACGGCTGACGGCTGCTTCGAGATGTTTTACTACATTCTGCGCCGCGTTCTCTATACGATACCGATCGCCATCGGGGTCTCGCTGGTGGTGTTCGCGCTGGTGCATCTCGCGCCCGGCGATCCGCTGTCCGCGGTGATGGGCGAGGTCGACCAGAAGATGCTGGCGGAAATGCGCGCGTCGTTTGGATACGACAAGCCATTACCTGTTCAGTACATCATCTGGCTCGGCAGCGCGCTCACCGGCGACATGGGCTACTCGCTGCGCACCGGAGCGCCGGTGTTCGGGACGCTGATCGACGCCGCGGCCAACACGATGATCATCGGCACGGCGGCGGCGCTGCTCGGCTTCATCATCGGCGCCACGTTCGGCATGCTGGCCGGCTACAACCACGGCGCGTGGCTCGACAAAGTCGTGTCCTCGGCAACCATCGCCGGCGTGAGCGTTCCGCATTACTGGCTCGCGATCCTGCTGGTGATCGTATTCTCGGTGCAGCTCGGCTGGATGCCCGCGATGGGTGCCGGAAGCGCGGCTTCGATTTTGAGCTGGGAGGCATGGAAACACATGATTCTCCCGGTCATCGCGCTCGCAGCCATTCCGTGCGCCATCGTTGCCCGCACCGCGCGCGCCTGCGTCATGGAGATCCTCAGCATGGAATTCGTGGAGGCCCTGCGCGCGCGCGGGCTTTCCGAGCGCCGCATCCTGCTGCACGTCGCGCGCAACGCGCTGCCCACGGTGCTCGCGGTGATGGGCCTGCAGTTCGCGCATCTGCTCGGGGGCTCGATACTTGTCGAAACGGTGTTCACCTGGCCCGGCACCGGTTACCTCCTCAATCTCGCGATCTTCGACCGCGATATTCCGGTGCTGCAGGGAACCATTCTGCTGCTCGCGCTGTTCTTCGTGTCGATCAACCTCGTCGTTGACATCCTGCAGACCTGGGCCGACCCGCGCATCAGCCGCGGTTAAAACCGATCCAACCGCGGATGGACGCCGATTAACACCGATGAAAATCCAAAAACAAATAGACGGGATTTACATGATTAACAGGATGCGATCAAAAGCATCAGACCATCTTGTAAATCCTGTTAATCCCGTCATTCGCCCTCCGGGGTTAGCCGTATCGGCGTTCATCGGCGTTCATCGGCGGCCGTTTTGCCCTTGACCGGATTTCCAGGATGAAGCCCGCCGGGACTGACAAGATCATGCTTCCCTTCGGGGCCGACAGCGGCCGGCCGACGGCGGTCGAGGTTCCCGTCGGCAGCGTGGTGCAGCGGACGTACTGGGAAAACGTCTGGCGCCGCGTAACGCGCGATCCCTTCACCGTCGCCTGCGCGCTGGTCCTCATGGCGATCGCCGCCGCCGCGCTACTGGCCCCCTGGCTCGGTCTGCCCGAGCCGACCCTGACGGACTCGGCCAGACGCCTGCTGCCGGTCGGCTCGCCGGGCCACATCCTCGGCACCGACGAACTGGGCCGCGACATGCTTTCGCGCATCATCCATGGCGGCCGTCTTTCGCTGATGATGGGAATCGTGCCGGTGCTCATCGCGCTCATGATCGGCGGCAGCGCGGGACTCATCGCGGGCTTCGTCGGCGGACGCGTCAACATGCTCATCATGCGGGTGACCGACGTGTTCTACGCGTTTCCCTCGATCCTGCTCGCGGTCGCCATCGCCGGCGCGCTCGGCGCCGGGATCGGCAACGCGCTGCTCGCCATCACCATCGTCTTCATCCCCCCGATCACGCGGGTGACCGAATCGGTGACCACACAGGTGCGGTCCATGGATTTCGTCGAAGCGGCGCGCGCGAGCGGCGCCGGCACCCTTGCCATCATCCGCACTCACGTGCTGGGCAACGTGCTGGGACCGATCTTCGTTTACGCCACGGTGCTGATCAGCGTGAGCATCGTGATTTCCGCCGGCCTCTCCTTCATCGGGTTGGGCGCAAGTCCGCCCGCGGCCGAATGGGGGCTGATGCTCAACACGCTGCGCGAGTCGATTTTCCTCGCGCCGCTCAACGCGATCCTGCCCGGATTCATGATCTTCATCACCTCGATGTGCTTCAACCTGATCAGCGACGGCTTGCGCAGCGCCATGGACGTGCGGCTGTAGGAACGATGAATGATGATCGATGAACGATGATCGATGAATGGTGAACGATGAACAATGAGCGATGACTGATGAACGTAGAGCCGCGCCCATTGCTGAACGTGCGCAACCTGCGCAAGTATTTTCCCGTGAGGTCCGACCGGCTCATGGGACCGCGGCTTCTCGTGCAGGCCGTTGACGACGTGAATTTCGCGATCGCCGAAGGGGAAACGCTGGGTATCGTCGGCGAATCGGGCTGTGGAAAATCCACCACCGCGCGGCTGCTCATGCACCTCATCGCTCCCGACGCGGGCGAGGTCTGGCTCGGGGGCAAACGCCTCGGCGGCCCGGACGGGCTGACCCTGCGCCAATTGCGCCGCAGCATGCAGATGGTGTTTCAGGATTCCTACGCCTCGCTCAACCCGCGGCTTTCGGTGCAGGACAGCATCGCGTTCAGCCCGCGCGCGCACGGCGTGCCCGCGCCGCAGGCGATCGACAAGGCGCGCGAGCTGCTGGCCCTGGTCGGTCTCGATCCCGATCAATTCGGCAGGCGCTATCCGCACGAACTCTCCGGCGGACAGCGCCAGCGCATCAACGTGGCCCGCGCGCTCGCGCTGGAACCGAAGCTGGTGATCCTCGACGAGGCCGTTTCCGCGCTCGACAAGTCGATCGAGGCGCAGGTGCTGAACCTGCTGATGGACCTCAAGCGCGAGCTGCGGCTCACTTATCTCTTCATCTCGCACGATCTGAACGTGGTGCAGTACGTGAGCGACCACGTGCTGGTGATGTATCTCGGCAAGGTTGTCGAGCTGGGAACGGTGGACGACATCTACCACCGGCCGCGCCACCCTTACACGCAGGCGCTGCTCGCCTCGCGCCCGTCGATGGATCCCGACGTGAAAATCGAGCAATCGCCTCTTGCCGGCGATCCTCCGAATCCGATCAATCCCCCTTCAGGCTGCCGCTTCCGCACGCGCTGCGCGTTCGCGGAGGGCGTGTGCGAAAAGGTCGAACCGGCGCTTACCGGTATCGGGCGCGGCCATGCGGTGGCCTGCCACATGCGCATCCCCGCTTCCGGCCATACCGCCGGAAGGTAGTGCGCGCTGCGCGTTGCTGGCGTAAGCTGTCGCCACCATGCGATTTCCTATGAGCATCGGCGCGATCAGGATTCCGACGCTCGTCGTGCACCATGAGAACGACGAATGCCGCATCTGCCTGTTCCCGGACGTGAAGCCGCTGATGGCTGGATTGAAATCGGCGCCCAAGTCCCGCCTTCTGGCCTTCACGGGAGGCGGTCCGCCGCGGGGCAATCCCTGCGAGGCCCGGCATTACCACGGATTCATCGGCATCGAGGATGAGGTGGTGAAAGCGATCGCCGACTGGATCAAGGCGAGCTTGCCGTCCGGATCATGAAGCAGGTCCACGTCGCGAAGCACGCGCCCGAGGCGCACCTCATCAGAGGCTTCCTCGAATCGCAGGGCATCGAGGCCGTCGTGCGCGGCGAATATCTCACCAGCGGCTGGGGCGAGCTGCCGGTGGACCTGTGCTCGGTGTGGGTCGTGGACGAAGCCCAGTTCGAGCGCGCCAACGAATTGCTGGTCGATTTCCTGAAAGGCGGATTCGCCCGGAAGTTCAGCGGCGAGCGCTGGACCTGCCCGCAATGCGGCGAGCGGCTCGAGGGCCAGTTCACTGCGTGCTGGAATTGCGGCACCACCAGGAAATAGGACGGGGCTCGAGCGGCCGCGCCGCGACCGAGAAATTTGAGGGTTCCCGGCCGTACGAGTAGGATGCAGAGCACGTCGCTGCCAAGCCGGATTCAGGTGCTTCATGAAAAACCACGGTCCCCGCCCGCGACCCTCGAGGGCACGCCCGCCCGCCGCGCCGCCGGTCGCCGTGAAGCGGTCCCGCAAGATCGCACTGCTGGAACTTCTGGAAACGCTGGCGCGCGCCACCAACGAGGCAACCTCGCCGGAGGTCGCCATGCGCACCTGCCTCGAACAAATCTCCGCCTATGCCAGCTGGAGCCTGGGGCGCGTCGCTCTGCTGAAGGCCGGCTCGCCCGTACCGGTGGTCCAGACCTCGCTCTGGCACGGCGCCGACTCGCCGCGTTTCGCGGAATTCGTACGCCAGTCCGAGGACTACGACTACACGCAGGCGTCCGGAAAGTTCGCCAGTGTCGTGCTGCGCGAAAAACGGGCCGTGTGGATTACAGAATTCGACAAGGCCGATGCACGTCGTCGGCTGCTGACGGCCATCAACGCCGGCCTGCACTCCGCTTTTGCCTTCCCGATCATCGTGCACGGCGAGGTCGCCGCCTTCCTCGAGTTCTTCGCCACCGGGCCGCGCCGTGTGGACCCCCAGTTATTCGGAGCCATCGGAAGCGTCGGCGCGCAGCTTGCCCGGCTGGTAGAGCGTGACCGGGCCGAGGCGGCGCACGCGCGGCTCGCGTCGATCGTCGAATCCTCGCAAGATGCGATCGTCAGCACCGCGATCGACCGGAGCATCCTCACCTGGAACGCCGGCGCGGAACGCATGTTCGGCTACCAGGCCGGGGAGGTCGTCGGCCGCGACGTGGGACTGCTGGTCCCGGACGAACGGCACCACGAACTCGGGCAGCGAAGAGCGATTGCCCTGGCCGGCCAGCAGGCGCCCCCTCATGAAACCGAACGCCTCACCAAGGACGGGCGGCGCATTCCGGTGTCCATCAGCGCTTCGTCGCTCAAGGACGGCGCCGGCAACGTGACCGGCGTCGCCCTCATCTATCGCGACATCGGCGAACTGAAACGCATCCAGCACGATCTGGAACGCAAGGCCGGACTTACCCGGCTCATGGAATCGCTGGCACGGACCGCAAACGAGGCTGCCTCCGCCGAGACGGCCATGCAATCCTGCATCAGGCTCATCGCCGAATACGGCAACTGGACGCTGGGTGGCGTCGGCACGTTTGGACAGGGACGGGCCGGCGGTATTCCGCAGACCACGTACTGGCACACGGCCGATCCCGGGCGCTTCGCACATTTCATGCACCAGTCCAGGCGCACCGACCACACCGCCACCCGCGGGCATTTCGTCGGGCGGGTGCTGCGCGAAAAGGGGCCGGTGTGGCTCGCGGACCTGTCGCGGCTCCCCGTTTCGGGCCGGATACTTGAAGCCGCGCAGGCCGGATTACGTTCTGCGTTTACATTCCCGGTGATCGTAAGCGGCGAGGTCGCCGCTTTCCTCGAGTTCTTCGCGGACGAGCCGCGCGAACCCGACGCGCCGCTCATCGAGGCGACCGGCAGCGTGGGCGCGCAACTCGCTCGGCTGATCGAGCGCGGCCGGGCCGAGGCGGTGCACGCCCAGCTCGCGGCGATCGTGGAGAATTCGGACGATGCGATCGTCAGCCGCGATCTCGAGCGCCGAGTCGTCACCTGGAATGCCGCCGCGGAACGGCTCTTCGGCTACAGTGCGGCCGAAGTCATCGCCCGGGACATCTCGCTGATCATCCCGCCCGACCAGGCCGCGCTGGCGGCGCAGAACCGCGCGTTGCTCGTCCTGGGCCAGTCGATACCCGCATACGACGCGGTGCGGCTGACCAGGGACGGCCGGCGGATCGATGTTTCGATTACCCAGTCGCCGATCAAGGATGCGGCCGGGAGCGTTGTCGGCGTCTCCCTGATATTCCGCGACATCACCGAGCGCAAGCAGGCCGAGGAGAAAATCCGGCAACTCGCCCATTACGACAGTCTCACCGGTCTGCCGAACCGGGCGCTTTTCTACGACCGGCTCGGGCAGACGATCGGGCACGCGCGGCGCGAGGGCTATGAGGTCGCGCTGATGTACATCGATCTCGACCGCTTCAAGGTGGTCAACGACACGCTGGGGCACGACGCAGGAGACGAGTTGCTCAAGGCCCTGGCCGTGAGGATCCGGGAGCGGCTGCGTGAATCCGACACCGTAGCCCGCATCGGCGGCGACGAATTCGTCGCCATCCTCCCCCGGATCACAACCCGCGACGATGCCGCGAAAGTCTCGCGCAAGATCATCGACGCCCTGTGCGCGCCCTTCTTTCTCGGCAGTCCAAAACGGGAGGCCTCGATCGGCGCCAGCATCGGCATCGCCATCTATCCCGCGGATGCGCAAGACGCGGACAGCCTGCTCAAGGCGGCGGA
>JACQOJ010000065.1 GCA_016202605.1 Betaproteobacteria bacterium
ATTCGTTACTTGGCGTTCATCAGTGCGACCGTGACGTCCAGCATCCGATTGCTGAAGCCCCATTCATTGTCATACCAGGCGAGCGCCTTGACCAGGGTACCGCCCGTCACTTTGGTGAGCGTGGCGTCGAAAATGCTGGAGGCCGGGTTGTGATTGAAGTCCACGGAAACCAGCGGCGCGTTGCTGTATTCGAGCACGCCTTTCAGGTCGCCTTCCGCAGCCGCCTTCATGACCGCGTTGACTTCGTCCACCGTGGTGGCGCGCGCCGCGGTAAAGGTAAGGTCCACCACCGAAACATTGATGATCGGCACGCGCACCGCGAATCCGTCGAGCTTTCCGTTCAGCTCCGGCAGCACCAGTCCGACGGCCGCGGCGGCGCCGGTCTTGGTCGGGATCATGGACATGGTCGCGGCACGCGCGCGGCGCAGGTCCTCGTGGTAGACATCGGTCAGCACCTGGTCGTTGGTGTAGGCGTGCACCGTGGTCATCAGCCCCTGGACGACGCCGATCCTGTCGTGCAGCGCTTTCACCATGGGAGCGAGGCAGTTGGTGGTGCACGAAGCGTTGGAAATCACCGTGTGGCCGGCCTTGAGCGTCTTGTGATTGACGCCATACACGATGGTTGCATCCACGTCCTTGCCTCCCGGCGCCGAGATGATCACTTTCCCGGCGCCCCCCTTGAGATGCGCGGAAGCCTTTTCCTTGCTGGTGAAAAGGCCCGTGCATTCCAGCACCACGTCCACGCCGAGCGTGCCCCACGGCAACTCGGCCGGGTTGCGCATGGCCAGCACCCTGATGCGATCGCCATTCACCACCATCGATTCGCCGTCCACCTCGATCTTGCCGGGGAACTTGCCGTGCGCGGTGTCGTAGCGCGTCAAGTGGGCGTTGGTTTCAGCATTGCCAAGATCGTTGATCGCCACGATCTGGAGGTCGTGCTTTCTCCCGCCTTCATAGTGGGCGCGCAGGATGTTGCGGCCGATACGGCCGTAACCGTTGATCGCTACTTTGATGGTCATTGAATGTCTCCCCGTACGAAAACAGAAATTTTACCGCGTGGACGCGGCGCTTTATTGATTCAGCGCAAACCGCGCGAGTTTAGAGCAGGTTTCTTACCGCCTGCGCGACGTTCTCCGCGGTAAGCCCGAAAAACCTGAACACCTCGGCCGCCGGGGCCGATTCGCCGAAGCGGTCCACGCCGATTACCGCGCCCTCGAGCCCGACGTATTTGCGCCAATAATCGGACACGCCGGCCTCCACGGCCACGCGCGGCACCCCGGGCGGCAGCACGGCATTGCACCAGGCTGCATCCTGGCGGTCGAACACCGTCGTAGAGGGCATGGACACCACGCGTACCGCGATGTGCTCCGCAGCCAGCGCCTGCTGCGCGCCGAGCGCGAGCTGAACCTCCGAGCCGGTGGCGATGATCACGGCGCGCGGCGTGCCGCCGGCCGCCTCCACCAGGACATAACCGCCACGCGCGATCGCCGCAATCTGCTCGCCGCTGCGCTTCTGGAAGGGCAGGTTCTGGCGCGAGAAGAGCAGGCTCGTCGGTCCGTTGCGCCGCTCGACCGCGGCGATCCACGCCACCGCCGACTCCACGGTATCGCACGGCCGCCATACCTCCATGTTCGGGATGAGGCGCAGGGACGCCGTGTGCTCGACCGGCTGGTGCGTCGGACCATCCTCGCCCAGCCCGATCGAGTCGTGCGTGAATACGTATATCGCGCGGATTTTCATCAGCGCGGCGACGCGCAGGGCATTGCGCGCGTAATCCGAAAACACGAGAAACGTCGCGCCGTAGGGGATAAGCCCGCCATGCAGCGCAAGCCCGTTGACGATCCCCGCCATGCCGAACTCGCGCACTCCGAAGAAGAGATAGTTCCCTCCGCCCGTTTTCCCGATCGGCTTCGATCCCGAGCGCATGGTGAGATTGGAGCCGGCGAGGTCGGCGGAGCCCCCCATCAGCTCGGGCAGAACCGGCGCCAGCGCCTCGATGGCGTTCTGCGAGGCCTTGCGCGTGGCGATCGCTTCCGCTTTTTCGTTCACCCTGTCGAGCAAGGCCGTACAATGCGTCTTCCAGCCCGGGGGAAGCTCGCCTGCCATGCGGCGGCGAAACTCCGCGGCCTCCGCAGGGTATTGTTTCCCGTACGCCGCGAAGAGCCGCGTCCAGCGCCGCTCCGCCGCGGCACCGCGCTTGCGCGCGTTCCACCCTTCATACACGTGCGGCGGGATTTCGAATGCGGGGTAGCGCCATCCGATGGCCTCCCGCGTCGCGGCCACCTCCTTCTCGCCGAGCGGGGCGCCGTGCGCGGCGCCGGTATTCGCTTTCGTCGGCGCGCCCTTCGCGATCGTGGTCTTCGCGCAGATCAGCGTCGGCCTCGATTTTTCGCGCTTCGCCGCGCGAACCGCCCGCTCGACCGCGTCGAAATCATGCCCGTCGACGCTTGGGATCACGCGCCACCCGTAGGCCTCGAAACGGCGCTTCACGTCATCGGTGTACCACTGCCGGATCTCGCCTTTTTCGGAGTCGATGGAAATGCCGTTGTCGTCGTAGATGGCGATCAGCTTGCACAATCCCAGGGTCCCGGCGAGCGCGCACGCTTCGTGCGAGATACCCTCCATCATGCAGCCATCGCCGAGAAACACGTAGGTGTGGTGATCGACGATCGGAAACCCTTCGCGGTTGAACTCCGCCGCGAGCACCCGCTCCGCGACCGCCATCCCGACGGCATTGGCAATCCCCTGGCCGAGCGGCCCGGTGGTGGTCTCCACGCCCGGAGCGCAGGAGTACTCGGGGTGACCGGGGGTCTTGGAATGCAGTTGACGAAAGCGCCTGATCTCGTCCATCGGCAGATCGTACCCGCTGAGATGCAGCAGCGCGTAGAGCAGCATCGAGCCGTGGCCGTTCGAGAGCACGAAACGATCGCGGTCCGCCCATGCCGGGTTGGCCGGGTTGTGCCGCAAATGCCGCCGCCACAGCACTTCGGCGATTTCCGCCATGCCCATCGGCATGCCGGGGTGGCCGGAGTTCGCCTTTTGCACCGCGTCCATCGCGAGCGCGCGTATCGCGTTGGTCAAGTCCATTCGATTGCTCATCCGTAACTGTCGGGAACCGCGAAAACAGGAAAGGCGTGATTATCACGTAATCGCCACGGATTGGCTACGCGCGAACGGGCGCGCAGCGGGCGCGGGACGGCGGGAGACGCCGCGCGGCACAGTCACTGCACCCGCGGCGACAGTTCCCCGCGCGCGTAACGCTCGGCCATGATATCGAGCAATACCGGGCTGATGCGGCCCGCCTGACCGGCGCAACCAAACGCCTCGAAGCGGCTCCGGCACAGGGCCTTCGCGGCCAGCATCGCCTCCTTGAGCGGTTTGCGCGGATCGAAATCGCCCCTGTGGCGCGCGTAGTATCGTCGCATGGCACCGGTCATCGCCAGGCGGATATCGGTATCGATGTTGACCTTGCGCACGCCGTGCCGTATCCCCTCGCGGATCTCGTCGACAGGCACGCCGTAAGTCTCCTCGAGTTCGCCGCCGAATTCGCGGATCACGGCCAGCCATTCCTGCGGCACCGAACTCGACCCGTGCATTACGAGATGGGTGCCGGGGATGCGGGCGTGAATCGCCTTGATCCGGTCGATGGCCAGAATGTCTCCGGTAGGTCGCCGCGAGAACTTGTAAGCCCCGTGCGAGGTGCCGATCGCGATCGCAAGCGCGTCGACGCCGGTCTCCCGCACGAATTCCGCGGCCTGTTCGGGGTCGGTCAGCAACTGCTCGCGTGCGAGTCTGCCTTCGGCGCCGGATCCGTCCTCCTTGCCCGCCAGACCCGACTCAAGCGAGCCCAGGCAGCCGAGTTCTCCTTCGACCGAGACCCCCACCGCGTGCGCCATCTCGACGACCCTGCGGGTGACGTCGACGTTGTAATCAAAGGAAGCGGGCGTCTTCATGTCTTCCAGCAGCGACCCGTCCATCATCACGCTGGTGAAGCCGGAGCGAATCGAGCGCTGGCATACACCGGGGCTCGCGCCATGATCCTGGTGCAGCGCCAGCGGGATACGTGGATACATCTCGACCGCGGCAAGCACCATGTGGCGCAGGAACGGCTCGCCCGCGTATTTGCGCGCGCCTGCGGAACCCTGGAGAATGACCGGGCTGTCGGTCTCATCCGCCGCCTGCATTATCGCCTGGATCTGCTCCAGGTTGTTGACGTTGAAGGCCGGCACGCCGTAGCCGTGCTCCGCGGCGTGGTCGAGCAGCTGTCGCATCGCTATCAGCGCCATCGCATACTCCTCATGCATCACTGTGACTGGATCGGGAACGAAATCACGCGCGGCCGAGCGCCTGCTTGCGCCGGTCCGTCAGCCGCCAGATCATCGGGGTGAAAATGAGCTGCATCGCGAGGTCCATCTTGCCGCCCGGGCACACGATGGTGTTGGGACGCGACATGAAGGAGTCGTGCAGCATCGAGAGCAGGTAGGGAAAGTCGATGCCGCGCGGGTTAGCGAAGCGAATTACGAGCATTGACTCGTCGGGCGCCGGAATATGCCTCGCCACGAACGGGTTGGAGGTGTCCACGACCGGCACGCGCTGGAAGTTGATGTGTGTGCGCGAAAACTGCGGGCAGATGTAGTGCACGTAATCGTGCATGCGCCGCAGAATGGTTTTCGTCACCGCCTCAGTGGTGTAGCCGCGCGCCGTGCGGTCACGATGCAGTTTCTGTATCCATTCCAGGTTGATCACGGGTACCACCCCGATCAGCAGGTCGACGTGGGATGCGATGCTAACGGCTTCGGTCACGACCGCCCCATGCAGGCCCTCGTAGAAGAGCAGGTCGGTGTCGGCCGCGAGTTCCTCCCACGCCGTGAAGGTGCCCGGCGGCTGGTCGTAGGGAATCGCTTCCTCGTCGTTATGGAGATATTTACGGGTGCGGCCGCAGCCATGCTGCGCGTATTCGCGGAAGAGCGCCTCTAGCTCTTCAAAGAGATTGTTTTCCGGCCCGAAGTGACTCAAGTGGTGATCCCCGCGTGCCGCGGCCTCGGCCATCTTCTGCTTCATTTCCTCGCGGTTATAACGGTGAAACGCGTCGCCCTCGACGAACGCCGCCTTGACGCCTTCGCGCCGGAAGATCTGTTCGAACGTCCTCGACACCGAAGTCGTGCCCGCACCCGAGGAGCCGGTGATTGCGATGATGGGGTGTTTGACCGACACGGGAGTCCTCCGCTACGCCTCGGCAGAGGCGCGGAACAGCCCGCGCGGCGAGAAGAGCGGCGCGTCGTATTCGCGCTCGTTGTACATACGGTGATAGTGCTCGACGCGCTCGATCTCGGCGCGCGCGCCGAACATGAAGCCGGTGCGCTGGTGGAGTTCCGCTGGCGGCACCTCGAGCACGCGCCGGTAGCCGGTCGTGGCGGCGCCGCCCGCCTGCTCGACGATGAGCGCGATCGGGTTCGCCTCGTACAGCAACCGCAGGCGGCCCGGCCGGCCCGGGTCGCGGTTGTCGCGCGGGTACATGAACATCCCGCCGCGCATCAGGATGCGGTGCGCCTCGGCGACCAGCGAGGCGATCCAGCGCATGTTGAAGTCCTTGCCGCGAGGTCCCGACCGTCCGGCGAGGCATTCATCGACATAGCGTTTTACCGCCGGCTGCCAGAAACGTGAATTGGAGGCGTTGATCGCGAATTCGCTCGTCTGCTCGGGGATGCCGAGGCGCGGATGCGTAAGGATGAATTCGGCGAGCTGCGGGTCGAGCGTGAAACCGTGTACGCCGGTGCCCACGGTGAGCACCAGCATGGTCGCGGGACCGTAGATCGCGTAGCCCGCGCACACCTGCCGCGTTCCGGGTTGCAGGAAGTCCTCGACGCGCGCCTCCTCTTCCGGCCGCGCAGCGTGGAGGATCGAGAAGATGCTGCCGACGGCCACGTTGACATCGACGTTCGAGGAACCGTCGAGCGGGTCGAATACAAGGAGGTACTTGCCCTTGGGGTAACGCGCCGGAATGACATACGGCGCTTCCAGCTCCTCCGACACCATCCCTGCGAGCGAACCGCCCCACTCGGTGCCGCGCACGAAGATCTGGTTCGCCACCACGTCAAGCCTGCGCTGCGCGTCGCCCTGCGAGTTGGTCGATCCGGCTTCGCCCAGCATGCCGGCGAGCGCGCCATGGGCGACGGCCTTGGCGATCGCCTTGCAGGCGAGCGCCACCTCGAGAATCAGCGCGTTCAGCTCGCCGCTCGCGGCAGGGTGGCGTCGCCGCTCCTCGATCAGGAACTGGGTGAGGGTGGTCTTGTTGGGAGCGAGCATCGTGCCTCCTTCGCTACGCGATCGCCCGCGCGGCCTGCGCTGCACCCGGGCGGCGCGCCTCCCGGGTAGCGGCGGGCGTGCCGTTGTCGCCCGGTATCAGGGCTTCGAGTTTCATGCCCCGGGCTCCCTCGGGAGTCCGCCCGGCTGATTCCGGAAAACACGGCTTGCGCGAATATCCTCGGGCTCGAGCGTAATCAGATCTTCCCGGGTCAACCCGGTGCCCCGCCGCCCGAACAGCCGGCTTGCGTGGCGAAGACGCGCACGGTCGAGCGCGTTGCGAATCGAACGCGCGTTCGCGAAATGCGGTTGGGTGCGGCGCAACGCGATGTACTCCCGCAGCGCCACTTCCGCATCGGGGCTCAAGCGATATTGCATCCCTTCCAGCATAAGACGCGCGATCGCATGCAGCTCTTCCGGCGTGTAATCGGGAAAGTCGATATGGTGTGCGATGCGCGACGCCAGTCCCGGGTTTGATGCGAAAAAGCGGTCCATGCGGTCTTTGTAGCCGGCCAGGATGACGACCAGGTCATCGCGCTGGTTTTCCATGACTTGCAGCAGGATCTCGATCGCCTCCTGTCCGTAATCGCGCTCGTTTTCCGGCCGGCAGAGGTAATATGCCTCGTCGATGAAAAGCACCCCGCCCATGGCGCGCTTGAGCACCTCGCGCGTCCGCGGTGCCGTGTGGCCGATGTACTGTCCGACGAGGTCATCGCGAGTCACCGCCACGAGATGGCCTTTGCGCGCGTACCCCAACCCGTGCAGGAGCGCGGCCATCCGCATCGCGACGGTGGTCTTGCCGGTGCCGGGGTTGCCGCTGAAACACATGTGCAGCGAAGGCGCTCCGGTTTCCAGCGCGAGCGAGCTGCGCAATTTTTCAACGAGCAGCAGCGCCGCGATCTCGCGCACCCGCGTCTTCACGGGCGCGAGCCCGACAAGCTCGCGATCGAGCGCCTCGAGGGCCTCGCGCACGTGCGAGTCGCGGTAAAGCGTCTCCAGATCGAGCGGTGGATTTTCCGGGGCAGACATATGGCGTTTGCGCTCAGTAACGCTCACCCTCGGGGCGCTCAGCCGCGTAGGCGCGGGTGGTGTAGCGGATGTTGCGGCCCGCCGCCTCCTAGCGCGCAAGTCCGAACCCGGGTTCCTTCGCCGGCCGGTTGACAATGAACGAAAGCCGCAACGACTCCCGGCCGGGCGCGGAATCGAACGCGTTGAGCTTGACGTAGTGGTTCGGGAAAGTCTTGCGGCAGATGTTCACTTCGGCCATGATGCCCGCGGCATCCTTCAGATCGAACATCGGCATCCCGAACATCTCCCAGTACGCGTTGCGCGGATGCGGGTCGTCCGTGTGCTCGAGGGATATCGCCCAGCCGTTCTGCAGACAGTACTCGATCTGTGCCCGAATCTGCCCGTCCGTGAGGTCGGGAAGGAACGAGAAGGTACCTTGGGTCAGGCGCATGATGGGCTCCTTGCGTTCAGGCCGCCGTCGCGGTGGGCACGAAATCCACCGTGTCGGTGCTGGTGTAGTCGAACGTGACTTCGCCCCAGGTGTCGAGTGCCGCCTTGAGCGGCGCGCAATACCGCGCGGCCTGCCTGAGAATTTCCGGGCCTTCGTTCCAGATGTCGCGGCCCTCGTTGCGCGCCAGCACCATGGATTCGAGAGCCACCCGATTCGCGGTCGCGCCCGCGGCGATCCCCATCGGGTGACCGATGGTGCCGCCGCCGAACTGCAGTACGACGTCCTCGCCGAGATAGTGCAGAAGCTGATGCATCTGCCCGGCGTGAATGCCGCCGGAGGCGACGGGCATCACACTCCGCAGTCCCGCCCAATCCTGCTCGAAGAACAGCCCGCGGGGCAGGTCAACGGCATTGTGCCGCTCGCGCAGAACGTTATAAAAACCCTGCACCGAATTGGGGTCGCCTTCCAGCTTGCCCACCACGGTGCCGGCGTGGATGTGGTCGACGCCCGCAAGCCGCATCCATTTGGAGATCACGCGGAACGACACGCCGTGGCTCTTCTGCCGGGTATACGTCGAATGCCCGGCGCGGTGCAGGTGCAGAATCATGTCGTTGCGGCGCGCCCACTTCGACATGGACTGGATCGCGGTATAGCCGATCACCAGGTCGATCATGACGATCGCGCTGCCCAGCGCTTTTGCGAATTCGGCCCGCTCATACATGTCTTCCATGGTCGCGGCCGTGACGTTGAGATAATGGCCTTTCATCTCGCCCGTTGCCGCCTGCGCGCGGTGTGTCGCCTCCATGCAGTACAGGAAGCGGTCGCGCCAGTGCATGAACGCCTGGGAGTTGATGTTCTCGTCGTCTTTGGTGAAATCGAGGCCGCCTTTGAGCGCTTCATATACGACGCGGCCATAGTTCTTGCCGGAAAGGCCCAGCTTCGGCTTCACCGTGGCGCCCAGCAGGGGCCGCCCGAACTTGTCCAGCCGCTCGCGTTCCACCACGATGCCGGTCGGCGGCCCGTCGAAGGTTTTCGCGTATGCGACAGGGATGCGCATGTCCTCGAGACGCAGCGCCTTCAACGGTTTGAAGCCGAAGACGTTGCCGATGATCGACGCCGTCAGGTTGGCAATCGATCCGGGCTCGAACAGATCCAGGCCGTAGGCGATGGAAGCGAAATACTGACCGGGAGCACCGGGGACCGGCTCCACCTTGTAGGCCTTGGCGCGGTAGCGCTCGCACGCGGTGAGCCGGTCGGTCCACACCACGGTCCAGGTGGCCGTAGAGGATTCGCCCGCCACCGCGGCGGCGGCTTCCTCCGGGTCAACGCCCTCCTGCGGCGTGATGCGGAACAGCGCCAGGACGTCGGTATCTCCGGGCTCGTATTCGGGCCGCCAATAGCCCATCTCGGCATACTTCAATACTCCCGCTTGGTAGCGAGCCGCCGGGTCCTTCGGCGCCTGCGTGGTCGTCGCCGCTTCCACTTCCGCCTCCTTGCCGTCACTCGATCAAAAAAGGCAGAATAGCCCGTGGCTACGATAAGCACTACTTAAAATTTCTTATGCAACCGATAAGATTTTCTCTGGGACGGGGCGGGCCGTGCGCCGTGTGACCCTGCGCCAGCTGCGCATCTTCGAGTGCGCGGCGCGCCAGCTGCATTTCGGACGCGCCGCCCGGGAGTTGCACTTGACGCAGCCCGCCGTATCGCTTCAGATGAAGCAGCTCGAAGGCCTGGTCGGTCTCCCGCTCTTCGAACAGATCGGGCGCTGCCTCCATCTTACCCGCGCCGGCGAACAAATCCTGGACTACGGCCGCAAGGCGTTGGAACTCCAGCGCCAGGCGGAGGAAGCCGTGAACACGCTCAAGGGCACCGGCGGGGGAGAGCTGCGAATTGCCGTGCTGTCCACCGGAAAATATCTCGTGCCTCAGTTGCTTGCCGAATTCCGGCGCCAGCATCCTGCGATGCGGGTGACGTTTGCCTTCAACAACCGCGAGGCCGTGGTCCGCGAAGTGTCCGGCAACACCGTGGATCTCGCGATCATGGGTGGCGCCCCGCAGGGAATCGGTGCGCTCGCCATCCCCTTTGCGCTGCATCCGCTCGCTTTCGTGGCCGCACCCCAGCACCCGCTCGCGACCAGGCGACGGATGCCTCTGGCGCGCCTCAAGAATGAGACCTTCATCATCCGCGAACGCGGCTCCGGGACCCGCAGCACGATGGAACGGTTGTTCGCGCAGCACGCCTTCCGGCCAGCCGAGACCATCGAGATCAGCAGCAACGAAACCATCAAGCAGGCCGTAATGGCCGGCATGGGCGTGAGCTTTCTTTCGCTGCACACCATGGGACTGGAGCTCGCCGCCGGGAAGATCGCCGTTCTCGCCGTGCAGGGCACCCCGGTAATGCGTGAATGGAACGTCGTGCACCTCAAGCGCAAGCGCCTGTCGCCCGCCGCGACGGCATTCAAGGCTTTTGTCCTCGCGCGCGGCGCGGACCTGATCCGCCGCGCGGCGGGGTGAGCGATCAGACGCCGCGCCGAGACGTCGCGCGCCGCCCGGCGATCAGCCCTCCTCGTGGCGCTTGAGTCGGATACCGAGCTGCTTGAGCTTGCGATAAAGATGGGTGCGCTCGAGTCCCGCGGATTCGGCGACGCGGCTGATGTTGCCGCCCTCCTTGGCGATGTGATGCTCGAAATACACGCGCTCGAAGGCGTCGCGCGCATCCCGCAGAGGCAGATCCAGGGGCAAACCCGACGTCGCCGCAGGCGGTGCCGGCGCCGACTGTTCCTGCGGCAGCACGCGGTTGACGTCGTCGAGCGAAATCTGCTCCGAGGCCGCGGTCAGCGCGAGCGTCTGGACCACGCTCTGCAGCTGCGCAAGGTTCCCGGGCCAGTCATAGTTTCGCAGTCCGTTGAGCGCCGCGGTCGTGAGCTGGCGCGGCGGCGACTCTTTGGCTTCCACCATACGGGAGAGCACCAGGTTGGCCAGATCGGGAACATCTTCGCGATGTTCCCGCAGGCTCGGGACCCGGATCGTCGTCACTGCGAGAGCCGCATAGAGGCGGGCGTCAAACGCGCCCTGCGCAACCAGATCCGGCAACGGGCGCGTCGCGCCGCAGATGACCCGCGCATTGTAACGATCGAGTTTGGCGATGAGCAGCAGCAGCCCCTTCTGCTCCACACGGCTCAGGTCGGCAAGATCGTGCAGAAACAGCGTGCCCTCCCGCGCCTGGCCAAGGAGCTCGAGCGGCGTATCAGCCAGTGCCGAATTGTTGTCGGGCGTGACCCACGGCGTGTTGCGCTGATGCAGGAAACGCGCGGCGACCTCGATGCCGCTGCCGGGCTCTCCGGCAAGGAGCACGGGGGTGCGTAAATTGGTGACGCGCTCAAGCCGTTGCTTGAGATCCACGATCAGCGGCGCGCGCCCGAGGCTCGCGAGCGACAGGCCCGGCTGCGGCTGCTCGCCGCCGTGGCGCAGCGCCCGGCCGACGGTCGCCAGCAGCTTCTGCAAAGCGATCGGCTTCTCGAGGAAGTCGTAGGCGCCGATGCGGGTCGCCTCCACCGCGGTGTCGATGGTCGCATGTCCGGACATCATCACCACCGGCATCGTCAGCAACCCGGAGCTTGCCCACTCCTTCAGCAGCGTGATGCCGTCGGTATCCGGCATCCATATGTCGAGCAGCACGAGATCGGGCCGGGCGCGGCTGCGAAACGCGCGCGCGTCGCGCGCGTTTTCCGCCAGCCGCACCCGGTATCCTTCGTCGGAAAGGATTTCCGACAACAGCTCGCGGATGCCGATTTCGTCGTCGACAACCAGGATTTCTTGCATACGCAGTGCGCTAGTTTACACCCGGGTCAGGCGGCCGACTTGTGCCCGGCCCGGCGCGCCGCGGCGACGGGAAGCGACACGGTTACCCGCGCGCCGTGGGGAAGCACGTTGGCAATGGCAACTTCACCACCGTGCTCTTCGACGATTTTCCGGACGATCACAAGGCCCAGCCCCGTGCCCTTGGGCTTGGTCGTTACATAGGGCTCGAAAACGCGCCTGATCAGATGCTCGGGAAAGCCCGTCCCGTTATCGGTGATCGAGAGGCGCACGCCGGCCGCGCTGCCTTCGGTCGCGATCACGATGCTCGGCGTCGCGCTGTCGGCAAGGGCGTCCTGCGCGTTCTGCAGCAGGTTGTGGATGACCTGCCGCAACTGCGCCGCGTCGCCGATCACGGGCGGAAGGTCGTGCGCGAGATCAAGCCTGATGCTGGAGGCAAAGGTCTCATACAGCGTGAGCACTTCCCGCACCACCGCATTGATGTCGAGTTCGTGCATCGACGGCTCGGGGGTACGCGCGTACTGGCTGAAGGCGTCGACCATGCGCTTGAGCGCCGCCACCTGGTTGACGATGGTCTGCGTCGAACGCGCCAGCATTTCGGCCTCCGCCTCGCCGAGCCTGGAGGCGAGTTTCGCCTGCAGGCGCTCCGCGGACAGCTGAATCGGCGTCAGGGGGTTCTTGATCTCGTGCGCGAGCCGCCGCGCGACCTCCGCCCACGCCGCATCGCGCTGTGCCTGCAAAAGATGCGTGATATCGTCGAAGACCACGACCGCGCCCGTTTCCGCCGCTTGCGGCAACCGCGTCCCCCGCAGGAGGAGTACTTGGGTCCGGTTGCCCGCCCCGCGCTCAATCTGTTTTTCCCATTCTCCGGATCCCGCGCGCCCGAAGGACTCGGCGATTTCGCTGCCGAGTACCGCGAGCGATGGGTCGTGCTCGCCCCACTGGTGGATGCGGCGGCCTGTGAGCGGCGCACAGTCGACGCCGAGGATGTGCGTCGCGCTGGGATTCGCCGCGCGCAGCCGCAGCCGGTCATCGAACGCGAGCACCCCCGCCGACAGGTTCGCCAGAACGCTCTCGAGATACGCCTTGGCGTGCGCGACTTGCTCCTGGTTGCGCTCCGCCTGCGCGCGCGCCTCGGCGAGCTGCAGCGTCATGCTGTTGAACGATTGCGCCAGCATGCCGAGTTCGTCGCGGCCCGCGACCGCCGCGCGCGGGCTGAAATCGCCCTGGGCCACCGCCCGCGTGCCCTCGACCAGCGCATTGAGCGGAGCGGAGAGCCAGTCCGAAAGCAGAAACGCGAGCGCAAGCGCGAGCAGCAGCGCGAGCAGCAGCGTGAGTGTCAGCGTGATCCCGTAAAGCCGCTTCAGCCCGCGTCGTGCGAGCGTGAGTTCCTGATATTCACGGTATCCGGCCTGCACCGTTTCTGCGTCCTGCGCGAGTTGCGCCGGCACCGGCTGCATGAGTTGCAGCACGCGCGTCTCCTCGGCGAGCGACAGCATGTTGACCGGCGCGAGCACCCGCAGGTACAGGCCACGCTCCGGAATCGCCTCGATCGCGCCGTAGCCCTGCGGCAGGCGCGCCTGCCGCAGCGCCGCAGCCGAGGGCGGGTCGGGCATCAGCCCGACGCGTTCGCTGCCTGAAACAGCGATCACCTTGCCGCGCAAGCTGAACAGCGTCGCCTCCTGCACGCCCGCCCGCTCGCGCAGCGCATTGAGTTCGGTGAGATGTTCCGCCGGCGCCCGCGCGGCGAGAGTCAGCGCCATGTTGTCCGCCTTCGCCGTGAGCTCGCGCAGCATGTTGTCGAGGGCGTTGCGCCCGAGATTGAGTCCGCCTTCAAGCGCGCGGTCAAGGCGCACCTCGAACCACGACTCAATGCTCCGCGCAAGGAATTGCACGGACACCCCGTAGATGAGCGCCCCGGGCAACAACGCCATCAGCGCAAACAGCAACACCAGGCGTACCGTCAGCTTGGTGCCGAACACGCCGGCCTTGAGCTTGCGCCGGAGCGTGATCAGTTGGTACACGACCAGGGCGGCGAGCGTGAGCGCCGCGCCGCCGTTCACCAGGAGCAGCAGCGTGTAATGCTCGGCGAACAACGCGGTGTTGGCGCTCGCGCTGGCAAGCAGGAACAGCGCGACGACAGCGCCCAGGCTCACGAAGAGAATAAGAAGATAGCGCGCCCGGCTGCCGGAAAGTGTCGGACCGGTCGGGATTTGCGGCGTCATGGAGCGACCGTCCATCGATGCCAGTCGGAGCTCACGCTCCATTCCCGCGAGCCGAGCGCGCTCAACTGGAACGGCCGCGGCAGCTGCGAGGTGTCGAGCCGCAAACGCAGCGCGGCCGTGTACGCGGCGTCTTTCCTGAGCGCGCCCGTCTCGACCTCCTCGCGCCGACGCACCCGGCTCATGAACTCGAGCGCATCGGAGAGCCTCGCGAAATTCTGATAAAGCCTTCCCACCCCGATGCGGTATTGCCGCGTCAGCGCGTTGTAGGAAAGCCGGTACTGTTGCTGGAGATCGGCGATCTTGTCGTTGAACCAGAACCAGCGCGGGCGGATCAACTCGAATTCGAGCAGGAAATACAGCGACACGCCCTTGTTGAGCGCATCCTCGAGCGTGGGCGTAAGGGCGACGACGAAATCCGCCTCGAGCACATAGGCGTCGTCGGCGATGGTGACCGCGGCCTTTCTGACCTCGATGCCTTCGGCGCGCGCCATCGACGGCCACGTCACCGCCACCCATAACGCGGCAAGCGCGGCGATGAAGCTACTTCTTCTGCAGCAGCGCGTAGAAGAACCCGTCATGTTCCCGGTCCGGAAGCATTTGGCCCGCGGGCTGTGCGTGGTGGTTACCGGCCCCGGGGAGGATCAGGCGATGCGCGTTACGATGGCGCTCCAGAAACTGTTCGACTTGCAAATGGTTTTCCTCGTGGAACACCGAACACGTCGCGTACAGGAATTTACCACCAGTCGCCAGCAACTGCCACAGCGCATCCAGCATGCGCTGCTGCGCGCGCGCGAATTGTGCTATATCGCCGGGCCGTCGCAGCCACTTGATGTCCGGATGGCGGCGCACTACGCCCGAGGCGGAGCACGGCACGTCGGCAAGGACGCGATCGAACGGCCTGCCGTCCCACCAGCCCGCGGGTTCGCCGGCGTCACCACACACGACGCGCGCGGAGAGGTTGAGGCGCGTCAGGTTTTCCCACACCCGTTCCAGTCTTCGGGCATCGCTGTCGAGCGCGGTCACTTCGACATCGGCCAGCTCCAGCATGTGCGCGGTCTTGCCTCCCGGCGCGGCGCACGCGTCGAGCACGCGCAGTCGCGGAGCGAGATCGAGCAGGGGGGCGGCGCGCTGTGCCGCCGCGTCCTGGATGGAGACCAGCCCTTCGACAAAGCCGGGGATGGTTTCCACCGGACGCGGACGGTCGAGCAGGATTGCGCTCCCGCCGATGCCGCGGGCGGCGATTCCCGCGGCGGTCAGGCGGTCAACGTATTCGCGGGGAGTCGCCCGCCGGCGGTTTACCCTCAGCGTAAGCGGCGGATGCAGGTTGCCGGCATCGAGGATCGCTGCAAATTGCTCGGGATACTGGCGACGCAGCTTCGCGATCCACCACGCCGGATATGAAAATCGCCCCTCGTCGGAGCGGCGCGCCTGGGCCAGAAATCTTGCGCGCTCGCGCAGGAAATTGCGCAACACCGCGTTGATGAGCCCCTTCGCGGCACCGACCCCGATCCGCCCGGCTGCGCGAACCGCGTGATCGACGATTGCATGGGGTGCGGCCCTGGTGTGCTCGAGCTGATAAAGGGCGACCCGCAGCAGACAACGCAGCCGCTCGTCGCGCAAGGGCTTGTCGAGCAGCGCGTCGAGCAGCGCGTCCACCTGCCCCAGAAACCGCAGCGTGCCGAAACAGAGGTCCTGGATCGCGGCTCGCTGTTGGGCCACCAGGGTGCGTTGCCCTCGCCACAGCGCCGCGAGCTCCGCATCGAGACTGTTTCCCGCCAGCACGCGGCCAACGACGGATCCGGCAAGGCGCTGTATCTCCTGCATCACGCGCCCATGCGCTCGCCGATCGCGAGATCGAATCCGGCAAGAAACGCCTCCGCCGCCACACGCCTGCCGCCCGCCCGTTGCAGCTCGAAAACCCGCAGCGCGTCTTCTCCGCAGCCCACCACGATGCCCGCCGCGCCGCGCTCGATCACTTCACCCGGGAACCCGCTCGCGCCGGGCTCGACCTTTGCGCGCCAGATTTTGAGCGGCGCACCGTTGAGCATCGTGTACGCGCCGGGAATCGGGGTGAACGCCCGCACCTTGCGTTCCGCGACGGCCGCGCTCTCGTTCCAATCGATGCGCGTTTCCTCCCTGGTAATCTTGGGAGCGTGAGTGGCTCGCGCGCCGTCCTGCGGTCGCGCGGTAAGCGGCATTGCCAGCGCGCGCACGACAAGTTCCGCGCCGAGCGCCGCCAATCGATCGTGCAGGCTCTGCGCGGTATCGTCGGCGCCGATCGCGATCTCGTGTTGCAGGAGGGTCGGTCCGGTGTCGAGCCCCTCGTCCATTTGCATGATCGTAATGCCCGTGGTCGCGTCGCCGGCGAGCAGGGCGCGCTGGATCGGCGCCGCGCCGCGCCAGCGCGGCAACAAGGATGCATGAATGTTGATGCAACCCAACCGCGGCACCCGAAGCACGGCCTTAGGCACGATCAATCCGTAGGCGGCAACTACCATCGCGTCCGGCCGGAGAGCCGAAATCGCTGAAATTGTGCCCTCGTCCTTCAGCGTCGATGGCTGCAGCAGCGGCAGTGCGTGCCGTTGCGCCACGCGCTTTACCGCCGAGGAGCGCGGCCTCAGCCCGCGCCCGGCAGGGCGGTCGGGCTGGGTCAGAACCAGCTTCACGGTGTGCCCCGCACCGATCAAGGCTTCGAGCGCAACGGCAGCGAACTCCGGGGTCCCGGCGAATACGAGATTCATGCGCCCATTATGGAATTGGTTTTGCAACGGGGAGCCGCGAGCGGTGACGCAGCATTTCGCGCCGTCGACCCGGGGTCAGTAAAGCGCGACCGCTGCGATGCGCGCAGCCTACATTGCCTGGCGCACCTGCTTTTTGAGTTTGGCGACGATGCGTTGCTGTTTGAGGCGCGACAGATATTCGACGAAAACTTTCCCCACGAGGTGGTCCATCTCGTGCTGGATGCAGACCGCAAGGAGCCCCTCCGCTTCGAGGACAAACCGTTTTCCTTCCGCGTCGAGCGCTTCAACCCTGACTCTTTGGGCGCGCCGCACTTTCTCGTAAATGCCAGGCACTGACAGGCAGCCTTCTTCACACTCCGCCTCCCCGCTTGATTCGAGAACCTCCGGGTTGATAAACACATGCAACTGGTCGCGCGTTTCGGAAATATCGAGTACGATGACACGCTTATGGATGTCGACCTGCGTAGCCGCCAGCCCGATTCCCGGCGCAGCGTACATCGTCTTCGCCATGTCTTTGATTAGCTTGCGAACTTCAGCGTCGACCCGGGTCACCTTCGCGGCGATTTTGTGAAGTCGTGGATCGGGATAACGCAGGATGGGCAGGATTGCCATAAAAAGCTTGCCAATTTAATCAACTAGATGCAGAATTTAAACCAATACCTAATCATGCGGTTCGAGGTGTGAACATGGGGAGCTCCATGGTTAACGCAATTATATCGCTCATCTTGCTGCTGGCTTCTCTCGCCCCGGCAGTCGCCGCAACCACCGCGGACCTGCAGCAAAACGCCCCCGACACCTACACGGTGACCAGGGGCGACACGCTGTGGAGTATCTCCGGGCGCTTTCTCAAACAACCCTGGCGCTGGCCGGAGTTGTGGAGGATGAACCAAGACCAGATCAAGAACCCGCACCTGATCTACCCCGGCGACGTCATTGTGCTTGATCGCTCGGCGCAGGAGGTGCAATTGCGGCTGCAGAAGCTTGGAACCGTGAAACTGTCCCCGAAAGTGCGGGTGGAGCCGCTCGCCGCAAGAGCCGTCCCCAGCATATCGCCTGCCGCCATCGAACCGTTTCTATCCAAGCCGCTGGTTGTGGGCCAAACGGAGCTCGATTCCGCGCCCCGGATCATAGCGACACCCGATAACCGCGTGGCGATCGGGGCAGGCGAGATCGCATACGTGGAGGGGCTGACCAAAGAAAAGGGCGCGGCGTGGCAGATTTTCCGGCGGGGCGACCCTCTTATCGACCCCGAGACCCGGGAAACGCTGGGCTACGAGGCGGTTTACCTGGGCGAGGCGCGGGTACGTAAGTTTGGCGAAGTCAGCACGATCGAGATTGCGCGATCCACACAGGAGATCTACCGCGATGACCGACTGCTTCCCGCCTCGAAAGAATTGCCGACCTTCGCGTACGTCCCGCGCGCACCCCAGAAGAGCGTCAGGGGCCATGTCGTTTCCACCTATGGCAGCCTGCTCGAGACCGGGCCCAAGTCCATCGTCGCGTTGTCCAAGGGTAGCAAGGATGGTCTTGAAGTAGGCCACGTGCTGGCCATCTATCCCAACCAGCGCGCGGCCCGCTATACATTGCGGACATCCCCTCTCTACGGACGCAGCGGACTCACCGGCGACGACGGCTCGCGTCCTTATTACAACGAAGAGCTTACTCCCCGCGACGCGTCGCTCTACCCGGAGCAGCGTCCGGTGAATGAAAGCGACCTCGCGCGGCTTCCCAGTGAGCGCACCGGCCTGGTCATGGTTTTCAGAACCTTCGACCGCACCTCCTATGGGCTGATAATGGAGGCGTCACGCCAGGTGAGCATTAACGACGTGATCACCAACCCGTAGCCGGGCCACCATTCGTATACGCCCCGGCTAAAGCGGGAGCGTGACCGTTTCAGGGGGCGTCAAATGGCGCTCGACAGGGATCTCGAGCCGTGGTTGCGGTTGAGCCTGCTACCCGGTCTCGGAGACCTTGCGTTTAGACGGCTGCTGGCCGTCTTCGGCTCACCCGAGGAAATTCTCGCTGCGGATCACGCCTCGCTCAGCAAGATCGTGCCCGGAAAGGTGGCGAGCGCCATCTGCAACGGCGGCGCGGGCGACAGGTTGACGGTCGCCGCGAACTGGCTTGAGGATCCCTCGAATCACCTCATCACCCTCGCCGACGAGACTTACCCCGGGGCGCTGCTGCAGATCGCGGATCCGCCCCCCGTGCTCTACGTCAAAGGGATGGTCAACGTTCTCAATCAGCCGGCGCTCGCGATCGTCGGCAGTCGACACGCGACCCCCCAGGGCGTGGCCATCGCGGAGTCCCTCGCGACCGCGCTCAGCGCCGCCGGTCTGACTATCGTGAGCGGGCTTGCTCTGGGCATCGATGCCGCCGCCCATCGCGGCGGGCTGGCCGGCCGGGCGAGCAGTGTCGCGGTCGTCGGCACCGGACTGGACATCGTCTATCCTGCGCGCAACCGCGCGCTCGCCCATGAGCTTGCCGCAAAGGGCGCTCTCGTCTCGGAATTTCAACCGGGCACCCCGCCGCTCGGTGCCAACTTCCCGCGACGCAACCGGTTGATCAGCGGCCTTGCGCGCGGCTGTCTGGTGGTGGAAGCGGCGGCGCACAGCGGATCGCTCATCACCGCACGGCTTGCCAACGACCAGGGACGCGAGGTGTTTGCCGTGCCGGGCTCGATTCACGCTCCTCTGGCGAAGGGCTGTCACCAGCTTATCAGAGAGGGCGCAAAGCTCGTGGAAACGGCCCAGGATGTTCTCGAAGAACTCGGGATCGTGGTGATGCCTGCTCCCGCGCCCTCGGCGTCCCACGAAACCGACACGCATGCGCGCGAGATTCTTGACCATATCGGGTTTGCCCCGTGTGACATCGATACGTTGTCGGCACGCAGCGGGCTCGCAAGCGATCTCGTCGCTTCGCTGCTGACACAACTCGAGATCAAGGGCGTGATCGCCGCCTTGCCCGGCGGAATCTATCAGCGTATTCGCTGAACGCGAGTTCCTCGGGCGGCGCGCCCGCACAACAGCGGATTTTGCGCCTTCGCGATTCGCGCTTGCGCTCCTCATCTTTTGTTCTTATCATCTTGCGCTCTTTTTTCACGACGACGATGCCAGCCGGCACGACCTCGCTGGTGCGTCACCGGTGTCCCGACAAACGCCATGGGAAAACGCCTGATTATCGCAGAGAAGCCTTCCGTCGCCGCGGACATCGCGCGCGCGTTGGGCGGCTTCACGCGGCACACCAATTACTACGAGAGCGACGACTTCGTGCTCTCCTATGCCGTCGGTCACCTGCTTGAGCTGTCCGCCCCGGAGCAGTTCGATCCCAAGCGCGGCAGGTGGAGCTTCCGGCACCTGCCGGTCATTCCACCCCATTTCGATCTGGCGCCGATCAACAGCAAAAGCGCATCGCAGCTCGGTGTCCTGCTGAAACTGATCCGGCGCAAGGACGTCTCCGGTCTCATCAATGCCTGTGACGCTGGGCGGGAGGGGGAGCTCATCTTCCGCTACATCGTGCAGCACGCGGAGTCGAGAAAACCGATCGAGCGTCTCTGGCTGCAGTCGATGACGCCGGCCGCCATTCGGGAGGGGTTCGGGGCTCTTCGTCCTGACAAGGCGATGCTTGCGCTTGCCGACGCCGCAAAATGCCGCTCGGAGGCCGATTGGCTCGTAGGCATCAACGGCACCCGCGCGATGACGGCCTTCAACTCCAGGGAGGGCGGTTTTTACAAAACGACCATGGGGCGCGTGCAGACTCCCACTCTGGCGGTTCTGGTGGAGCGCGAGGAACGCATCCGCAATTTCGCGCCCCGGGATTATTGGGAAGTGCGCGCGCGATTCGCCGCGGACGCCGGGGAGTATGACGGGCGATGGTTCAATCCGGCGTTCAAGAGAGAAGACGATCCGGAGAAGAGGGCGGAGCGTTTGTGGAGCGCCACGGAGGCCGATCTCATCGTCGCCGCCTGCCGCGGCAAGACCGGAAAGGTCAGCGAGGAAACCAAGCCGGCGACGCAGCTCTCCCCGCTGCTGTTCGACCTCACGAGCCTGCAGCGCGAGGCCAACAGCCGCTTTGGCTTCTCGGCCAAGACAACGCTGTCGCTTGCTCAAGCGCTCTACGAACGCCACAAGGTGCTTACCTACCCCCGCACCGACTCGCGCGCCTTGCCCGAAGACTACGTGGGCACGGTTAAGAAAACGCTTTCTGCCCTGGAGGAGTCCCCGTACGCCCCGTTTGCCGGCGCCATCCTCAAGCACGGCTGGGCCAAACCGAACAAGCGCGTCTTTAACAACACGAAGATCTCCGACCACTTCGCCATTATCCCTACCCTGCAGGCGCCAGGACATTTGAACGACCTGGAAACCAGGCTTTACGATCTCGTGGTGCGCCGTTTCCTGGCGGTGTTCTACCCGGCAGCGGAGTCCCTGCAGACGCTGCGCATCACCGCAGTAGGAGATCACCAGTTCAAGACTGAGGGGCGTATATTGCAGAATCCCGGCTGGCTCGCTGTCTATGGCAGGACATCCCAGGAGGAAAACGAGAGCCTGCCCCGGGTTGCGCCACGCGAAGACGTGTGCGTGCTTGAAATCGCCGCTCTCGCGAACCAGACCAGGCCCCCGCCCCGGTACACCGAAGCGACGCTGCTCTCAGCCATGGAGGGCGCCGGCAAGCTCGTGGAGGATGATGAGTTGCGCGCGGCGATGGAAGCGAAGGGGCTCGGCACGCCCGCCACCCGCGCGGCCATCATTGAGGGGCTGATCCAGGAAGAGTACGTGCATCGCAACGGCAAGGAACTGGTGCCGACACCCAAAGCGTTCTCGCTCCTGTTTGCCCTTAAGCACTTCGGCGTGACGGAAATCACCTCCCCCGAGCTGACCGGCGACTGGGAATACCAGCTCAAACTCATGGAGACCGACAAGCTCCGCCGCCAGGAATTCATGGAACACATCGAATCGGTGACGCGCGATCTCGTCGAGCGCATTAAGAATGGGGACATCCCGGATACCGCTTTCGCCACCGTGCCGGCCCCGTGTCCGAAGTGCGGCGGCCTGGTCCAGGAAAATTACCGCAAGTTCCAGTGTCAGAAGTGCGATTTTTCGATGTGGCGGGTTTTGTCGGGACGCGAGTGGGCACCGGAGGAGGTCGCCGAGCTTTTCAGGCAGCGCTTCGTCGGCCCGTTAACCGGGTTCCGCAGCCGAGCAGGGAAACCTTTTTCCGCCGGGTTGCGGCTGTCGGCGGACCTGCGAATCGAATTCGATTTCGGGCTCGGGACGAGTTCCAGCGAAAAGGGCGAACCACCGGATTTCTCTTCGCAGACGCCCCTTGGCAAGTGCCCCAAGTGTGGGGCGCGGGTGTTCGAACACGGAGCGGCCTACGTTTGCGAAGACGCCGTGAGCTCGGCGCGCTCCTGCGACTTTCGTTCGGGGAGAATGATTTTGCAGCAGCCCATCGAACCCGAGCAGATGAGAAAACTGCTCGCCGGGGGTCGCACCGACCTCTTGACCGGGTTTGTTTCCCGCCGCAATGGAAGGAAGTTCAAGGCGTATCTCGTGGCCAGCCCGGGCGGACGAGTCGGCTTCGAATTTGAGGCAAAGACCCCGCGGGCTGCGGCACGCGCCTCGCGCCGCAGGGCAAAAGAGGCGCCTGACGCCAAAGCCCCAAAACCCGCGGCCTCCGGCCGCCGTTCAGTCAAGCCAAAGCCGACCGGTCAGTCCCGCCGCAACCGCGCCTAGATATCGAGGTTCCTCACACCGAGAGCGTTGCTTTCGATGAAATTGCGGCGCGGCTCGACGGCATCGCCCATCAGCGTCGTGAATATCTCGTCCGCGGTGATCGCGTCCTCGATCTGTGTGCGCAGCAACCGGCGCGTCTTGGGATCCATCGTCGTCTCCCAGAGCTGCTCGGGGTTCATTTCTCCGAGGCCCTTGTAGCGCTGGATGGTGATGCCGCGCTGCACCTCGTTGAGCACCCAGTCGATCGCTTCGCGGAATTCCTTGACCGGCTGCCTCTGGTCGCCGCGCTTGATATAGGCCCCCTCGCCGAGCAGCCCCTGCAGGACCTGCGCGGTCCGCTTCACCTGTGCATAGTCGCCGCTTTGCACGAAGTCGCTGTCCATATAGCCATGGTGCTCGATGCCGTGCTGGGTGCGGCTGATGGAGAGCACGTAGCGCTCCGTTTTCTCGTCGCTTTTTGCCTGGATCCTGACATCGCGAGTTCCGACGAGCGCGCTTATCGACCTTGCGCTTTGGTGTGCGGCTGCCGCGTCGGACAGGTCCAGATCCGTCGGCTCTTTCAGAAGCGAATGGAGCACCTCCGTGTCGATGAGCTTGCTCACGCGGTCGATGACTGCCTCGGCGAGCAGATATTCCTTGGCCACGTGCTCCAGCGCCTCCTTACTCAACGCCGGGGAGTCTGCGGTCGTATAAAGCTCCGCTTCCGATAACGCGAGCCGCAGCAGGAACTGCTTGAGCTCGTGCTCGTCCTTGATATAGCGCTCGCTCTTGCCGTGCTTCAGCTTGTAGAGCGGGGGCTGGGCGATAAAGATGTGTCCGCGCTCGACCAGCTCCGGCATCTGGCGATAGAAGAACGTCAGTAGAAGGGTGCGTATGTGCGAACCGTCGACATCGGCATCGGTCATTATGATGATGCGATGGTAGCGCAGCTTCTCCGGCGCATACTCGTCCTTGCCAATCCCCGTCCCCAGCACACTGATAAGCGTGGTGATTTCCTGCGATGACAGTAGCTTGTCAAAGCGCGCTTTCTCCACATTCAGGATCTTGCCGCGCAGCGGGAGGATGGCCTGGAACTTGCGGTCGCGCCCCTGCTTGGCGGAGCCCCCGGCCGAGTCTCCCTCGACGATGTACAACTCGCATTGTGCGGGATCGCGTTCCTGGCAGTCTGCCAGTTTCCCTGACAATCCGAACGAGTCGAGGATACCCTTGCGGCGAGTCAGTTCCCGCGCCTTGCGCGCCGCCTCGCGCGCGCGCGCCGCATCTATGATCTTGCTGCAAATGATTTTTGCATCGTTCGGTTTCTCGAGCAGGAACTCCATGAGCCTCTGGCCGACGATTTCCTCGACGACAGGCCGCACTTCCGAGGAGACGAGCTTTTCCTTGGTCTGCGAGGAAAACTTCGGTTCGGGAACCTTTACGGAGAGGACGGCCGTAAGGCCTTCCTTCATATCGTCTCCGGCGGTGTCGACTTTTGCCTTTTTGGCGAGTTCGTTGACTTCGATATACTGATTAAGCGTCCGGGTCATTGCGGCACGCAACCCCGTGAGGTGCGTGCCCCCGTCTCGCTGCGGGATGTTGTTGGTGAAGCACTGCATCGACTCCTGATAGGAGTCGTTCCACTGCATCGCGACCTCGACTGTCATGCCGTCCTTTTCGGCGAGGGCATAGAAAATATTGGGGTGCAGGGTGGTCTTCGCGCGATTCATGTATTCGACAAAGCCCTTGACGCCGCCTCCGAATGCGAACTTTTCTTCCTTCCCGGAGCGTTGGTCGATAAGCATGATCTTCACGCCGTGGTTGAGAAACGAGAGCTCCCGCAGCCTCTTGGCGAGGATCTCGTAGTGATACTCCACGTTCCCGAATATCTCCCGGCTCGCGAGGAAGTGTACTTCGGTCCCGCGCTTGTCGGTTTTCCCCACCGCTCTCAGTGGTCCGGTCGCCTCACCTTTGCGGAACTCCATGTGGTAAAGCCTTCCGTCGCGCCGGATATTCAACCGTAGCCATTCTGAAAGCGCATTTACTACCGATACGCCGACCCCGTGCAGACCTCCCGCAATCTTGTACGAATTGTTATCGAACTTTCCTCCTGCATGCAGTTCGGTCATAACGACCTCGGCGGAGGAACGTCGGGCGTCATCGTCCGGATGGACTTCCGTCGGGATACCTCGCCCGTTATCGACCACACTCACGGAGTTATCAGGATGGATAGTAATTGTTATCTCGTTGCAGTAGCCCGCGAGCGCCTCATCAACGGCATTATCTACAACCTCGAAGACCATGTGATGGAGTCCTGTTCCATCGCTGGTGTCACCGATGTACATGCCGGGCCGCTTACGCACAGCATCGAGGCCCTTTAGTACTTTTATGCTACTTGCATCGTAGTCATCGCCGTTCTTGGGGTCTGCGTGTCTCTCTGTCATTTTTTCCGTGTCCGTTCGACTCTGTCAAATACGCATCGGCATTACGACGTATTTGAATTCAGCAAGATCCGGTAATGTGATGAGCATGCTGCTGTTGGCGTCACCAAATAGGCACTCCACCTTTTCCCCCTGGACATTGGTTAACACGTCCAGGAGATAGGTGATATTGAACCCTACATCCAGCGGCTGGCCATTGTAGGTCACGTCCAGTTCCTCCAGTGCTTCCTCCTGCTCGTTGTTGGTACAGGAAATCCGGAGACTGTTTTCGGTAAGCATCCAGCGGACGCCGCGGAACTTCTCGTTGGAGAGAATCGCGGCTCGTTGTAGTGCCTGGAGTAATTCCAGGCGGTCTATCATCACGCACCGTGAGTAGTTCGTCGGGATAACGCGGGTGTAGTCCGGAAACTTTCCATCGATGATTTTCGTGATAAGTTCAATTGTCGAAAAGCGGAATTTTACCTGCGCAGCATACACTTCAATGTCCAGCGGCTCGTCGGCATCCGCGAGAAGCTTCGTAAGCTCGTGGATCGCCTTGCGAGGCAGGATGATTTCTTTTTTCTCGGGCGGTCCGGCAATTACGCCTGCTGCATAGCTCAGTCGGTGCCCATCGGTGGCGACCATCTTGATCTTCTCTCCCTCGACTACCAGCAGCAAGCCATTGAGGTAATACCGTATGTCCTGTTGCGCCATGGCGAATTGGACCAGGAGCAACCACTCGCGGAACTCTTTTTGCGTAACGCGCAGGCTCACCTGTAGCGCGCCCGGGTCCGCAAGAGTTGGAAAATCTGCTGCCGGCAGTGTCTGCAGATTGAACCGGCTTTTCCCTGCCCGCACCTGGAGGCGATTGTTCTGGATATCGAGAACGGCTTCCTCTTTTTCCGGCAGCGCGCGGAGAATATCCTGCAGCTTACGCGCTGACACGGTAAGGCTCATCTCCTGGCCTGCATGCTCTTGATCTTCCCAGACTGTCGATGCTTGAATTTCCAGGTCTGTCGCAACAAACCAGAATCGTTCCTGCTGTCGGCGAATGAGCACGTTTGAAAGAATCGGAAGAGTATGCCGTTTCTCTACGATTCCCGTTACCGCCTGGAGAGGTTTAAGTAGAGCGTCGCGCTGTGCCTGGAGAAGCTTCATAGGAAATAATTCTAGATAATAAGTCTAATAATGGCTGCAGAAGCGGTGATCAAGTGTAATCTTTCTGAAAGATCATGGCTGTAACGTCGCGAAAGCTTGTGCAAAGAACCATGATAGCTTGTTGATGTTATGTGAAGGGAATTCCTGTTTTCCCCGGGAGGCAAAGATATGCACAAAGAGTTCCCGAAAAATCAACTGCGCAGGACCTTCAACAGAGAATTAACATCACGGATGATGTCGCTGTTCGTGGTTCGGAGGAGAGCAACCTTTCTACAAGCGTGTAATACAGTTGTGTGATCGCGCCCGCCGAATGCTTCACCAATGTCCGGAAGGCTGAGTTGCGTGAGCTCCTTGGCAAGCGCCATGGCGATCTGCCGGGGACGCGCAACGTTGCGGCTGCGCTTCTTGGAATACATCTCCGAAACCTTTATCTTGTAATAATCGGCGACGGTGCGCTGGATGTTCTCGATTGAAACTTGGCGACTCTGTATGGCGAGCAGATCGCGAAGGGCATCACGGCAGAGATCAACGGAGAGCTCTTGAGCAGAGAAGCGCGCATAGGCGAGAACTCGTTTGAGTCCTCCTTCGAGCTCCCGGACATTTGACTGGATATGCTTGGCTAGGAAGAAGGCAACGGTTTCATCTAAGGTGATACCTTCTATCTCGGCCTTCTTGATCAGAATAGCCACGCGCATTTCAAGTTCCGGCGGGTCGACGGCGACAGTGAGGCCCCAGCCGAAACGTGATATGAGTCTGCTCTCGATGCCGGAGATTTCCTTCGGGTAGGTATCGCAAGTAATTACGAGCTGCTTGTGAGACTCGATAAGAGCGTTGAACGCATAGAAAAACTCTTCTTGAGTACGACTTTTCCCGCTGAAAAACTGGATATCATCAATCAGGAGAAGATCCAAGGAGTGGTAGTAGCGCTTGAAATCATCGAATGCTTTGTGCTGGTAGGCACGGACTACATCAGAAACGTACTGCTCTGCGTGGATGTACCGGATCTTGCTCTCCGGAGCGCGTGCGTGAACGGCGTTGCCGACGGCTTGGATAAGATGTGTTTTTCCCAGCCCGACACCGCCATATACAAAGAGCGGATTGTAGGCAGTACCGAGCCGCTCTGCCACCTGCGTTGCCGCAGCGCGAGCAAGCTCGTTGGCCTTACCGGTTACAAAGGTATCGAACGTAAAAGCCGGGTTGAGACGAGAGATATCCCGGTGGCTCGGCCTTGATGGCGGCGCGTGTCCATCGAGGCTTGCCTCCATAGGGGCTGTAGCCGGAGGGGTGCTGACGGCCTTCGGGGAAAGCAAAAGCCTAACCTCAACGGGTTCCTGAAAACGCGCGGCAGCGAGTTCCTGGACCTTGGAGAGGAAACGATCGCGGATCCATTGCAGGACGAACCTGTTAGGTGCAATGAGCGTGAGGACATTACCCTCCGCATGAAACTTCAGGGGTTTGATCCAGGTCTGAAACTGCTGGGCAGGAAGTTCCTTCTCGAAATGGGAAAGACAGTAACGCCAGAAGCTGTTCATCGTGAACGGTGTAGGGGTTATTGTTCGCTCAAGCAGGAGAAAGCCGGTGCTGCAGAAGAATTTTAGCCGCTTTGGACAAGGTTATCCACAAGTTCGGACTGTCGTACCGACAAGGCGCCCGAGCGCTCGATGATTTGACACACGAAGGGGAAAGAGGTTGTAATAGCCAGTTTTATTCCCATCCAGAAGCCAAAATGAAGCGAACCTACCAACCTTCCAAGACGCGCCGTCGGCGCACGCACGGTTTTCGCGCGCGCATGAAAACACGTGGCGGGCGGAGCGTAATCCGCGCCCGGCGGGCAAAGGGCCGCGCCCGGCTCGGGGTTCAAACGGCGTAGAGGGGCTCGTCTCAACTGGCTCGCCAGTCTAACCGCTTGCGTCTACGGCGACGCGAGGAATTTGAGGCCGCGCTCCGTCACGGGCGGGTTGAGAACGGCGTTCTTTTTGTGATGCGCGCCCTCGCCCGCGCGCCCTCGCCCGCGCGACTGGGGATTATTGCCGGGCGCAGGGCGATCCAGCGGGCAGTGGACAGAAATCAGTGTAAGCGGCTCGTGCGTGCGGAGTTCCGGGCGTGGGTTCCCCGTCTTGCTGGTCTAGATGTTGTGGTCTTATGCAAGCACCCGATATCAAGAACCCATCGCAAGGCGGCCCGGCAGGAGCTCGCAAGGCTCTTCGGACGCATCGCTGGCTTTGGCGAGGCCCCAGCAGCGATAAAGCGCGGCCGGCCGGCTGGCAGCAATGACAGGTAGCATCGATGGATTCACAACGGCTAGTCCTTTTCTTTGTCTTCGCGTTTTCCGTTTTCTTGCTGCTCGATGCCTGGCAGCGGGACCAGCGGTCCCCGCCCCCGCCAAGCGTGCAGCCGGCATCGAAAGCCGAACAGCCGGCGCTGCCGAGCCCCGGTGAGAAGCTTCTCGCGAGCCAGGCGGCCAAACCTCCTGAGGGCAGCGCCGCGCTCGCTGCCGGGGATACAGTCACCGTCGAGACTGATCTTCTGAAAGCCCAGATCAGTTCGGTCGGCGGAGATCTCCGCCAACTGGAGTTCAAGCGCCACCGCGACACCGAAGACAAGACAAAGCCTTTCGTGTTGTTCCAGAACCGCGCCGACCATGTTTATGTGGCGCAGTCCGGACTGATTGGAAACGCCTTTCCCAATCATCGCACGACCTACAATGCGCGCGCGGGGGGGTACAGGCTCGCCGACGGAGCAACAGTCTTAGAGGTGCAGTTCGAGGCGCAGGAGGCGGATGGAGTCAAGGTCACGAAGCTCTACCGATTCCATCGCGGGAGCTACCTGATCGACGTTTCCTATGAGATCAGGAATGGCAGCGCAGCGCCGGTGCGCCCGTTTGGGTACTTTCAGTTGTTGCGTGACAGCAAGCCGCCGGTCGGCGATTCCGCGATGCTGCCCACTTATACGGGGGCGGCAATCTACACTGACAAGGAGAAATTTCAGAAGATCGCGTTCGCCGATATCGATAAAGGCAAAGCCACGTACCCCAAGAACAGCAGCGATGGCTGGATCGCGATGCTGCAACACTATTTTCTGAGCGCCTGGCTGCCCAGCAGCGGGGCAGATCGGGAGTTTTACGTGCGGCGACTGGACGGAGGTTTATATGCGGCGGGGGTGATCGTCCCCGCGGGGACGATAGAGCCGGGGACCAGCAGCGCGCTGACCGTCCCGCTCTACGCCGGGCCGCAAGAGCAGGACAAGCTCGACAAACTGGCTCCGGGACTCGACCTCACTGTTGATTACGGGTGGTTGACGGTGATTGCCGTGCCGCTGTTCTGGGTCCTTGCTTGGCTCAACCAGTGGGTGGGAAACTGGGGATTCGCGATCATAGTGCTTACCATCATCATAAAGCTCCTGTTCTATCCGCTCTCGGAAGCAAGCTATCGCTCGATGGCGAAGATGCGGGTGCTGGCACCCAAGCTGCAAAGGCTCAAGGAACAGTACGGCAGCGACCGGCAGCGCATGCAGCAAGCGATGATGGAGCTTTACAAGACGGAGAAAATCAATCCGCTGGGAGGTTGTCTGCCGATACTGGTCCAGATACCGGTCTTCATCGCGCTGTACTGGGTGCTTCTCGCGAGCGTAGAGTTGCGGCACGCCCCGTTCATGTTGTGGATCGATGATCTTTCCACGCCGGACCCATGGTTCGTTTTGCCGATTCTCATGGGCGCGACCATGATCATCCAGACCAAACTCAATCCGGAGCCGCCCGACCCGGTGCAAGCGAAGGTGATGAAGATCATGCCTGTCGCTTTCAGCGTTTTCTTCTTTTTCTTTCCCGCAGGCCTCGTGCTTTATTGGCTGGTGAACAACGTCCTGTCGATCGCCCAGCAGTGGCACATCAACCGAGTGCTTGAGCGAGCAAATCTCAAGCCGTCGGGCAAAGAGTAGGACATCCGCCGGGAGCCGCCCGCGGCCATGCCATCGAGAGACATTATCGCCGCGCTGGCGACCCCCCCCGGCAGAAGCGGTGTCGGCGTTATCCGGATTTCGGGTCCTGCTCTTGGCGGAATGGCGCGCAGTCTCGTCGAAAAGCCGCTTCCGCCACGCTGCGCGGTGCTCGCCCAATTTCGCGACGCTCGGGGTGCGGCGATTGACCAGGGGCTCGCGCTCTATTTTCCCGCCCCGCATTCTTATACCGGCGAGGACGTGTTGGAGCTTCACGGGCATGGCGGGCCCGTTGTGCTGCGTTTGGTGCTTGAGCGGTGCCTGGATTTGGGCGCTCGCGTCGCTGAGCCGGGAGAGTTTACCAAAAGAGCATTTCTCAACGGGAAGCTCGATCTCGCGCAAGCGGAAAGCGTGATTGACCTTATCGACGCTGCCACCGCACACGCCGCGCGCGGCGCGGTGCGCTCGTTGTGCGGGCTATTTTCAAAAGAAATTCAATGGCTTATATCTGAGCTGATCGATCTTCGTGCGCTCGTCGAAGCCACGCTTGATTTCCCCGAGGAAGAAATCGATTTCCTGAGACAATCGGACGCGGAAGGACGTTTGCGGAAACTGGAAACCCAGGTCGAAGCGGTCCTCGAAGCTACGCGGCAAGGAAGCTTGCTGAGGGAGGGCATGCACGTCGTGCTGGCGGGGCAGCCGAACGTGGGCAAGTCCAGCCTCCTCAACCGCTTGACGGGGGAGGAGCTTGCCATCGTTACGGAAGTGCCCGGGACCACCCGCGACGCCATCCGCCAGGCCATAGACATCGACGGCGTGCCGGCGCATATCATAGATACCGCAGGCCTGCGCGAGTCGGACGATCCCGTCGAAAAAATAGGCATCTCGCGCACGTGGGACGCAATTGAGAGGGCGGATGTGGTGCTGCTGTTAATTGATGCCACCATCGGCGAAACCGCAGCCGATCGAGAAATATTGGGCCGGCTGCCAGGGAGGCTGCCCCGCATACGCGTATACAACAAGATCGATCTCCTACCACGTGCGGCAGCCGTAGATCGGCATCCCGGTGGCGCTGCGGTCTGGTTGTCCGCCAAGACAGGAAAGGGGCTGGAGCTGCTCCGCAGAGAGCTATTGGAGACGGTAGGATGGCACAGCACCGGGGAAAGCCTCTTCCTTGCACGGGAGCGGCATGTCGAGGCGCTGAGGCGCGCGCAGGAGCACCTGCAAGAGGCATCCTCGCTCGGTGAGCAATTCGAATTGCTGGCCGAACAATTGCGGCTGGCGCAGGAGGCACTTTCCTGCATCACCGGCGAATTTACCGCGGATGACTTGCTGGGGGAGATTTTTTCGCGATTTTGCATCGGGAAGTGATCGCACCATCCGCGGCCGAGATCACGAGAGGGCGGTTCTGGCGCTCGACAAAGCAAGGTTTCACGTGAAACCTACCTGGTTCGGGCGTGACGGGAGTTCATTTTTGCTTACGGATCCGGTATGATGATGTCCAGCGAGCAGGCACCGATATTGATCCAATACCCTGAAAAATTTGACGTAATTGTAGTGGGCGGCGGGCACGCAGGCACCGAGGCCGCGCTCGCAAGCGCCCGCTTGGGCTGCCGTACCTTGCTGTTGACTCACAGTGTCGAAACGCTCGGCCAGATGTCGTGCAATCCATCGATCGGCGGCATAGGAAAAGGCCATTTAGTCAAAGAGATAGATGCGCTGGACGGGGTTATGGCCACGGCGGCCGATGAGGCCGGGATCCAGTTCCGTGTTCTCAATTCCCGGAAAGGCCCGGCTGTCCGTGCCTCTCGCGCGCAGGCCGACCGGCTGCTTTATAAGCAGGCGATTCGCAGCCGGTTGGAAAACCAGCCCAACTTGCGGCTTTTTCAGCAGACGGTTGATGATCTCACCCTTGATGGGGATCGTGTCACCGGCGTGGTGACACAGCTCGGGGTCCGTTTCGCAGCCCGTGCCGTAGTGCTCACCACCGGGACTTTCCTGTCCGGGCTGATCCATGTCGGGCTGCGGAATTACGAAGCCGGGCGCGCCGGCGACCCGTCTGCGGTGAGCCTTGCCCGGCGGTTGCGAGAACTCAATCTGCCCGCGGGGCGGCTGAAGACCGGAACGCCGCCGCGAATTGACGGACGCAGCATCGATTTCTCGGTCATGTCTGCTCAGCCGGGCGACGATCCGACGCCGGCATTCTCTTTCTTGGGTAGCCGGGAGCAGCATCCGCCGCAAGTGCCGTGCTGGATTACCCACACCAACGCGCGCACGCACGACATCGTTCGCAGCGGTCTCGACCGTTCCCCCATGTTCACCGGGGTTATCGAGGGAGTCGGCCCGCGCTATTGCCCGTCGATCGAGGACAAAATCCACCGCTTCGCCACGAAGCTATCGCACCAGATCTTCCTCGAGCCCGAAGGCCTCACAGTCAACGAGTAT
Source organism: Betaproteobacteria bacterium (assembly GCA_016202605.1). Lineage (GTDB taxonomy): Bacteria > Pseudomonadota > Gammaproteobacteria > Burkholderiales > SG8-41 > DSOT01. Next base: position 32,211 of record JACQOJ010000065.1, read on the forward strand.
TATCCCAATGGCATATCAACCAGCCTGCCGTTCGACGTGCAGTACGCGCTGGTGCGATCCATCAGGGGGCTTGAAAACGCCTACATCACGCGCCCCGGGTATGCCATCGAGTACGATTATTTCGATCCGCGCGGGCTCAAAGGCTCGCTCGAAACGAAAGCGGTAACGGGGTTGTTCTTCGCGGGTCAGATTAACGGCACCACCGGGTACGAGGAGGCCGCGGCGCAGGGATTGCTTGCCGGGGTCAACGCCGCCCTCGCCGTCCGCGAACGCGAGGCGTGGCACCCGCGACGCGACCAGGCGTATCTTGGCGTTTTGGTCGACGACTTGATCACGCGCGGCGTGTCGGAGCCTTATCGCATGTTCACGAGCCGGGCGGAGTACCGGCTGAGCCTGCGCGAGGATAACGCGGATCTGCGGCTCACCGAGACCGGTCGCCGGCTCGGGGTCGTCGGCGATCGGCGGTGGGCCGCATTCTGCAGCAAGCGCGACGCCATAGCGCGCGAGCAGGAGCGCCTCAAGTCGACATGGGTCAATCCGAAGCTCCTGCCCCCCGCGGCGGCCGAGCGCGTACTGGGACAGCCGCTGGAGCGCGAATACGCGCTTGCGGATCTGCTGCGCCGCCCGGATGTCACGTATGCGGCGCTCATGACGTTGCCCGGCGCGGGACCGGCGGTTGAGGATGCGCGGGTAGCCGAGCAGGTTGACGTCCAGGCGAAGTACCGGGGCTACATTGAGCGCCAACGCGGGGAAATCGAGCGCAATCAATACTACGAAAACGCCCGGCTGCCGCCCGATCTGGACTATACGAAGCTAAACGGGCTCTCGGTCGAAGTACAGCAGAAGCTCAACAAGATCCGGCCCGCGACTATCGGGCAGGCGGCGCGAATTTCGGGTGTGACGCCCGCGGCAGTTTCGGTGCTGCTGGTTCATTTGAAGCGAGGACTTGCTGAACAGAAGAAAAGCGCATGAGCCTTGCCGCGAAGCTCGCGCAGGGCTCGACCGAGTTGGGCCTCAACCTGCCCCGGGAGGCGATGCAACGACTCATCGATTACGTAGCGCTGCTGCAGAAATGGAACAGGGCCTACAACCTGACTGCGGTGCGCGAAACGCCGCGCATGGTGAGCCATCACCTGCTCGACTGTCTTGCGATAATTCCATACGTCGGGGCGAAGACCATAGTCGATGTCGGCAGCGGCGCCGGGCTGCCGGGCATTCCGCTCGCGATCGCGCTGCCACAGGCGCAGGTGACGCTGGTTGACAGTGCACACAAAAAGGCGGCATTCCTCAAGCAGGCTGTCATCGAACTCCATCTGAAAAATGCCGACGTGGTATGCGAGCGCGTCGAACGATGGACGCCCCCGAAGCGATTCGACGTGGTTGTCTCCCGTGCTTTGTCTGACTTGGCGGAGTTTGTCGCGCTTGGCGCCAGACTGTGCAAGGCGGACGGGGTGATGGCGGCGATGAAGGGGGTCTACCCCCATGAGGAGCTTGCGCTCCTCCCGCAGGGGTTCGCGGTGCAGCGGATTATCCCGCTCAAGGTACCGGGTGTGCGAGCCGAACGACATCTGGTCCTGGTCCGGCCCGCCTGAGAGCGACCGGTGGCGAAGATCCTGGCGATAACCAACCAGAAGGGCGGTGTCGGCAAGACTACGACGGGAGTGAACCTCGCCGCCAGCCTGGCGACGGCGCATCAGCGCGTGTTGCTGGTCGATCTCGATCCGCAGGGCAACGCGACGATGGGCAGCGGTGTTGACAAACGCAATCTCGCCGCGACGATCTATCAAGTGCTGCTCGGAGTACGCGCGATCACGGAGGTGCGTGCGCGCTCGGCGAACGGCGATTACGATCTCATTCCGGCCAATCGCGAGCTGGCCGGCGCGGAGGTCGAGATGGTCGAGATGGAGCGGCGCGAAGCGAGGCTCCGGGAAGCGCTCGCGCAGGTTGAAGGCGCCTACGAATTCATCCTCATCGATTGCCCTCCGGCGCTCAATCTGCTGACCGTGAATGCGCTCGCGGCCGCGCAGGCGGTCATGATCCCGATGCAATGCGAGTACTATGCGCTCGAAGGTTTGAGCGACTTGGTCGCGACAATCAGAAAAGTGCGCCAGCACCTCAATCCCGAACTGCAGATCGAGGGACTGCTGAGAACCATGTACGACGCGCGCAATACGCTTGCACAGCAGGTCTCCGCGCAGCTCATCGAGCACTTCGGCGACCGGGTCTACCGCACGGTGATACCGCGCAACGTGCGCCTTGCGGAAGCCCCGAGCTTTGGAGTCCCCGGCCTGAAATTTGACAAGAACTCCAAAGGCGCGCAGGCGTACTTGGCGCTCGCCGGGGAAATCCTCAACCGCCGCGCGCAGACCGCGTAGGGAAGGCACAGCGATGGCAAAAATGAGAGGATTGGGGCGCGGGCTCGACGCGCTCTTGGGTGGAGAAAACGAGCGCGCTTCGGCCGAGGAATTGCGAAACCTCGCCGTCGAATCGCTTCTGCCCGGCAAGTACCAGCCGCGCACGCGCATGGATCAGGGCGCGCTCGCCGAGCTTGCGGATTCGATCAAGGCGCAAGGCGTGATGCAGCCGATCCTCGTGCGGCCCATGTCCGACGGGCGCTACGAGATCATTGCCGGTGAACGGCGGTGGCGGGCGGCGCGGCTTGCGGGCCTTGGCGCAGTTCCGGCGCTGGTGCGAGAGGTGCCGGACCGCCAGGCAGTGGCGGTGTCCCTGATCGAGAACATCCAGCGGGAGGATTTAAATCCGCTTGAGGAGGCCAGCGGGGTCCAGCGACTGATCGATGAGTTCGGCATGACACATGCGGAGGCAGCGGCGGCGCTCGGCCGCTCGCGTTCCGGCGTGACCAATCTGCTGCGCCTGCTCGAGCTTGCGCCGCCGGTGCGCGAGTTGCTGGCCGATGGGCGGCTGAGCATGGGACACGCAAGGGCGCTGCTGACGCTGCCCGTGGCGCGGCAGATCGAGCTTGCGCGCGAGGCGGCACAGAAACAACTATCCGTTCGCGAGGTCGAGCGCCGCGCGAGCATTTCCGCAAAACCGACAGCCCCGACGCGGCGCGCGCGGGTGGATCGCGATGTCCTGCGGCTTGAAGAGGAACTGTCGAACCATCTAGGCACGATGGTACAGATCCGGTCGAGCGCGAAACCCGGCCGGGGCCGGGTCATTATCAGCTATCGCAGTCTCGATCAGCTGGATACGCTCCTCGCCCGGCTCGCGCGCGGGAATTAAATCCGCGCGCGGGCATGGCGTCGTCGTCGCGTTGGTTTTGACGTAATAGTCGGTGACAGCGTATAATTTTCAGGTTTAATTCGCGCGTGATTCCGTGGCTCTCCCGGTCGAGGGCAAGCCTATCCGCACCGCTCTGCTGTGGCTGCTTTGCGCCACCGCCGTATCAGCCCTGATCGGAGGCTTATGGCAAGGCATCCACGGCGCCGTCTCCGCGTTTCTGGGGGGGCTCATCAACTTGACTGCTGGCGCGGTGTTTGGGTGGGTTGGGTCGCGGAGCGCGGCGAGAACGCCGGGGGAGACTCTGCGTGCTCTGTTCAGGGCTGAAGCCAGCAAGGTAGCGCTGATCGTCATCCAGCTGTGGTTGGTGTTGGGGAACTATAAACAAATCCAACTGGTGGCTTTTTTTGCGACGTTTTTCCTGACAGTGATTTTGTTCAGCACGGCTTTTTTTGTACGCGAGCGATAGGACAACAGGGATCAAGATGGCTGCCCAGGAATTGACGCCGACCGCCTATGTCGGTCACCACCTCACCAACCGCACGATTTCCCTCGGCGAAGGCCCGTTCTGGACGCTGCACCTGGATACACTGGTAACGTCAGTTTTGCTCGGGGTGGTCGGCTTCGGATTCATGTGGTGGGTGGTGCGCGGCGCGACATCGGGGGTGCCGGGCAGACGCCAAGCGTTTGTCGAGTTGCTGGTGGAGTTTGTGGACGACCAGGTGAAAGGCATCTTTCACGGCAACCGGAGCTTCATCACTCCGCTGGCCCTGACCGTGTTCGTGTGGGTGCTGCTCATGAACGCGATGGACTTTCTTCCCATCGATATCATGGCGTGGCTCTACGAGAACATATTTCACCAGCATAACTGGAAGGGCGTTCCGACGGCGGACGTCAATACCACGTTTGCCCTGGCGCTCTCGGTCTGGACGCTCATGATCTTCTATGGCGTGAAGGTGAAAGGAGCGGGCGGATGGCTGCACGAAATTTTCTGCGCTCCTTTCGGCGTAAAGCCCCTCTGGCTCGCGCCGCTGCTGCTCGTGTTCAATCTCCTCTTTAACCTGGTCGAATACGTGTCCAAGCCATTGTCGCACTCGCTGCGGCTCTACGGGAACATGTACGCGGGGGAAATCATCTTCATGCTGCTCGGCATGTGGGCGGCGACCGGGCTGGCGGGGACCGTCCTGGGGGCGATTCTCGGCGCCGGCTGGGCGATTTTCCATATTCTCATCGTGGTGCTGCAGGCTTTTATCTTCATGGTGTTGACCATCGTTTATCTGTCGATGGCTCACGAGAGCCACTGACCCGTTCGACCAATCCTGTTTCTCCCGCTCAAGAAAGGAAATCAAAATGGAAAAACTGCAACTGCTGGCCATGATCCAGGCCTACACCGGCATCGGAATCGGCCTCATGATCGGGCTCGGCGCCGCCGGCGCATGTATCGGCATCGGCATCATGGCAAGCCGCTTTCTCGAAGGCGCGGCGCGCCAACCGGAATTGATGCCGCAACTGCAGGTGAAGGTATTCCTGCTGCTCGGCCTGATCGATGCCTCGTTCATCATCGGCGTCGGGCTGGCAATGCTGTTCGCTTTCGGCAATCCCCTGCTCGCGGTGATCCAGGGCTAGTGCCCGCGCGCGCCGTTTTGATCGCGGTTAGAGGGACACTATGAACATCAATTTGACGCTGCTGTCGCAAGCAGCGACTTTCGCGATCTTCATCTGGTTCACGGCGAAATTCGTCTGGCCGTTCCTGATGCGGGCGATTGAGGCGCGCCAGAAACACATCGCGGACGGACTCGCGGCCGCCGAGCGTGGCAGGCAGGATCTGGAGCTCGCCGCCCAGCGCACCGCCGAGATGCTGCGCGAGGCGAGAAACCAGGCGCAAGATGCTTTGGCCCAGGCGGATAAGCGCGCCGCCCAGATCATCGATGAAGCCAAGAACACCGCGCGGGCCGAAGGCGAGCGCCTCCTGGCGGGGGCGAAAGCCGAAATCGACCAAGAGATCGCGCGGGCAAGAGAAATGCTGCGAACGCAGGTCGCGATGCTCGCCGTCGCCGGTGCGGAGCAGATTCTGAAGCGCGAGGTCGATGCGAAGGCGCACGCCGATCTGCTTGCCAGCGTGCAAGCCCAACTCTAGCCGGCCCCATGGCGGAACTCACAACCATCGCGCGCCCGTACGCTGAAGCGGTATTCAAGCTTGCGCGCGAGGAGTCCCATATCGGCGAATGGACGGAAGCGCTGGCCCTGCTCGATCTCGTGATCAGCGATCCCGGCATGCTGGCCGGCATCCGGGATCCCAACGTGAGCGCGCAGCAGCTCGAGAGCATCGTGTTGAGCGTGGTCGGGGTCCAGCTCGACGGAGCCTGCCGCAATTTCGTGCAGGTCCTGATCCAGAATGGTCGGCTGGAAATCGTGCCCCAGATCCGCACGCTCTACGAGGAGCTACGCCGCCAGCACGAGGGCATTTTGGAGGCGCGGATTATTTCGGCGCTGCCCATCGATGACGGGCAGGTCGCCCGGCTCGTGGCCCGGCTTGAAAGCAAGTATCGGCGAAAAGTGAGCGCCAAAGTCGAAATCGACCCGCAGCTAATCGGCGGCGTCAAGATTCTCGTCGGCGACAAGGTTATCGATGCGACGGTGCGCGGCCGCCTCGAAGCGATGGCGGCAGCGCTTACCCACTAGGAGTCATTCATGCAACTCAATCCATCCGAGATCAGCGAACTCATCAAGAGCCGGATCCAGAACCTCGCGAGCACGGTTGAAGCGCGCACTCAGGGCACGGTCATTTCGGTGACGGACGGCATCTGCCGCATTCACGGTCTTGCCGACGTGATGCAGGGGGAGATGCTGGAATTTCCGAAGAACACTTTTGGCCTCGCGCTCAACCTCGAGCGCGACTCGGTGGGCGCGGTCGTGCTTGGCGAATACGAGCATATCTCCGAAGGGGACACCGTCAAGACCACCGGGCGGATTCTGGAGGTTCCCGTCGGGCCCGAGCTGATGGGCCGCGTTGTGGACGCGCTCGGCCAGCCGATCGACGGCAAGGGTCCGATCAACGCGAAGAGGACGGATGTGATCGAAAAGGTCGCTCCCGGGGTCATCGCCCGCAAGTCAGTGTCGCAGCCGGTCCAGACCGGGCTCAAGTCCATTGACTCGATGGTGCCCATCGGCCGCGGCCAACGCGAACTTATCATCGGCGACCGCCAGACGGGCAAGACCGCGGTGGCCATCGACACTATCATAAACCAGCAGGGCAAGGATCTCTTTTGCATTTACGTCGCGGTGGGCCAGAAAGCGTCTTCGATAAAGAACGTCATCCGCAAGCTCGAGGAACACGGCGCCATGGATTACACGATCGTGGTCGTGGCCTCGGCTTCCGAATCGGCCGCGATGCAGTACATCGCGCCCTATTCCGGCTGCACCATGGGCGAGTATTTTCGCGACCGCGGACAGGACGCGCTGATCATCTATGACGACCTGACCAAGCAGGCGTGGGCGTATCGACAGGTGTCGTTGCTGCTGCGCAGGCCCCCGGGGCGGGAGGCCTATCCGGGCGACGTTTTTTACCTGCATTCCCGGCTTCTGGAGCGCGCCGCGCGCGTGAACGAGGATTATGTCGAGAAGTTCACCAACGGCGAAATCAAGGGGAAGACGGGTTCCCTGACGGCGCTGCCGATCATTGAAACACAGGCCGGCGACGTGACGGCGTTCGTGCCGACGAACGTGATCTCGATTACCGACGGGCAGATCTTTCTCGAGACCGATCTGTTCAATGCCGGCATCCGGCCAGCGATCAACGCGGGCATCTCCGTGTCGCGGGTCGGCGGCGCCGCACAAACCAAGGTGATCAAGAAGCTGGGCGGAGGCGTTCGTCTCGCCCTCGCCCAGTACCGCGAACTCGCCGCGTTCGCGCAGTTTGCGTCGGATCTGGACGAGGCAACGCGCAAGCAGCTGGAGCGCGGCCGCATGGTGACCGAGCTGATGAAACAGCCGCAATACGAGCCGCTACAGGTGTGGGAAATAGCGCTGACGCTGTTTGCGGTCAACAACGGCTATTTCGACGACATCGATGTCAAGAAAGCGCTCTTTGCCGAGCGCTCCATGCGCGACTACCTTAAAGGCAAGTACGGCGACCTTGTGAAGCGAATCGAGAGCACCAAGGATCTTTCCAAGGAAGACGAGGATTTGCTGCACCAGGCGGTGAAGGACTGGAAGAGCAGTGCCACGTATTGAGCGGAAGCGCAACAGCAAGACACTGTCGTCACGCCGCAATGCGGCGCGCGGCTGAATAAAGGCAAGCGATGCCCGGGTCGAAGGAAATACGCAACAAGATCAAGAGCGTGCAAAACACGCGCAAGATCACCAAGGCGATGGAGATGGTTGCCGCATCCAAAATGCGCCGTGCGCAGGAGCGCATGCGCATGGCGCGGCCTTACGGCGAAAAGATCCGCAACGTCGCCGCTCACATCAGCCACGCGAACCCCGAATATCGCCATCCCTTCGTCGTGGAGCGCGACACGGTGCGGCGCGTGGGGATGATCGTCGTGACGACCGACAAGGGCCTTTGCGGCGGGCTGAACACCAACGTGCTGAGGCTTGCTCTCAGCAGGATGAAGGAGTGGGAAGTCGAGGGGGAAGGCATCGAGGTGTGCGCTATCGGCAACAAGGGGCTGGGCTTCATGCAGCGCCTCGGGGCGAAAGTCGCCTCGCACGTGACGGGGCTGGGTGATCGTCCCCACATGGAGAAGCTGATCGGTGCGGTCAAGATCATGCTCGATGGCTATATCGAAGACCGGTTCGACCGCCTGCTGATCTTCTACACCAAGTTCGTCAACACGATGAAACAGGAACCGGTCATGGAGCAGCTCCTGCCGCTTGCCGGGGAACACCTGGGCACGCCGGAAGGCGCGTGGGACTACATCTACGAGCCCGATGCGAAGGACGTCCTCGACCAGGTGCTCACACGCTATATCGAGGCATTGATCTATCAGGCGGTGTCGGAGAACATGGCGTCGGAGCAGTCAGCGCGCATGGTGGCGATGAAGGCGGCATCGGACAACGCTGGCACCGTTATCGACGAACTGACCCTCATTTACAACAAGACGCGCCAGGCTTCGATTACCAAGGAGTTGTCGGAAATCGTGGGCGGCGCCGCGGCGGTGTGAGGGGAATCGTGCACCACATCCAGCACCGTGGTGACAGAGGGATTTGTGGCTTTGATTAGGACCAGACGATGAGTCAAGGAAAAATCGTTCAATGTATCGGCGCCGTGATCGACGTCGAGTTCCCGCGCGAGCACATGCCCAGGATATACGACGCGCTGACCATGGAAGGCCTGCAGCTTACGCTCGAAGTGCAACAGCAGCTCGGTGACGGGGTGGTGCGCACTATCGCACTGGGTTCTTCGGACGGGCTGCGGCGCGGCATGTCGGTGATCAACACCGGCGCGCCGATTTTGGTGCCGGTCGGGCCGAAGACCCTGGGGCGCATCATGGATGTTCTCGGGCGGCCGATCGACGAGGCGGGGCCCATCGGGGCGGAGAAGACGATGTCGATCCATCGCAAGGCCCCGAGCTTTGAGGAGCTGTCGCCATCCCAGGAGCTGCTGGAAACCGGCATCAAGGTAATCGACCTGATCTGTCCCTTCGCGAAAGGCGGCAAGGTCGGCCTGTTTGGCGGTGCGGGCGTGGGCAAGACGGTAAACATGATGGAACTCATCCGCAATATCGCGATCGAGCATTCGGGTTTCTCGGTGTTCGCCGGCGTCGGAGAGCGCACGCGCGAGGGCAACGACTTCTATCACGAAATGAAGGACTCAAAAGTGCTGGACAAGGTCGCGTTGGTCTACGGCCAGATGAACGAGCCCCCCGGCAACCGGCTGCGCGTGGGGCTTACCGGGCTCACCATGGCCGAGGCGTTCCGCGATGAGGGTCGCGACGTGCTGCTGTTTATCGACAACATTTACCGTTACACGCTCGCCGGCACCGAAGTATCGGCATTGCTCGGGCGGATGCCGTCGGCCGTGGGCTATCAGCCGACGCTCGCGGAAGAGATGGGACGCCTGCAGGAACGCATCACGTCAACGAAGACCGGATCGATCACCTCGATCCAGGCGGTATACGTGCCGGCGGACGACCTCACCGATCCTTCGCCGGCAACCACCTTCGGCCATCTCGATTCCACGGTCGTGCTTTCCCGCGACATCGCTTCGCTCGGCATCTACCCTGCGGTGGACCCGCTCGACTCCACCTCGCGCCAGCTTGATCCGCACGTCGTCGGCGAGGAGCACTATACCGTTGCGCGGCTGGTGCAGGCGACCCTGCAGCGCTACAAGGAGTTGCGCGACATCATTGCGATTCTCGGGATGGACGAACTTTCTCCCGAGGATAAGCTGGTGGTTGCGCGTGCGCGCAAGATCCAGCGTTTCCTGTCGCAGCCTTTTAACGTTGCCGAGGTGTTTACCGGCCAGAAGGGCAAGTACGTGCCGCTCAAGGAGACGATCAAAGGCTTCAAGATGATCGCCAACGGCGAGTGTGATCAGCTGCCCGAGCAGGCTTTCTACATGGTCGGCGCCATCGAGGAAGCTTTCGAGAAGGCAAAAACACTGCAGTGAAGGCGCGAAGGAGCGAAGGCGTCGGGAATCCTCCCTCCACTCATTCGCTCGTTCACTCGTTCACTAGCGAAGCGGATATGGCAAACACCCTGCATGTCGACGTCGTCAGCGCCGAGGAGTCGATCTACTCGGGCGAGGCGGAGTTCGTGGTGCTGCCCGGCGAGGTGGGCGAGCTCGGAATTTACCCTCGCCACACACCGTTGATCACCCGCATTAAACCGGGTGAAGTGCGCATCAAACCGGCAGGCGGCGGCGGGGAAGAGTTTATTTTCGTCGCCGGCGGCATCCTCGAGGTTCAACCCAGAGTGGTGACGGTGCTTGCGGACACGGCGATCCGCGGCCATGATCTGGACGAGGCGAAGGCGCTGGAAGCGAAAAAACAGGCCGAGGAAGCAATGCAGAACCGCACCTCGAAGCTGGAGATCGCCAAAGCGCAGGCGGAGCTCGCCGCGGCGGTCGCGCAACTGGCGGCAATCCAGAAACTGCGCAAGAAGAGATAGCGGCAGTCGCATCGCGCAGCCGTTTTGGCTTCGAATCCGCGGCCGTGTAGGCGGTTCAACCCGTTCTCCGGGGGCGGCATTGCGCCGCCCTTGTCGCATATGGACACCGCGCATCCGGAATATGTCGACTTGCTTGTGGTAGGCGGCGGCATCAACGGCGTCGGGATTGCTCGCGACGCCGCGGGGCGCGGACTCAAGGTGCTTCTGGTCGAAAAAGACGACCTCGGTTCCGCAACGAGCTCCGCGAGCAGCAAGCTCATTCACGGCGGCCTGCGCTATCTCGAACAATACCGCTTTCGATTGGTTGCCGAGGCGCTCGCCGAGCGCGAAGTACTTCTCAGAAGCGCGCCGCACATCGTGCACCCGATGCGATTCGTGATGCCGCACGTTCCCCAGTTGCGTCCGGCCTGGGTGATCCGCGCCGGCCTCTTCTTGTACGATTATCTTGCGCGCCGCCAGACCCTTCCCGGTTCGCGGGCGATTGATCTGACGCGAAGTCCGTACGGTGTGGGGCTCAAGCCGGGCCTGGTCAAGGGTTTCGTCTATTCCGACTGCTGGGTCGATGATGCGCGCCTGGTTGTGCTCACCGCGCGCGCCGCCGCCGATGCCGGTGCAACGATATCTACCAGAACCGAATGCACGTCCGCGCGACGCGAAGGTAAAGCGTGGCAGGTAAGCCTGAGCGCAGCGGACGGCACATCGACGGAGATTCGTGCCGGGGCGTTGGCCAATGTCACCGGACCCTGGGCCCGGCTATTTCTTGAGGAGGTCATGGGCCTTGCGGCGCCGTTCAATCTGAAACTGGTCAAGGGCAGCCACGTCATCGTACCGCGGCTCTACGACAGCGATCACGCGTTTATCCTGCAGAACGAGGACCGCCGCGTCATTTTTGTCTACCCCTATGAGCGGAACTACACCTTGATCGGCACCACCGATGTAGAACTTGCCGGCAGACCGGGCCCCTGCGCTCCAAGCGCGGCGGAAGAGAGTTATCTGATCCGCGCGGTGAACCGCTATTTCACGCGGCAGCTGAAAACGGAGGAAGTGGTTTGGAGCTATTGTGGCATCCGGCCGCTATTCGACGACGGTGCGGCGAACCCCTCCGAGGTCACGCGCGATTACGTTCTGCGGGTGGATGGAGGGCCCCGTGAGCCGCCGGTTCTGTCGGTGTTCGGCGGCAAGATCACCACCTATCGGCGGCTCGCCGAGCAGGCGCTGCGCAAGCTGGCGCCATGGTTTCCGGACCTGGGCCGGCCTTGGACCGGAAGCGCGAGGCTGCCCGGCGGTGACATGGCGGGTGGACTCGAGGCCTATGTGCGCGACCTCGCGCAACGGCACCCTGCCCTGCCCGCGACCCTCCTCATGACGCTCGCGCGCCGCCACGGGTCTCTTTGCCCGGGCGTGCTTGGAGGGGCGCGCTCAATCGATGACCTGGGCGAGCATTTCGGCGCCGCGCTCTACGCGCGCGAGGTCGACTACTTCATGGATCGCGAGTGGGCGCGCGCTGACGGGGATGTGCTTTGGCGGCGTACCAAGGCGGGGCTGCACCTGAGCGCGGACCAGGCGCGGGCCGTCGCGCGTTACATGGCGCTGCGGACAAGCGGCACTATGCGATAATTCCCGCATGAGACTGAACGTCGCGATTCTGGCGGCAGGCAAGGGCCGGCGCATGTTTTCGGGGCGGCCCAAAGTGCTGCATCTGCTGGCGGGGCGGCCGCTGATTCTGCACGTCATCGACACGGCCCGGAAGCTCAACGCGGAACGCATCTGCGTGGTCTACGGCCACGGTGGAGAAGAGGTCCCGCAAGCCATCGGGGCTTCAGACATCGCGCTTGTAAAGCAGGAGCCGCAACTCGGTACCGGGCATGCGCTGCAGCAGGCGCTGCCCTATCTCGGCAGTTCCGGCACCACCCTCGTGCTGTATGGTGACGTGCCGCTTATCCGTGCGGAGACACTGCGGGCGTTGCTCGACGGACAAGGCGATCGCGTCGCAGTGCTCACGGCTGAGCTCGACGTCCCGGACGGCTACGGCCGAATCCTCCGCAACAAGCGCGGCCGGATCATGGGTATAGTCGAGAACGATGATGCGACGGCTGCCCAGCGCAAGATCCGCGAAGTCAACACCGGCGTGATGGCGCTGCCCACCGTGCGTCTGCCGGGCTGGCTCTCGCGGCTCGAGAACCGTAACGCCCAAAGCGAGTACTATCTTACCGATGTGGTGGCGATGGCACTTGCGGACCGCGTTGCCGTTGATGCCGTCAGAGCGCCGGACGCACGGGAAACGCAGGGCGTCAACAGCCGGGCGCAACTCTCGCAACTCGAGCGCATCTTCCAGTGGCGGTGCGCGCACCGCCTGCTTGAACAAGGGGTCGGCGTCGTGGATCCGATGCGACTCGACATACGGGGAAATCTCGATTGCGGCGTCGATGTGTGCCTCGATGTAAATTGCGTGTTCGAGGGCGACGTGAAGCTGGCCGATGGCGTCGAGATCGGCGCGAACTGTATGCTGCGAAATGTCGAAATCGGCCCGGGGACGCGCATCGAGCCTTTCTCTCTGATCGACTCGGCGGTTATCGGGGCTCGCTGCCGCGTGGGTCCCTACGCCCGCATCCGGCCCGGCACGCGACTGGAAGACGAGGTTCACATCGGGAACTTCGTTGAAGTCAAGGCGAGCCACATCGGTCGCGCGAGCAAGGCGAACCATCTCGCGTACGTCGGCGATGCCACTGTCGGCCGCGACGTGAACATCGGGGCCGGCACCATCACCTGCAACTACGACGGCGCAAACAAGCACCGCACCGTCATCGAGGACAACGTGCAGATCGGTTCCGACGTGCAGCTGGTGGCGCCGGTCACCGTGGGCAGGGGAGCGACCATCGGCGCCGGGGCCACCATAACGAAAGATGTTCCCCCCGGGGAACTCGCGCTTACGGAGAAGAAGCAGGTGACGGTTCCAGGCTGGAAGCGGCCCATAAAGAAAGCGGGAGGTGCGGCTTGAGAAGCGAGGCTCAACGTCTCGCGCCCGGGGCGTAATCGGGCCTCGCTTATGTGCGGCATAGTCGGAGCCGTTGCCAAGAGGGACGTCGTCCCGCTACTGCTGGAGGGACTGCGGCGCCTGGAATATCGCGGCTACGATTCCGCCGGAATCGCCGTGCTCAATGGACACCTCACGCGTCTGCGTAGCCCGGGCCGCGTTGCCGAGCTTTCCAAGCTTGCGGATGAGCAGCATTTGTCCGCCTCGATCGGCATTGCGCACACGCGTTGGGCGACGCATGGCGCGCCCTCCGAGAAGAATGCGCACCCGCATGTCTCGGACGGCATCGCCGTGGTGCACAACGGCATCATCGAGAACTACGAAACCATGCGGGAGAAGCTCAAGGCGCAAGGCTACGTTTTCACGTCTGACACCGATACCGAGGTCATCGCCCATCTGGTGCACTCACGATTCAGGACAGGCGGCGACTTGTTCGAGGCGACTCGCCACGCGGTCGCCGATTTGCGTGGCGCCTATGCAATTGCCGTGGTCGCCGAGAATCAACCGGATCGCATGGTTGTCGCCCGCATGGGAGCGCCGCTGCTGCTGGGTTTGGGCGAAGGCGAGAATTTCGCCGCGTCCGACGTTTCCGCCCTGTTGCAGGTGACGCAGAGGCTGATTTTCCTGGAGGAAGGCGACATTGCGGACGTGCGCACCGATGGGTGCCGCATTGCGGATGCGGCCGGGCGCACGGTCGAACGCAAAGTCCATGTAAGCCAGCTGACCTCCTCGGCAGTGGAGCTCGGACCGTATCGGCATTTCATGCAGAAGGAAATCTTCGAGCAGCCGGGCGCGGTCGCCGCAACGCTTGAAATGGTGACCAACGCGCAATCGGTTTCTCCGCAGCTATTTGGGGTCGCCGCCGGGCGCATTTTCGGCGCGGCGAATGCGGTGCTAATTCTCGCATGCGGCACGAGCTACCACGCTGGAATGGTCGCGCGCTACTGGATCGAGGGTATGGCGGGCATCCCCTGTTCGGTGGAGATTGCGAGTGAATATCGTTATCGCGCGTCGGTGCCCAACCCCAACGCACTGGTCGTCACCGTATCACAGTCCGGGGAGACCGCAGATACCATTGCGGCACTCAATCACGCCAAATCGCTGGGCCACCGATTCTGTCTCTCGATATGCAACGTGCCGGAATCCGCGCTGGTACGCGCTTCAGAGCTGAGGTTCCTGACGCGGGCCGGACCGGAAATCGGTGTGGCTTCGACCAAGGCCTTCACGACCCAACTGGCTGCTCTGGTGCTGTTGGCAATGGTGCTCGCCCGACTGCGCGGGCGGCTGCCGGCCGACGGTGAGCGGGAGTTGATCAAGGCGCTGCGGCACGTGCCGGGAGCGCTTTCGAGCGTGCTGCAGGTGGAGGATGCGATCAAGGACTGGGCGGCGAAGTTCGCCGAACATCACCATGCGCTTTTTCTCGGCCGCGGCATCCATTATCCGATCGCAATGGAGGGCGCGCTCAAGCTCAAGGAGATTTCCTATATCCATGCCGAGGCCTATCCCGCGGGCGAGCTCAAACACGGGCCGTTGGCGTTGGTGGACAAATACATGCCGGTGGTGGCGATCGCGCCAAATGACGCGTTGCTCGAAAAGCTCAAATCCAACCTGCAGGAGGTGCGCGCGCGCGGCGGCGAACTGCATGTGCTTGCTGACCAGGGCGCTCACATAGAACCGGGCGACGGGCTGCATGTCGTTCGTCTCACCGGGCACGCCGGCGTGCTCTCGCCGATCCTGCACACCGTGCCATTGCAGCTCCTCGCCTACCACGTCGCCCTGCAGCGCGGCACGGACGTGGACAAACCGAGGAACCTGGCAAAATCGGTAACCGTGGAGTAGCGCCGCCGGCTACTTGCCGCCTTGCGGTCCGACTATTTCGCGGCGCGCTGCTGGCGGGCCAACCGCACCAGTTCGTCGAGAATCGGAATCATGCCACTGAGGCCGCCAGCCAAACCTGCGGAAGTGAGATAGCGTCCGTCGACCACCAGGGAAGGCGTTCCCTGAACGTCGTAAGCGCGGGTCAGCGCCTTTGCCTGCTGCACTTTCTGCGCTACGTCGCTTGAGTTGTAGGCGCCGAGCCATTTTTCGCGCTCGATGCCGTGGCGCACCGCCCATTGCGCCATGACTTCGGGCTTGCTCATGTGCAGCTCCTGCACGTGGTAGCCATGATAGACCTGCTGGTGCAGTCGTTCGAGTTCGCCGAGTGCTTCCAGCGTGTAGTAGATTCGTGCGTGCGGGGCCCAGCTGTCCCTGAGGATGACCGGGATCCGGCGCACGGCCACGTCGGCGGGCTTGCGCCGGATCCATTCCTCGAGCGCCGGCTGCAGATTGTAGCAGTGCGGGCAGCCGTACCAGAAAAAATCGATAACCTCGATCCGGTCGCCGGTTGCGACCTTCTGCGGTTCAATCAGCCGGAACTCGTTGTTGGGCCGCGCGCGGCGCGGTTCCTGCGCATGGGCGGGTTCGGCGGGAAAGGCCGACGCCAAGCCCCCGGCGAGGATGCACAACGCCCGGACGAGGAAGCGTCCAGCGGCGTTCACTTGCTGCCGCGGCCCTTGCGGGCGAGCGCGACCACCTCATCCAGCACCCGGAAGTAGCGATCGTAATTGATGCTGTTGTCCGGATTGAGCGTCATCGATGGCGCTGTCAGATACCTGCCGTCGACGACCACCGCGGGCGTTCCCGGGATATCGTAGTTGCGCGTCAGGTCGATCGAACGCTGAGCGCGCGACTGGACCGCAAAGGAATTGTAAGTGTCCATGAATTTCTGCCGATCGACGCCGCGCTTCGCCACCCAGTCAAACAGGATCTTTGGATCCTGCAGGCGCACTTTTTGGTCGTGGATCGCCGCGAACACATCGTGATGCAACTTGTCGATCAACCCCATGGCCTCGATCGCATAATATGCCTTGGTTAGCGGCACCCAGGAATCCTGGAATACCGCGGGCACCCGCCTGAACTCCACGTCGGCGGGCTTGCGCTTGAGCCACGCGGCAAGGGGGGGCTGCAGGTTGTTGCAATGGGGGCACCCGTACCAGAAAAACTCCAGCACCTCGACCTTCGCCCCACTGCCGACAGGTTGCGGTGGATTGACCAGCCTGTAGTCTCTGCCGGCTACTGCCTGCGCGGCAGCGGGTCCCGCCGCGAGCAACAAAGCAAAGGTTGCCGCGATGGGAAGGAAACGCGTGAGAAGTCGCATGGGGCCTCCGTTTCGATAGCAGCGCGGCTTAACGCGGAGCGGATTCGCGCACTTTGATGAGCGTGGTTTCCACGCCGTTCCGCTTCAGAGTGTCGCGCGTGCGGTTGAGTTCCTCGACACTCGTGTAGGGGCCGACGCGCACGCGGTGCCATACGCCCTTGTCCGGGAGCGCCGTCGCCTGGATGCTCGCTTCGATGCCCAGAAGCGCCAGGCGCGCCTTTAGATTATCCGCATCCGGGGCGCTCTGGAATGCGCCCGCCTGCAGGAAAAAGGACTCCTTCGCGGCCGTCGCGGAAGCTTTCTGCGCGTCCTTCAGTTGCTGGTCGGTTGCCGGTTCCTCGGTGCCCGGCAGTATCCTGTAAAAATCGAAGCGCGGCTTGCCATCCGGTGCCTTGGGTGCCCGTTCTTCGCTCCTCGCGACGGGTTCCGGCGCGCTTTTCGACGCTTCGCTCTTGTTGGGGGAAGGCGTCCCGCGGCTGAGGAACGGGCTGGGCATCTTGTTGATGTACCACGCCACGCCGAGCGCGATACCGAGCCCCAGAACGAGGCCGATGAGAATACCGACCAGCAGCGAACCGCCGCCTTTGCGACCGCTCCCCTTACGCTCGCTGCGCTTGTAGTCCTTCGTCATGGCGGTATCTTACATTCTTTCAGGAGCGGAAACACCCAGCAGCGCGAGGCCGTTGCGCAGCACTTGGCGTACGGCGGAAATCAGGGCGAGGCGCGCGCGCTTCACGGGTTCTTCCTCGACCAGGATGCGGGTTGCGTTGTAATAGCTGTGGAACTGCCCGGCAAGCTCTCTCAGGTAGAACGCAATCAGATGAGGCGCCAGCTCCCGCGCCGCGTCCTCCACCGCTTCGGGAAATTCGATCAGTCGCTGCAGCAGCGCAAGCTCCTGCGCGGATTCAAGCGGCGATGGATCGACTCCGGGCAGCTCGCCGACATCCCCGCCCCATTGCTCATGGACGCTGCATACGCGGGCGTGAGCATATTGGACGTAATAGACCGGGTTTTCGTTGCTCTGCGATTTTGCGAGATCGAGATCGAAGTCCAGGTGTTGGTCGCTCTTGCGCAGCACGTAGAAAAACCGGGCGGCATCGTTGCCGACTTCCTTGCGCAGTTCGCGCAGGGTCACGAAATCGCCGGCCCGGGTGGACATGGACACTTTTTGACCGTTCCGGTAGAGCACGGCGAACTGGACCAGGGCGATGGTCACCTGGTTCGGGTTCACGCCCAATGCCTCCAGCGCGCCCTTGACCCGCGCGATGTAGCCGTGATGATCGGCACCCCATACGTCGATGACCACATCGAAACCGCGCTCGAATTTGTTCAGGTGATAGGCAATGTCGGAGGCGAAGTAGGTGTATTGACCGTTTTCGCGCTGGACCACCCGGTCCTTTTCGTCCCCGAAACGCGACGAGCGAAACCACTTTGCCCCGTCCTGGACATAGATGTGCCCGCCCTGCTCCAGCTTCTTGACGGCGCGTTCGACCAGGTCCGAATCGTAGAGCGACGCCTCGGAAAACCAGTGGTCGAATGCGACGCCAAACTCCGTGAGATCGCTGCGGCAATCGGCCAGCTGCTCGTTCAGCGCGAAACGATGAATGTAATCGTAATCGCCTGCAAGCAGGGCCTTCGCATTCGCGATCAGCCCGTCAAGGTGCGCCTCGGCGTCGTTCGCGACATCCGGCACACCGGCAAGCACCTGGGCCGCGGTGCGTACGTAACGCCTGTCGTGAGCAGCGAAAATCTGGCGGGCCATCGCAATCACGTAGGCGCCTTGATAGGCGTTGGGCGGAAAGGGCACGCCCTCACCGGCGATCTCAAGGTAACGCAACCAAGTGGACGACGCCAGGATATCCATCTGGCGACCGGCGTCGTTCACGTAGTATTCGCGCGCGACCGCGAAACCGGCGCGTTCGAGCACGTTCGCGAGGCTTGCGCCAAATGCCGCGCCACGCCCGTGGCCGACGTGAAGGGGACCGGTGGGATTTGCCGAAACGAATTCAACCTGGACCCGTTTATTCTGCCCGAGCGTACTGCTGCCGTAGTCGGTGCCGGCGCGCAGAATATGGGTGACGATCTGCTGCTTGAACGAGCGCTTGAGAAAAAGGTTGATAAACCCCGCACCCGCGATCTCCGCCCGTTCCAGATACGGCGACGGCGGCAGGGCGGCGATCAACCTCGCCGCAATGTCGCGGGGCGCCGCACGCAGTTGCTTGGCAAGCTGCAGGGCGAGGCTGCAGGCGTAATCGCCGTGGTGCGCCTGCTTCGGCTTCTCCAGCACGACGATAGCCTCAGGCGGCTGCGCCATCATCTCGCGTAACGCCTGAGAGAGCAGCCTCGAAAAATGCGCGCGCAGATCCGGTGTGGTTGAAGTCGTCATTCGCCAGCGGCTCGCAAAAGAGCGCGATATTATAGCCGAGGCTTGGAATCGGGCCCGTTTCAGAACGCGAGCGGATCGACGTCGAGCGACCAGCGCGCGCGGCTCAAGCGCTCCGCCACGAGCTTGTCGTGCCAGGCCGCGAGGAATTCCTGCAGCCGGCTGCGCGATTCGGCCTGAACGAGTAATTGCGCCCGCTCCCGCCCGGCGAGCCGCACCATCGCGGCGGGAACCGGATCATAAATGGTCACGCGATGTCCGAGCGATTTGCCGATCCGCGCCGCGCGCGCGAGGAAAGCGAGCGCCGTTTCGAGCCGGGAGGCTTCGGCGCGCAGCAATGCCTGATGCATGAACGGCGGAAGTCCCGCCTGGCGGCGCTCATCCAGCAGATGGCGAGCAAACACGGCATAGTCCTGGCTGCGCAAGGCGGTATAAAGCGGATGGTCGGGGAAATCCGTCTGGATAAGAACTTCTCCTTGCGTTTCCCCGCGCCCCGCCCGCCCGGCCACCTGGGTCAGCAACGCGAAAAGCCGCTCGGAGGCGCGAAAATCGGTGCTGTAGAGGAGGCTGTCGGCGTTGACAACGCCGACCAAGTTGAGGTGGGGAAAGTCGTGGCCCTTGGCGAGAATCTGAGTCCCGACGAGAATGTCGACTTCGCGTTCGTGAATCCGGCGACGCATTTCGGGCCATGCCAGCTTGCGGCGGGTGCTGTCGCGATCGATCCTGAGGATTCGCGCGTGCGGGAAATGCTGCATCAGCGCCGCCTCGATACGCTGCGTGCCATGCCCCAGCGGAGCGAGGTCGTGGCTGCCGCACCCCGGGCATACCACGGGCACCGGCGCCTGGTGGCCGCAGTGGTGACAACGCAGGCTGCGGTCGCGCAGGTGGAGCACCAGTTGTGCCGAGCAGCGCCGGCATCCCGATAGCCACCCGCAGCCATGGCACATCAGCACCGGCGCGAAGCCGCGGCGGTTGATGAATACCATGCTCTGCTCGTTGCACGTGAGCCGGGCGGCCATCGCATCCAGCAACCGGGGAGAGAGTCCGTCGGTTGTCCGGTCACCGCGGGTGTTGATGCAGGCGATTAGAGGAGGGGCGGCGTTGATACGGCGGGATAGCGTGAGCAGGTGATATCGCCCAGCGATGGCGTTCCGGTAGCTTTCGAGGGCGGGAGTGGCCGAGCCGAGGAGGATGGGAATGCCGCATTGTCGTGCCCGCACCACAGCGAGGTCGCGGGCGGAATAGCGCAGGCCCTCCATCTGCTTGAGCGACGCATCGTGTTCCTCATCGACGATGATGATCCCGAGTTCGGGCAGCGGTGCGAAGACGGCGAGCCGGGTGCCCAGGACAATGCGTGCGCGACCTGCCCGGGCGGCGAGCCAATGTTCAAGGCGTTCAGCCTCGCTGAGCCCGCTGTGGAGCGTGGTTATGCAAGCGAGCGGAAAGCGGGTGCGCACCACGGCTTCAAGCTGTGGCGTGAGCGCAATTTCGGGCACCAGCAGCAGCGCCTGGCGGCCAGCCCGCAGAACGGCATCCATCGCGTGCAGATAAACTTCCGTCTTGCCGCTGCCGGTTACGCCCAGCAGGAGAAAAGGCACGAATCGATCCAGTCGCGCGCAGATCGCGTGGCTCGCATCAGTCTGCTCGCGCGTGAGGGGCGGCGCGTCCTCAGCCGCGTGCTGCTTCGTCGCCGGCCCGGACGGTTGCACCCTCTTGCCGGGGGCAACCCAACCGCGGGCGACGAGATCCTTGAGCACCGACGGCGCCGAGGGCGCTACGGTCTTTATTACTGATATATCGAGGCTTCGCCGTTCCTTGAACAGCGCCAGCAAGCGCAGCCGCACCGGCGCGCGGGCGGGAGCGGTTGCGGCTGCGGCGACCTCCCCCGCAGCCGTCAGAGCCCAGTGTGCGGTAGCGGGCTCGAGCGCCCGGATGCGCCGCAAACGCGCAGGTAAACTGCCCAGGACGACGCTGCCCAGTCCGTGATGGTAATACCCCGCCGCGAATTTCAGCAGTCGCAGGTCGCGGGCGCCGAGGGCCGGGACATCACGCACGACGCGCAGAACGTCCTTGAGGCGGTCAAACGGAACGGTGCTCCGGGTGGCGAACTCCAGAATGACGCCAACCACCATTCGCTTGCCGAGTGGAACGATCGCGAGCCGGCCCACGTCGTCGACCCCGGCATCAGCGGCAAGGTAATCGAAGGTTGTCGCTACGGGTACATCGAGTGCGACGCGGGCGATTTTCATCGAGCCGGCAAAAGTGGACGATCAAAGTAGAAATGAATTGCTCACGCCAATTCTGAAAACACGCGGCAACCGGTTTACGCAGCGCAAAAAACTCGTGTTATTCACATCATGCTGTGGATAACTATGTTAATGAGTTTTGGTCGAGCGCCATCATGGGCTCAGCGGGATGCTTCAAGCGCTACCGAGAGCCTGCACCAAGAATAGGCTACCCATTGATATGGCGTGAGAAACTTCATGCCCCGGGCGGTGGCAAACGAAGCGGCGGCAGTGGCGCATGGGAAGTGGCTTCTTGTGCATAAATATCCGTGCCACGCGCGTTGCGGCGCAACGCGATGCAGGCAAGGCGCGCTAGTGATAAGAGCGGCTATGTTCGTGCACCGCATCAACGAGGGCCGCCACATTTTCCGGCGCCGTGAACTGGGATATCCCGTGCCCCAGATTGAAGACGTGTCCGCTGCCCTCACCGAATGCTGCCAGAATGCGATGCGCTTGTTCGCGGATTACCGCAGGCTCGGCGAACAGAACGGCCGGATCGAGATTGCCTTGCAGGGCGACCCGGCCTTGCACGCGCTGCCGCGCCGCGCCGATATCGATTGTCCAGTCGAGGCCGACCGCATCACATCCGGTGTCTGCGATGTCTTCCAACCATAACCCGCCGCCTTTTGTGAATACGATGTTGGGAATCGCATTCGCCCCGTGCCTGCGTATGAGTCCGGCCACGACGCGTTCCAGGTAACGCAAAGAAAACTCACGGTATGCGGCGGCGCTGAGCAGGCCGCCCCACGTGTCGAAGAGCATTATCGCCCGGGCGCCCGCCTCGATCTGGGCGTTGAGGTAGGCTGTCACGGCACGACTGTTTACGTCGAGGATATGATGCAGGAGTTCGGGCCGTGCGTACAGCATGGTTCTCGTAACAGGAAAATCGGTGCTCGCCCCGCCCTCCACCATGTAGCACGCCAACGTAAACGGGCTTCCGGAAAATCCGATCAGCGGCACCTCGCTGGCGAGCGCCCTGTGGCTTTGCGCCACGGTGTCAAGCACGTAGCGCAAATGCTGGTGCGGATCGGGCGCGCGCAGGTTACGGATTTCCCACTCGTTGCGCAGCGGACGCTCGAATTTTGGACCCTCACCCTCGACGAAATACAGCCCGAGACCCATGGCATCAGGAATGGTGAGGATGTCCGAAAAGACGATCGCGGCGTCGAGGGCGAAGCGCGCCAGAGGCTGCAATGTGACTTCGGTTGCGAGGTCGGGGTTCTTGCATAGCGCAAGAAAACTGCCCGCCCGGGCACGGGTCTGGTTGTATTCGGGCAGATAACGCCCGGCCTGGCGCATGAGCCAGATCGGCGTATATGGGGCGGGCTGGCGCAGCAGCGCCCGAATCAGGGTGTCGTTCTTCAGCATTGATGGGGCGCCACAATTCGCGAGTAGCAGGCGACGCGCGCTGCCGGTCGCTTCGCGCCTCGCACGCTGTTCTTTATGAATTTCAGCGCGGCAGGGTCGAGCTGCCCGTCAGGAATTCATCGACCGCCCGCGCGCACTGCCGCCCTTCGCGGATCGCCCAGACGACGAGCGACTGTCCACGGCGCATGTCGCCGGCAACAAACACCCTGTCGAGCGACGCGCGGTAATTTTCCGTATCGGCCCTGACGCTGCTGCGGGCATCTTTCTCGACGCCAAGCTCGGCGAGCAGCCCGCTTTGGACCGGTCCCAGGAATCCCATCGCCAGCAGCACGAGATCGGCTTTCATTTCGAATTCCGAGCCGGGGATTTCCTGCATCCTTCCATCCTGCCACGCCACGCGGGCGGCGATGAGCTTCTCGACCCTGCCGCCGCGGCCCTCGAAACGCTTGGTGGCCACCGCCCAGCCGCGCTCGCAGCCTTCCTCGTGCGAGGACGAGGTACGTAATTTCACCGGCCAGTAAGGCCACACGAGCGGCTTGTTCTCGCACTCGGGGGGCTGTGGCAGCAGCTCGAACTGAGTGATGGACTTGGCCTGTTGCCGATTGGAGGTTCCGACGCAGTCAGAGCCGGTGTCGCCACCACCGATGACCACAACGTGCTTGTCGGTGGCGAGGATCTGCCCCGACACCTCCTCGCCCGCGACGGCCCTGTTCTGCTGCGGCAGGAACTCCATTGCGAAATGCACGCCGGCGAGCTCGCGTCCCGGCACCGGCAAATCGCGCGGCTGCTCGGCGCCGCCGGCGAGCACCAACGCGTCAAAACTTTCGAGCAATGTCCTCGCCGATACGTCGGCGCCGACATGCTGCTTGACGCGGAACTCCACGCCTTCCGCGCACATCTGATCGAGCCGGCGATCGATATGGCGCTTTTCCATCTTGAAGTCGGGAATGCCGTAACGCAGCAGACCGCCGATACGATCGCTCTTTTCAAATACCACGACATCATGGCCGACCCGCGCCAGCTGCTGCGCACAGGCGAGTCCTGCCGGACCCGAACCCACGACCGCAACACGCTTCCCGGTCCTGGACGCCGGAGGCTGTGGCAATACCCAGCCCATCTCCCAGCCTTTGTCGATGATCGCATGCTCGATCGATTTGATACCGACCGGATCGTTGTTGATATTGAGCGTGCATGACTCCTCGCAAGGCGCCGGGCACACGCGCCCGGTGAACTCCGGGAAGTTGTTGGTCGAATGGAGGACGTCGAGCGCCCGTTTCCAGTCCTGTTTGTAAACGAGATCGTTCCAATCCGGAATAATGTTGTTGATCGGGCATCCGCTCATGCAGAACGGCGTGCCGCAGTCCATGCAGCGCGCGCCCTGGATCCCCGCGTGTTCATCGGACAGCGGAATGACGAACTCGCGGTAATGCTTGACGCGCTCCCGCGGCGCCTGCGCCGCTTCATGCAGGCGCCCGTATTCCATGAAACCCGTAATCTTGCCCATCTATCTTGAACCCTATAAAAGCCTCTGCCGAAAAGGGCGTGGCGCCGGCACACAGGGGACCGCGGATGCCTCGCGCCCCGGGCTCTACCGTGCGCGGGTCTTACGCGGCGATTTTCCTGCTCTTTGCGGCAAGCTCGCCCAGCGCGCGGCGGTATTCGTGCGGGAAAATCTTTACAAACTTGGGTCGATACTGCGCCCACTGGTCGAGGATCGAACGGGCGCGCGTGCTGCCGGTAGAACGCGCGTGATTTTCGATCAATCGCTTGAGGAGCACCTCGTCCGCCGTAGCGTGATGCCACAAGTCGCGGTCCAGCCTGACTTCCTGCTCGGCCTCGGTCAGTACCAGTTCAAGCTTCACCATCGACTGGTTGCAGCGCGTCTCAAAGGTTCCGTCTTCGTCCAAGACGTACGCGATCCCGCCGCTCATGCCCGCGGCGAAGTTTCGCCCGGTCGTACCGAGGACCGCCACCGTTCCACCGGTCATGTACTCGCAGCCGTGGTCGCCCACGCCCTCAACCACGGCCTCTGCTCCGGAGTTGCGCACCGCAAAGCGCTCGCCCGCCACACCCCGGAAATAGGCCTGGCCACAAATGGCGCCGTACAGCACGACGTTTCCGGTGATGATGTTCTCGGTCGGCTCTCCGCGGAATTTGGGCGAAGGCTGCACCGCGATGCGGCCACCCGACAGGCCCTTGCCGCAATAGTCGTTGGTGTCGCCGATCAGGTCGAGAGTGATGCCGCGGGCGAGGAAGGCGCCAAAGCTCTGGCCGGCCGAGCCGGCGAACCGGACGTGAATCGTGTCCTCCGGCAGACCGTCGTGGCCATAACGCGCAGCAATCTCTGCGGACAGCATCGTGCCCACTGTGCGATTGATGTTGCGGATCGGCATTTCGATCGTCACTCTTTCGCGGTGTTCCAATGCCGGCTTCGCGAGTTCGATCAGCCTGTTGTCAAGCGCCTTCTCAAGGCCATGATCCTGTTTCTCGCAGTTGTACCGTGCCACTTCGGGCGGCATCGCCGGCATGTGAAAGATTCTCGAGAAATCGAGGCCTCTTGCCTTCCAGTGTTCGATGCCCTTTTTCTTATCGAGTAGATCGGTCCGGCCGATAAGTTCGTTGAACCCGCGCACGCCGATCTGCGCCATCAGCTCGCGTACTTCCTCGGCGACAAAGAAGAAGTAATTGACCACATGCTCGGGCTTGCCGCGGAATTTTCTGCGGAGCACGGGGTCCTGTGTCGCCACACCCACGGGACAGGTATTGAGGTGGCACTTGCGCATCATGATGCAGCCTTCGACGACGAGCGGCGCCGTCGCGAAACCAAACTCGTCCGCGCCGAGCAGTGCGCCGATCACCACGTCGCGGCCGGTCTTCATCTGGCCGTCCACCTGCACCGCGATGCGGCCACGCAGACGATTGAGAACCAGCGTCTGCTGCGTCTCCGCCAGCCCCAGCTCCCACGGTGTGCCCGCATGCTTGATCGAACTCCACGGACTTGCGCCGGTTCCGCCGTCGTGTCCGGAAATGGTGACGTGGTCCGACTTCGCCTTGGCGACGCCAGCCGCGACGGTACCGACGCCCACTTCGGAGACGAGCTTCACCGAGATCGAGGCTTTCGGGTTGGCGTTCTTGAGGTCATGGATGAGCTGCGCCAGATCTTCGATCGAATAGATGTCGTGATGCGGTGGCGGGGAGATCAGCTCCACTCCAGGCGTGGCATAGCGCAGCTCCGCGATGTACTCGGAAACCTTGCGGCCGGGAAGCTGCCCGCCTTCGCCGGGCTTGGCGCCCTGCGCCATCTTGATCTGGATCTGCTCGGCACTGGACAGGTATTCGGCCGTCACCCCGAACCGGCCGGACGCAACCTGCTTGATGTTTGACTTGAGCAGATCCCCTTCCTTCAGCTCAATGTCGCGTTCGACGCGGTTTTTCCCGAGACGGGACGCGAGAGTTTCTCCGGTCTTCACCGGGGCGTAGCGGTTTCGATCCTCGCCGCCCTCGCCGGTGTTGGATTTCCCGCCCAGGCGATTCATCGCGATAGCGAGCGTGGTGTGCGCTTCAGTCGATATCGCGCCGAGGGACATCGCGCCGGTAGAGAAGCGCTTGACGATCTCCGCGGCCGGTTCGACTTCCTCAATCGGGACCGGCGCGCACCGATCGAACCTGAACTCGAACAGCCCTCTGAACGTCATGTGGCGCTGCGACTGGTCGTTGATGATTCGGGCATACTCCCGGTAGCTCGAAAAATTGTTGCTGCGCGTCGAGTGCTGCAATTTGGCAATCGCATCCGGCGTCCACATGTGTTCCTCGCCACGCAGGCGCCAGGCGTACTCGCCCCCGGCGTCCAACGCGCCCGCGAGCACCGGGTCGCCGCCAAAAGCGGAACGATGAATGCGAATCGCCTCTTCGGCCACCTCGAAGACGCCAATGCCTTCGACGCTCGAGGTGGTTCCTGCGAAATACTTCTCGACCAGCCCCCGCGCCAGCCCGACGGCCTCGAAAATCTGGGCGCCGGTATAGGACATATAGGTCGAAATGCCCATCTTGGACATCACCTTTTTCAGCCCCTTGCCGATTGCCTTGACGAAGTTCTTGGAGGCTTTTCTGGCATCGATATCGCCAGGGAGCAGGCCCCGCTCGGCGAGTGCGCCCAGCGTCTCGAACGCGAGGTACGGATGCACCGCTTCCGCGCCGTAGCCGCCAAGGAGCGCGAAGTGATGCACCTCCCGGGCCGACCCCGTCTCCACCACAAGACCCGTCGACGTACGCAGGCCCCTGTTGACGAGATGATGGTGGATCGCGGACAGGGCGAGCAACGCGGGTATCGCCACATGGTCGCGGTCCATCTTGCGGTCGGAAAGGATGAGAATCGTGTAACCCGAACGCACCGCGTCCTCGGCCTGCGCCGCCAGGCTGGCAAGCCGCGCCTCGATCGCCTCCTTGCCCCAAGCCAGGGGGTAGGTGATGTCGAGCTCGCACGATTTGAACTTGCCGTCGGTATAATTCTCGATATGGCGGATGGTTTCCATCTGCTCGAAATCGAGCACCGGCTGGCTCACCTCCAGCCTCAGGGGCGGATTCATCTCGTCGATCCCGAGCAGGTTCGGCTTGGGTCCGATGAATGACACGATCGAGGTCACCAGTTCCTCACGGATGGGATCGATCGGCGGGTTCGTCACTTGGGCGAACAGCTGCTTGAAGTAGTGGTAAAGGGTTTTGTTCTTGCTCGACAGCACCGCGAGCGGCGAATCGTTGCCCATCGAACCCACCGGCTCCTCACCGTTCACCGCCATGGGTGTCATCAGGAACTTGACGTCCTCTTGGGTATACGCAAACGCTTGCTGTCGGTCGAGCAGCGAATCCTGCGGGGGCTCGCGCCTCTCCTTCGGTTCCGGGAGGTCGTCGAGCTTGATGCGGATGCGCTCGATCCATTCGCTGTACGGTTTGGCCGACGCCAATGTATCCTTGAGTTCCTTGTCGTCGACGATGCGCCCTTTCTCGAGATCCACCAGGAACATCTTGCCCGGCTGCAGCCGCCACTTCTTGATGATTCTTTCTTCCGGCACCGGCAGGCAGCCGCACTCCGAACCCATGATGACAAGGTCGTCCGCGGTGACGATGTAACGCGAGGGGCGCAGGCCGTTGCGGTCGAGCGTGGCGCCGATCTGCCGGCCGTCGGTGAAGGCGATCGAAGCCGGCCCATCCCACGGTTCCATCATGGCCGCGTGGTATTCATAGAAGGCTCGCCGATTGGCATCCATCAGCGTGTGCCCCTCCCACGCTTCGGGGATCATCATCATTACCGCGTGAGCGACCGAATAACCACCCATCACCAGGAGCTCGAGAGCATTGTCAAAC
Source organism: Betaproteobacteria bacterium (assembly GCA_016202605.1). GTDB lineage: Bacteria > Pseudomonadota > Gammaproteobacteria > Burkholderiales > SG8-41 > DSOT01. Next base: position 60,194 of record JACQOJ010000065.1, read on the forward strand.
GAAGCCGAATCGGATTGACCGTCGTAAATCAGCGGCCAGACCTTGGCGAGGCTGTGCCCGAGGACCGGACTGGAAATCGCCCCCTGGCGCGCCCGGATCCAGTTGACGTTACCCCTTAGCGTATTGATCTCGCCGTTGTGCGCGATCATGCGAAACGGATGTGCCAGACTCCACGACGGAAACGTATTGGTCGAAAAACGCTGGTGTATCAGCGCGAGCGCGGAAACTGTTCGCGAATCCTGCAGGTCCTTGTAGTATCCGCCCACCTGGTGAGCAAGCAGCATGCCCTTGTAGACGGCGGTTCGTGCGGACATCGAGGGCACGTAAAATTCCTTGCCATGGGCAAGGTTGAGCGCCTGAATGGCGTGTCCCGACGATTTGCGGATGATATAGAGCTTGCGTTCCAGCGCATCCGTGACCGTTACGCCCTTGCCACGACCAATGAACACCTGGCGGATCACAGGCTCGACGAGTTTTACCGATTCGCCGAGGTCGCTGTTGTCGACCGGCACATCGCGCCACCCGAGCAGGACCTGGCCCTCGTCTTTGATCGCGCGCTCGATCTCGTATTCACATGCCAGTCGCGAGGCCGGCTCCCGCGGCAGGAAAACCATGCCCACGCCATATTGGCCCACGGGAGGCAGCCTGACACCCTGTTTCGCCATTTCCTCGCGAAACAGCCGGTCCGGAATCTGGATCAGAATCCCGGCACCGTCGGAAGCCTTGGGGTCGGCTCCCACCGCGCCGCGGTGAGTGAGGTTTCTGAGGATTTGCAGCCCTTGCTCAACGATGGCGTGGCTCTTCTTGCCTTTGATATGGGCGACGAAACCGACGCCACACGCGTCGTGCTCATGGCGGGGGTCATATAATCCCTGCAGTACTGGCAGGCTCGATTGGTTCACGGCACTGTCCTCGCCAAAATGGCCATGGAGCACAGGTCGCCGCCAGGATGCTGCAATGCGGCAAAACTCGCTCCACAGGCCGGTCAAAATTCGGAGTGAAACCAGTTAAGTCTACATCCTTCAAGGGCTTGCTTCAACACCAAATACAGTTAGCAAGCGCTTACTGATAAACTTGGCGCGTCAGCTTTCCTCTATTGCAAAGAGGCGGCGGTGTTCAAGAATGGCGTAACGGTCCGTCATTCCGGCGATGTAGTCGGCGATGGCGCGCGGCCTGTCCTGGGCGGCGCGAACCTGGAATTCGGGTGGCAGCAGGTGCGGATCAGCCAAGAAGGTGTGGAACAGATCGTTGACGATACGGCGCGCTTTGGCGCTCATGCGGGCGACCCTGAAATGCTGGTACAGGTTGGCGCGCAGAAACTGTTTCAGCTCTTGCTGCTCGCCGCGGATCTGCTCGCTGAAGCCGACTAACGGGGGCGCTTCCCTTACATCTTCAATGGTCTTCGGTTTATGGGTATGGATATTCCTCGTGCTCTGCCGGATAAGGTCAGTTACGAGGGTGTCGATCATCCGACGCACGGTCTCGTGCACCAGACGGCGGCCGGTCAAATGCGGAAAAGCCTTCAGTGCGGCGCCCATATGGCGCGCAAAAATTCTCACCTGCGACAACTGGTCGAGCGCGAGCAGACCGGAACGCAGGCCATCGTCGACGTCATGGTTATTGTAGGCGATCTCGTCAGCGAGGTTGGCGATCTGCGCTTCCAGCGACGGGCGCCGTTTCCTGATGAAACGCTGCCCCACCGCCCCCAGGCTTCTGGCCGTTTTCACAGAGCAATGCTTCAGTATTCCTTCACGGGTTTCAAAGGTCAGGTTGAGCCCGTCAAACGCACCGTAGCGCTGCTCCAGCACATCGACGACCCGCAGGCTCTGGAGATTATGTTCAAATCCGCCAAAGGGTTTCATGCAGGCGTTAAGGGCATCCTGGCCGGTATGTCCGAAGGGGGTATGCCCAAGGTCATGCGCCAGCGCGATTGCCTCGGTGAGGTCCTCGTCCAGCAGCATGCTGCGCGCCACTGAGCGACCGATTTGCGCGACTTCCAGACTGTGCGTCAAGCGCGTTCGGAACAGGTCTCCTTCATGATTCACGAAAACCTGCGTTTTGTATTCGAGGCGCCGGAATGCGGTCGAGTGAATGATCCGGTCGCGGTCGCGCTGGTATTCGCTGCGGCCATTCGGAGGGGGTTCGGGGCGCTGCCGTCCACGCGAGCGTTCAAGCCGGGCCGCGTATGGCGCGAGATCAGGCATGCGCCGGCTGCCCTCCGAGCACGGCGGCGACTTCGGTGCGCGACATGCCATCCGAAACGAAGGCCTCGCCGATGCGCCTGAGAAGGATGAAACGGATCCTGCCACCCTCGACTTTCTTGTCGTGGCCCATGAGTTCGAGGTAGCGGTCGACACCGAAGTCGGGGGGGACGACCGGGAGTTTGGTCTGCGCGAGAAGAGCGACGATTCGCGTGACGTCGGCTTCTGCCAGGAGGCCCAAATATTGCGAAAGTCTTGCCGCCAGTACCATCCCTGCGGCAACTGCCTCGCCATGCAGCCACGCGCCATAACCCATGCCCGCCTCGATCGCGTGGCCGAAGGTATGGCCGTAGTTCAGCAATGCGCGCAGCCCGGTTTCGCGCTCATCGAGCGCGACAATTTCAGCCTTGTTCCGGCAGGAGCGTTCGATGGCGCAGGCGAGCGCCCCCGGTTCGCGCGCCAGGAGGCGTCCGATATTGCGCTCAAGCCAGTCAAAGAATGCCGCATCGCGGATGAGGCCGTATTTGATGACCTCGGCGATGCCGGCGGAAAGCTCGCGGTCGGGCAATGTGGCCAGGGTATCGGTATCGGCGACGACCGCCAGAGGCTGATAGAAGGCGCCGATCATGTTCTTGCCCAGTCGATGATTGATCGCGGTCTTGCCGCCCACCGCGGAATCGACTTGCGCAAGGAGGGTTGTCGGCACCTGGATGAAAGGCACGCCCCGTTGATAGGTGGCCGCCGCGAATCCGGCCAGGTCTCCGACCACGCCACCCCCCAAGGCGAGAAGCGTCGTCTTGCGCTCGCAGCGGTTCACGATCAGCGCGTCAAAGATCGTGTTCAGCGTCTCCCAGTTCTTGTGATTCTCTCCATCCGGCAGCACGACGGATATCACCCTGACGCCACATGCCTCGAGCCGTCCCTGAAGCGGCTCCAGATAAAGCGGCGCCACGGTCGAGTTGGTGATAATGGCGACGCTTTGTTGCGGCAGTTTGGCGGTGACCAGATCCGGCCGCGACAACAGGCCCGCCCCAATGTGGATCGGGTAGCTGCGGTCGCCCAGCGCAACGGTAAGGGTATTCATTTTCGTTCCGATCGCGTCCCTGCTCGGCTGGTCATGAGCTTGCCGGGGGTCTTTTCCGCTTCGCCCTTAAGCTGGGCCAGACGCTGCTCAATCTTGTGTGCCAGTGCGCCTACGCTTTGGCTGCTGGTGTCTACGATCAGGTCGGCAACCTCACGGTAAAGCGGATCGCGCCGGGTAAAGAGTTCCTCCAGCTTTACCAAAGGGTCGCCGGATTGCAGAAGCGGACGGTTCTTATCGTGCCGCGTGCGCTGCCACAAGTCATGCGCAGCAGCACGAAGATAGATCACGGTGCCGTGTGCTGCGAGAAGCTTCCGGTTCCGTTCGGACAGGACGGCACCGCCGCCTGTGGCGAGCACGATGTTGGCGCCACACACCAGCTCGGAGAGTATCTTCGATTCGCGCGCGCGGAAGCCTGATTCACCCTCGATCTCGAAAATCACGGGGATCTTGACGCCAGTCGCACGCTCGATCTCCTGGTCCGTGTCGTAGAACGTCTTGTGCAGGCGTCTTGCTAGGGCCCGCCCCACCGAAGTCTTCCCGGCACCCATGAGTCCAACCAAAAAAATGTTACCGGGGAACCCGTCTCTCGACGATTTCCGCTCCACAGGGACTTTCATGCGCCGATTCTAACGGAATCGAGGGGAGCCGGGCATAAGGCCGGGCAGTTCAACGCCCGGTCAGGACGCAAAAAAAGGCGGCACGCGCCGCCTTTGCTGGCCGCTGACCACGATTACTGGCGCAGCGTCAGCGTATCCTTGAGGATCTTGGGGGTGATGAAAATCAGCAGCTCGCGCCGGTCATCGGATTTGACGTTGTTCTTGAACAGGAAACCGACATAGGGCAGGTCACCCAGCACCGGGACTTTGTTGGTCGTCGAGCGCTCTTCCTGCGTGTAGATTCCCCCGATCACCACCGTGCCGCCATTTTCAACCAATACCTCGGTCGAGATCTGCTTGGTGTCTATGGCGGGTCCCCCCACCGTTACCTGGCCAACGCTGTCCTTGTTGACTTTGAGGGTCATGATGACATTGTCGTCGGGCGTGATCTGCGGCTTGACCTTGAGCGAAAGCGTAGCCTTTTTGAACTGGACGGCGGTCGCACCGCTTGATGTGGCCTGCTGATACGGGATTTCCGTGCCCTGCTCGATCGTGGCTTCGATCTTGTCGGCGGTGATCACGCGCGGACTGGAGATGATCTTGCCCTTGCCGTCGGCTTGCAGGGCGGACAACTCGAGGTTCAGGAAACGCGTCGCGTTGGTGTTGAAGAGAATGAAGGAAAAAATGCCCGGTTGCGCGCCGCTGATATTTCCAGACGGGAGATTGACGTTGGAAAAGTCGTTCAATGTGGGGGTTCCGGTGGTCTGGCCGGTATGAAACGTCGTGTCATTCAGATTGGCGCCGGGAAGAACGCGGACGCCGCTGTTCTGGCTCGGCAGTCCCCATCCCTGGCTGCGGTCATGGTAGCCGAGGCGGACGCCCAGGTTCCGGCTGAACGTATCGGAGGCTTCCACGATGCGCGATTCGATCATCACCTGACGTACCGGTACATCGATCTGGCGGATGAGTTTCCTGATCTCCTCCAGGCGGGTCGGCGTGTCCTGCACGAAAACCGTATTGGTACGCGCATCAACGACGGCGCTGCCGCGCTTGGACAACAGGCGCTGACTGCCCGTGCTCAGGAACGCCTGGACGTCCTGGGCCTTCTGATAATTCAACTGGAAGCCCTCGGTATGAGTCGGCTCGAGCTCGGCAATTTGCTGTCGCGCTTCAAGGGCAAGTTTTTCCTTCGTTGCCAGTTCGTCACGCGGGGCAATCCAGACCACGTTGCCGGACTTCCGCATGTCCAGACCCTTCGCTTGGAGAATGATGTCGAGGGCTTGGTCCCACGGCACGTCCTTCAGGCGCAAGGTAAGACTGCCCGTTACCGTGTCGCTGGTAATGATGTTGAGCCCGGTGAAATCCGCCAGTACCTGCAGCACCGCGCGCACCTCCACGTTCTGGAAGTTGAGGGAAAGCTTCTCGCCCTTGTAGCCCGGGCGGCTGCCCTGGACGAGTTTGTTGGGATCCTCGACGAGTTGTTTGACCTCGATGATAAAGCGATTGTCGGTCTGATAGGCGGAGTGTTCCCAATTGCCGCGCGGAGTGATGAGCAATCGCGCATTATTGCCCTGTGTCAGGGCGTCGATGGTCTGGACCGGCGTCCCGAAGTCGGTCACGTCGAGCCGCCGCTCGAGATTCTTGGGAAGGGCCGCGTTCAGGAAATCGACGACGATGGACCGACCCTGTTGCCTGATATCGATGCCGACAGCGTTGTCGGAGAGTTCGACCACGATCCGCCCCTCGCCCGCGCCGCCGCGGCGAAAGTCGATGTCGCGCACGCTGTGCTTGCGATCGACCGCCGGCGCCTCCGCGAAACGCTGCGTGACCCCGGAGGCTGCGACTGCCGCTGCGGCGGTATCCTGCAGCGTGATCAGCACGGCCCTGCCGTCGATTTGCGTGTCGTAGCTCATGCCCTTGGTCAATTCGAGCACCATGCGGGTGCGCCCGCTCGCCTGCACGACGTTGATACGGCGCAAATCCCCTCCGCCGACATCCTGAACGGTGCGGCCAAGCGCATTCGCGGTATTGGGAAAATCAAAGGCGATGCGCGGCGGGTTGTTGATCGTAAATCCGGCTGGCGCGCTGGCTGGCGCGTCCTTGAGCGTGACTTTGATGACGATCTTTCCCGCCTGCTGCGGGGACACGTCGACGGCCTGGATGCTGTTCGCCTGGGCCCATGCGGCAACGCTCGCCGACGCAATGATCAGCGCCAGCAGCGCGCGCCAGGCGCCGAACATCAGTTTGTGAGGGGAATTCATTTTCTGGCCTCCTGTACGTCCTGCAACTGCAGCGCCTGATCCTTCTCTTCCCATTGGCCGCCGCTATCCTGAACGATTTCCTTGAGCATGATCGTGGTTTCCGTGATATCGGTAATGCGCCCGAAGTTCTGTCCCATATAATTGCCCGGCCTGACCCGGAACAGGTTGTTGTCTGGTGATTTCACCAGTGCGTGCACGACTTTTTTCTGCTGCAACGTGCCGACCATTTTCAGGTTTTCGAGGGGATAAGCCTCAAGCGGCTCTTTGCGACGATTGAAGTCGGGCTGGATGCCCCCCGCTCCGGCCACCGATTTGGGCGGCGTGATCTTGCGCGGTTTGAACGGATCGATCAGGTCATGCGCATCGTAAGCGAACGGCTCGTAGGGCTTGACCTCCGGCAACGGCGGAATGCGCCCGCGCGGGAGGTTGTCGGAATCCTTGACGAACTGTTTCAGGTCGGAGTGCTGCTCGCCGCATCCCGAGAGAACGAGGCATCCGGCCAATAGCAGAAGTTTAGCGCGTGTCATTTCTCACCTGCGGGCGGGTTTGCTCTTGGCGGCCGCCGCCCTCCTTCGTTGGGCGAGCTCGCTGTCATCCAGATACCGGAATGTCTTGGCGGTCGTATCCAACACCAGCAGATCCTTCGCACTGCTGATGGCGATGTCGTTCAGCGTGACGATCCGCGACAGCTTGCCGATGTCGCTCGCAAAAGCACCGATATCGTGATAGTTCCCGGTGATCTTGAGCGCGATGGGCAACTCCGCATAGAAATCCCGAACCGTCTCCGTGCCGGGTCTGAATAACTCGAATTGCAGCCCGCGCCCGAGGCCAGCCTGGTTGATATCGATGAGCAACGCGTCGATTTCGGCTTTCCCCGGCAACTGCTTGAGCAGTGCGCCGAACTGCTTTTCGATATCTTCGAGCTGCTTGCGGTAGGCGGGCAGATCGACCGCGAGCTTTTTCTTCTCGAGGAAGGTGGTGCGGAGCTGCGCTTCCTTCTGCTTCTCGGTATTGATCGCATCGGCCTGATGCTGCCAGTCGAACCAGTAACTCGCGAAAACGATCAGCAGCAGCGCGACCAACAATACGCCCAGTTTCGGCAATACCGGCCACGACCCGATCTTCTTCGGATCGAGCCGCCTCAGTTCCTCAAGCGTCATATTCCTACCTCCCCGCCGTCGCCGGCTTGGTGGCCGGCTTCGCGGTGCTCGCCGCGGCACGCGTGATGTTGAAGTTGAGGGTAAACGCGTTGGTTCGCACCCCTCCCTGGCTGACCGCGCGGACCTCGATCAACCCCGGACCTTCGAGATGGGGCGACGACTCCAGGTTGCGCATCAGTGTCGACACCCGTGCCTGCGACTGCGTAAACCCGTTTATCGTCACCCGGTTGCCCGTTTGCTTGATGGCGTTCAGGTAGACGCCCTCCGGGAGCTGGCGCACCAGTTGGTCCAGAAGGTGCACGACCTCGGAGCGGTTGCTCTGCAGCGTCTCGACAACCTGCTTGCGCGCGAGCAACGCGACGGTCTGCTGTTTCAGCTTGTTGATTTCCTCGATCTCCTTGTCGAGTTTCGCGATTTCCTGCTGCAGATACTTGTTGCGGTCATTCTGGACTTCCAGTTCATTTGCGAGATAGCTGTGTACGCCGAACCAGATGGCGGCGCCGAGGCCGGCCACCACCCCCAGCATGATGAAGAAATGCTGCTGCTGCCGTTTGCGGCGAATCTCGCGATGAGGCAGGAGGTTGATGCGAATCATGTGTCGAATCTCCGCATAGCAAGGCCGCATGCCACCATCAACGAAGGAGCGTCCTGCGTCAGGTTCTTGGGCTTGATTCTTGACGACAGCGCCATGTTCGCGAACGGGTTGGCGATAACGGTGTTTACTTGCGTCCGTTTGGTCACGGCGACGTCGATGCCGGGAATCGCGGCACAGCCGCCCGACAGCACTATGTGATTGACCTGATTATATTGTGTCGAGGTGAAAAAGAACTGCAGCGCGCGGGCAACCTCCAGTGCCAGCATGTCCATGAAGGGCTGCAGCACCTCGGATTCGTAGTTTTCCGGCAATCCCCCGGCCCGCTTTGCGGCCTCCGCTTCTTCCCGGGACAGCCCGAAGCGGTTCTGGATTTCCTGCGAAAGCTGATTGCCTCCGAAAGGCTGCTCGCGCATGTAAATGGATTGCCCGTTGCGCAGCACGTTGACATTCATCATCGTCGCGCCCACATCGACGATCGCGATGTTCTGATCCTTGCCGTTATCCGGAAACTGGCTTTGAATCAGTTCGAACGCGGTCTGGCTGGCGTAGATGTCGACGTCCATCACTATCGCTTTGAGCCCGGCTACTTCCGCTGCCGCCATCCGGTCCTCGATTTTTTCCTTGCGCGAAGCCGCGATCAGGACCTCCACATCGTCAGGACTGTTGGGCGAAGGGCCGAGCACCTGAAAGTCGAGGTTAACTTCGTCGAGGGCAAACGGGATATACTGGTTCGCCTCGGTCTCAACCTGCAACTCAAGATCTTCTTCGGGTTGGCCGGCGGGCACCAGAATTTTCTTGGTGATGACGGCCGCAGTGGGCAGCGCCATGGCGAGATTCCTGACGTTGCTGCCGAGGCGCTTGTGACATCGCTTAAGCGCGTCACTCACGGCGTCGAGATTGTTGATATTGCCGTCGACGACGGAGTCTTGAGGCAGCGGCTCAATTGCGTAGCGCTCGACCCGGTAGAGACCCTTGCCCGCAGCAGCGATTTCGACCATCTTGATCGCCGAAGAGCTGATATCGGCACCGATCAACGGCGGAGTTCTCGGCTTGAACAGGGCCTCGAGCTGCTCTGGGTTGATACCAAATTTTCCTTTGAGCATAGGTTTATAGGGCATAATGCCCATAGTTTACTTTAAATGCTAGCAACAACTATACAACGTGTAAAGCGTTTTGTCTGCGTTTCCTTCGTGCCTTGCAGCCAATATAATTTCGACCTGTCTCATATGAGCTACAGTGCATCAAATTTTCCCGTCGTGCAATGGTGCTGAACTGAAAATCGCCGTTCCCGGGCCTGAAAACCGGGTCTTGTCTTCCAGGATGTGCTACTAAATGTCTGTCCGTTGGTGGGCCTTTCCGCTATTACTTGTGGTTTTTACCACGCTGGCGGGGGTGATGCTGTTGGCATTTGCGGCGCTCATCGTCTATCCGACGCTGCCGTCGCTGGAGGTCCTCACCGATTACCAGCCCAAGATACCGTTGCGCATTTACAGCGCGGAAGGCCAGTTGATCGGTGAATTCGGCGAAGAGCGGCGCGCCGTGGTGACGATTGATGCCGTGCCCAAGCAAATGATCTCGGCCATTCTGGCGGCGGAAGACGAGAGGTTCTATCAGCACAGCGGTGTGGACTACATTGGCGTCGGGCGCGCGGCCATCTCGAATTTCGTGTCGGGCGGGGTGCGCCAAGGCGCGAGCACGATAACGATGCAAGTGGCGCGGAATTTTTTCCTTTCCAAGGAGAAAACGCTCACCCGCAAGTTTAACGAGATGCTGCTCGCATTCAAGATCGAACACAGCCTGAACAAGGACCAGATCCTTCAGCTCTATATCAATCAGATCTATCTCGGCCAGCGCGCCTACGGTTTTGCGGCAGCAGCGCAGATTTACTTCGGCAAGCCTCTTGATCAGTTGACGTTGGCTGAGCACGCGGTGCTGGCGGGCCTTCCGAAGGCACCTTCCCGATTCAATCCGATCGCAAACCCCAAGCGCGCGAAACTCCGGCAGCGGTACGTGCTGAGACGCATGCGCGATCTTGGAATGATCACGGATGCGCAGTTGGCGGAAGCCGACCGCCAGGCGCTCGTCGTAAAGAGGGAGTTCAGCGAGTTCGCCGTGAAAGCCGAGCATTTCGCGGAGATGGTGCGCCAGGCGATGTACGAACGTTATCGCGACGACGCGTATACGAGGGGTTTCAGGGTATATACGACGCTTTCCGTCCGGCACCAGCGCGCGGCCTACGTGGCGCTGCGCAGAGGCGCGCAGGAGTATGACCGGCGGCACGGATATCGGGGGCCTGAAGGATACGTCAACTTGCCGGGCGATCTGAGCGAAGAAGCGCTCGAAGACGCGCTGCAAGATACGACCGACGCCGACGACATCCACGCCGCGGTAGTGCTTGAGGCGAGCGCCAAGCGGGTAAAGGTGTATCGCAAAGGCGGCGAAATACTGGAGATCTCCGAGGACGGTTTGAAATTTGCCGCCCGCATGTTGGCTGGCAAAGCAAGTCCCGGCCAGCGCATCCGGCGCGGCGCTGTCATTCGGGTCCAGAAGACCGAAAAAGGCCGCTGGCAGATCACCCAGTTGCCGGCGGTCGAAGCAGGGCTGGTGTCGATTGACCCGCGCACCGGCTCGATCCGGGCCCTGGTGGGCGGTTTCGATTTTGGCCGCAACCAATATAATCACGTGACCCAGGCATTGCGTCAGCCGGGATCGAGCTTCAAGCCGTTCATCTATTCGGCGGCCCTCGAAAAAGGCTTCACTTCGGCCACCATCATCAATGACGCGCCGCTCACGTTTACCGCTGCACAGACCGGGTCGGAGCCCTGGGAGCCGAAGAATTATGACGGAAAATTCGAGGGCCCGATGCGCATGCGCACCGCGCTCGTGAAGTCGAAGAACCTGGTTTCGGTGCGCATCCTGCAGGCGATCGGGCCGCAATACGCCCAGGACTACATTTCCCGCTTCGGGTTCGATCCCAAGCTCCACCCGCCCTACCTGACCATGGCGCTTGGCGCCGGCAACGTGACACCGATGCAAATGGTTGCGGCGTACTCGGTTTTCGCCAATGGAGGCTACCGCGTGGTTCCGTACTTTGTAGAGCGGCTGGTGGACGGCCGTGGAAACCTGGTGACGGAATCACTGCCACAGCGTGCTGGCGAGGGCGCGGAACGGGTCATCGATGCGCGCAACGCGTTCATCATGACGAGCCTCATGCGCGACGTGGTCCGAATGGGCACTGCGGCGCGCGCGATGAAACTCGGTCGTGGGGACCTCGCCGGCAAGACCGGTACGACCAATGATTTTATCGACGCCTGGTTCTGCGGCTACAACGCCGGCCTGGCCGCGGTTGCCTGGATCGGCTTTGACACGCCGCAGACGTTGGGCCGGAACGAGACAGGTGCGAGCGCGGCGCTACCGATCTGGATAAGCTACATGGGGGTCGCTCTGAACGGTGTTCCGGAACAGCTGTTCGCGCCGCCAGAGGGTGTGGCTGCGGTGCGCATCGATCCCGATACGGGTCTGCGCGTCGCGGATGGCCAATCCGGCACGGTGGACTTCTTCTACCAGGAATTCATGCCGCCCGAGGACGGCGTTGCCAGTGCTGTCCCGGGTGGCGACCGGCCGGCGGAAGAAGTTAGGAACCAGTTGTTCTAGCGGGCCACGCATGGCGAAGGAGCGCACTCGCAACGACACGCGCAGCCGCATCGCACATCTGGCTGCACGTCTCATGGCAGAAGACGGCATCGAGGACTACGCGCTTGCCAAGCGCAAGGCGGCGCGGCAGGCGGGCGTGCCCGATTCGCGACAGCTGCCGGGAAACGAGGAAATCGATGCCGCGCTAAGGACCTACCAGCAGCTCTACCAAGAGAATGAACATCGCTCGCGCCTCAGGGAACTGCGCCGCGAAGCGCTCCACGCCATGCGCGAACTGGCTCGATTCAATCCCTACTTGACGGGCTCGGTCCTGTCGGGCAATGCCGGGAAATACGCGGATATCGATCTGCAGCTGTATACGGACAACGTAAAAGCGGTTGAACTCTATCTCATCGATCGCGGGATCCCGTATCGCGCCGCACAGAGCAGACTTTACTCGGGGGAGTTGCTGCGCATCGTGCCGACGTTTACCGTCAATATCGGGGGCGCTGACATCCGGCTCCTGGTTCTTGCGTCCCGGGATCTGCGAGCGCCCTTGAGGACCAGCCCGGAAGGCAAGCCCCTGGAGCGGGCCAAGTTGCAGGCGGTAGCAGAGTTGCTGGTGCGCACTTGAGTTGCAGATGTCCGCGGCGAGCAGAAACCCGCGCTGACGGACAGCGAATCAGCTCAGAATTCCCTGAGCCACTTGGCGGCGTCGAGGGCGAAGTAGGTCAGAATTCCGTCCGCGCCCGCGCGCTTGAACGCGAGCAGCACCTCCATGACGCAGCGCTTTTCGTCCAGCCAGCCATTGTGGATTGCGGCCTTGAGCATCGCATATTCCCCGCTCACTTGGTAGACGTAAGTTGGCGCCCTGAATTCGTCCTTTATGCGGCGAATGATGTCCAGATAAGGCAGGCCGGGTTTTATCATTACCATATCCGCGCCTTCCCCGAGGTCAAGTCCGGCTTCCCAAAGGGCTTCGTTGCTGTTCGCCGGATCCATCTGGTAGGTATATTTGTTGCCGCCGGCCAGATTCTTCGCCGACCCCACCGCATCGCGAAACGGACCGTAGAATCCCGATGCGTACTTCGCCGAGTAGGCAAGGATACGGGTGTGAGTGAACCCTTTTCGGTCCAGCGCCGCGCGGATCGCGCCTACCCGGCCGTCCATCATGTCCGAGGGCGCCAGGACGTCGACGCCCGCCGCCGCATTGACCAACGCCTGCTTTTCAAGCACCGCAATCGTTTCGTCGTTCAGCACGTAACCAGACCGGTCGATCAGACCGTCGTGTCCGTGCGTGGTATAGGGGTCGAGCGCGACGTCGGTAATGACGCCCAGTTCCGGAAAGCGCTTTTTTAGAGCCCTGACCGCCCGTGGCACCAAACCCCGCGGGTTCACGGCTTCACGTCCGTCGGCGGTTTTGAGCTTGCGGTCGACCGCCGGAAAAATCGCCAGCGCCGGGATACCCAGCTTAAGGCACTGCTCTGCGTGGGTCAGGAGCCGGTCGATAGTGTGACGCTGAACGCCGGGCATGGAATTCACGGATTCACTACGGTTCTTGCCGTCGATTGTGAACACCGGATAAATCAGGTCATCCGTGGTTAATTGGTGTTCACGCATGAGGCGTCGTGAGAATTCATCTCGCCGCATGCGGCGCATGCGGACTTGCGGAAATCTGCCGAGCATATTCATGACGTAACCTTTTGTTAAAACTGGTAATTTTTACGACCTGGGTGCGGGAACTATTTGCAATTAAGTTCGTCTTAAAGTTTAGACGATGTTTATCGTCTCCCGCTTCTCCTCCCTGAGCGGGCGCCTTAATGCTTATTAAGGCTTTTCGCCCCCGGTTTTACTCCCCTTTAACCGGGGGTTTTTTATGCCTGTCGCAGCCAGTGCGCGATAACCTTCCGGGCGGTGCTGACACCGGTTCCCGTGGTGCTGGAAAAAAGCTGGACACTGCAGTTTCTATATTGGCGCGCCATGACTTCGGCTCCTGCCAGCGTCGTCTTTGCTTCCTTCTTATTGAGCTTGTCCGCTTTTGTCAACAGCACGTGCGCCGGCTTGCCGAGCGGTCCAATCCACTCCAGCATCTGGCGGTCAAGGGCCGTAAACGGATGCCGCGCGTCCATAACGACAATCAGGCCCCGCAGCGCGGATCGAGACTGAATGTAAGCACTCACAATGAGACCCCAATTGCGTTTTTCCTGCTTCGAAACAGCGGCATATCCGTACCCCGGCAGGTCGACGAGAAACCGTCCACGCCCGAGGTTGAAGAAGTTTATAGCCTGCGTACGGCCAGGCGCCTTGCTGGCAAAAGCGAGGTGCCGGCGGTGGGTAAGCGCGTTGATCGCACTCGACTTGCCGGCGTTGGAGCGTCCGGCAAACGCCACTTCAAAGTCCCCATCCGGCGGGAAATCGTCAAGACCGTGTGCCGCGCGAAAGAACTGCGCACTACCCGATGGCGACATGAGTGCTTGTTTTCGCTCACAAAGTGGCGTGCCCGGAGGCCCTTACTATACAATACGCCCTTTCCCGGATAAGCCGATAATCGAGGAGCAGGAATGAATTATCGTTCGGCGTTGGTCATTGTTGCCAACGCGCTGTTGCCGTTCTTGGCGCACGCCCAAGGGGTAATGGAAGGCGATCCTGCCAAGGCGCAGCAGATTGTGACTCAGGTTTGCGCCGCCTGCCACGGCACCGACGGCAACAGCGCCGTGCCCGCCAACCCCAATCTCGCCGGCCAGCATCCTGAATATACCTTCAAGCAACTGATGAACTTCAAGGCACAGAATGGAAAACCGGCGGAGCGGCCTAACGCGGTGATGGTCGGGATGGTGGCCAACCTCTCTGTCGAGGACATGCGCAATCTTGCCAGCTATTTTGGAACCCGGAAGCCCAAGCCGCGTGCGGCTCGCGATCCAGAGCTCGTGAAGCTCGGGCAAGCGATTTACCGCGGGGGAATCACGGCCAAGGGCGTGGCCGCCTGCTCCGCGTGTCACCAGCCAAACGGCGCCGGAATGCCCGCGCAGTTCCCACGCGTCGCCGGGCAGTTCGCAGAGTATACCGAGCTGCAGATCAAAGCCTTTCGCTCCGGCGAGCGCGCGAACGATCCCAACCGCATGATGCGCGCGGTCGCGGAAAAACTTTCCGATCGCGAGATCAGGGCCGTCGCAGAGTACATCGCGGGCCTGCGCTGAGCGCCGGCAGCACGTCGACCGCGCCCCGGGCGCAGCGCGCGGATCGGGATTTTCGGCTGTAGCCCGGGCGCGATGTGCCTCAGTTCGCGGCCTTGAGTTCGACGAGAACTCTGCCCGCGGCGTCGAGGGTTTTCTGGATCTCGGCATCGCCGTGCGCGGCGGACACGAAGCCAGCCTCGAAAGCCGAAGGCGCGAAATAGACGCCCTCTGCAAGCATGGCGTGGAAAAAGTGATTGAAGGCGTCCCTGTCGCATTCCATCACCTCGGCATAGCTTGTCGGCGGGGTTTCGCGGAAGTAAAGACCGAACATGCCCCCGACGCTGGTGGCCGACAGCTCCACGGCGTACCGACGCGCAGCAGCACTCAGTCCCTCGCACAACCGGCGGGTCACCGTCGCAAGCCGGTCGTAAAATCCGGGCGCCTGTATCAGCTTCAGTGTGGCGAGCCCCGCAGCGACCGCGACCGGATTGCCGGACAGCGTGCCCGCCTGATAGACCGGGCCGAGTGGCGCGACTTTTTGCATGATGTCGCGGCGTCCGCCGAAAGCTCCGACAGGCAGCCCGCCGCCGATCACTTTCCCCAGCGTCGTAAGATCGGGCTTGATGCCGTAAAGACCCTGGGCGCCGGCCAATGAGACGCGGAATCCGGTCATGACCTCGTCAAAAATCAGCACGGCGCCATGCCCGGTGCACAGCTTGCGCAACGACTCGAGGAAGCCCGGTCGCGGCGCGACCAGACTCATGTTTCCGGCAACCGGTTCAACGATGACGGCGGCGATAGCGTCGCCGTGCCGTTCGAAAGCCTGTTGCAGCGCGTCGGCGTTGTTGTAGTCGAGCACGATGGTGTTGGCGGCGGTCCCGGCGGGAACCCCGGCCGAGGAAGGCTGGCCGAGCGCGAGGGCGCCGGAGCCCGCCTTCACCAGCAGCGAATCAGCGTGGCCGTGGTAACAGCCCTCGAATTTCACGATTTTCGCCCGGCCGGTGAAACCGCGCGCAAGCCGGATGGCGCTCATCGTGGCCTCGGTTCCCGAACTCACGAGGCGCACTTGTTCGAGCGAGGGCACGAGCCTGCACAGCAGTTCCGCCATCTCGATTTCGGCTTCCGTCGGTGCGCCGAAGCTCAAACCTTTGCCGGCGGCACGCTCGACCGCCTTGATCACGTCCGGATGCGAGTGACCGACGATCAGCGCACCCCATGAGCCGACGTAATCGATGTAGCTGTTGCCGTCGGCGTCCCACACCGTTGCATCCTTGCCGCGCCGGAAAAAAAGCGGTGTGCCGCCCACCGATCTGAATGCCCGTACGGGCGAATTGACGCCACCGGGAATGAAGTGCTGCGCATGCTGAAAGAGTTTCTGGCTACGCGTCATGTTTCAAGGCTCATTGAGATGATTCGCGGAATGGCGCCGAACCCGACGGTCTGACCCGGTGATCCGTGGGAAATCCGCGGAGGGCGCCCGGGTTTAATGCTTGAGTCTGCCCCTGGTTCATCCAAAAAGCGCGCTGAACCGTCTCGCGGCGGCCCGGACATCGTGTGCGGAGAATACGGCCGAAATGACCGCCAGGCTGTCGGCCCCGGCGGCGACAAGCTGGGTTGCGTTGGCGAGCGTAATCCCTCCGATGGCAACCACCGGTATCGAAAGAGCCTGTTTCGCCTCATGGAGCAGGCGCAACGGCGCGCGCACCGTGTCAGGTTTGACGCCTGAGGCGAAGAAGCTTCCGAATGCGACATAGCTCGCGCCGGACTGCTGTGCCTGAAGCGCGTTCTGAAGCCGGCCGTAGCAGGAAGCGCCAAGAATCTTGCCCGTGCCGAGCCGCTCGCGAGCGGCGGCGATTGATCCGTCGTCAACTCCAAGATGAACCCCGTCAGCGCCGGTCTCCAGCGCGAGTTCGAGATGATCATTTATGATGAGCGGAACGCCGTACATGCGGCAGATGGTGAGCAAAGCCATGGCCTGCTCGCGGCGCAGCGCGCCGCTGGCGGACTTGTTCCGGTATTGCACGAGGCGCGCGCCGCCGGCCAGGGCTGCGCGGACCTTCGCTTCCAAATGCACTGTGTTGCTTTCGTCAGGAGTGACCACATAAAGGCCGGCGATTTCGTTTCTCGTCGGCGTCGCAGTCGGTTTCGCCGGAACAGTATCAGTCTTCGTCACGGCCGCCACCCTCCGGGTGTTCCTCCTCTCGCGCCCAGAAGAGCCGGTCCGGAACGTGCTGGCCCATGCCGGGACGAAAGGCCGCCTTGAGCGTCTGCCAAGTGTATTCCTGCGCGTCCTTCACCGCGTCGCCGATCGACAGTCCGTTGGCGATGGTCGCCGCGATTGCCGAGGCGAGCGTGCAGCCGGAGCCGTGGTAGGTCCCCGGCAAACGCCGCCACGAGTCGCTGCGCATCACGCCTTCCTGGCCGTACAGCGTATTCACGACCTCCGGCGTGTTCTCGTGTGTTCCCGTGATCAGCGCATACTCGCACCCGGTCGCGATGAGGCGGCGCGCGCATTCGGCGAGATCGGGATGATCGTTCTCGTCGGAATCATCCGCCGCGAGTCGCCGCGCCTCGAGGCTGTTGGGCGTGATGATGGTCGTCTGGGGTATCAGCAACTCGCGCAGGGCGGTGATCATTTCCTCAGTCGCAAGTTCATCGCCCCGACCGGAGGCGAGCACCGGATCCAGCACCAACGGTATCTCCGGATAGTCGGACACGACCTCGGCGATCGAGGCGATGGCTTCGACACTGCCCACGAGTCCGATCTTGAATGCGGCGACCCGCATGTCCTCCAGCACGCAACGCGCCTGGTCGGCCACCCATTCGGGATCGACCGGGAGCACGTCCTCGACTCCCATCGTGTCCTGAATGGTGATGGCGGTCACGCAGGAGAGCGGATGGCAGCCCATGCTCGAGAGCGTCATGATGTCGGCCTGCAAACCCGCGCCACCGCTCGGATCCGCAGCGGCGAAGATGAGGACGATGGGGGGAAGCTCAGACATTAACCGGATTGGGGCCGTCAGCGCTGCGAGGGCGAACAGTGAGAAGGCGGGATGAATCGTTTAAAATGCGATTCTAGCTCACTTTTTCCTGGCCCCGAGAAAACATGACCACAGTGGACACGGAGGTTTACAAGACGTACATGTGCCTGATCTGCGGATTCATCTACGACGAGGCAGCCGGGCTGCCCGACGAAGGCATCGCGCCAGGGACGAAATGGGAGGACGTTCCGACGAACTGGACCTGTCCCGAGTGCGGGGCGCGCAAGGAAGATTTCGAGATGGTGCAAATATGAGAATCCTGCATACCATGATCCGGGTGAGCGATCTCCAGCGGTCGATCGAGTTCTATACGCAGGTGCTGGGGATGAAGCTGTTGCGCAAGAGTGATTATCCCGGGGGGCGCTTCACCAACGCTTTTGTCGGCTACGACGAGGAGTCGCAGGCCGCCGTCCTCGAGCTCACCCATAACTGGGACACCCGGTCCTATGATCCCGGCACCGGCTTCGGTCACGTGGCGATCGAAGTGGACGATGCCCACAGGACCTGCGAGGAGGTCAGGAAGCGCGGCGGCAAGGTGACGCGCGAGCCCGGCCCCATGAAGCATGGAACCACGGTGATCGCGTTCGTTGAAGACCCCGACGGGTACAAGATCGAATTCGTCCAGAAAAAGACCGGCTAGTGCCGGCGGCTGGAAAACGATCCGGGCGGCAGAGAGTTTCGCGCAGGGGAGTCTAGGCCGGGTCATTTGTTCGACCCGGACCGGTCGCGGCGAGGCGGTCTACGATGCGCGCGAAATCCGCAACGGAAAGCTCCTGCGCGCGCGCTTCCGGA
Source organism: Betaproteobacteria bacterium (assembly GCA_016202605.1). Classification (GTDB taxonomy): domain Bacteria; phylum Pseudomonadota; class Gammaproteobacteria; order Burkholderiales; family SG8-41; genus DSOT01. The sequence goes on from JACQOJ010000065.1 coordinate 78,733, forward strand.
TCGAGCCCCAGGGCGGCAAAGTCCGTTTTCCCGAGATAACTCTTGAGCGTGTTGCGCAAGGTCTTGCGCCGCTGTGAAAACGCGGCCGAGACCACGGCGGCGAAGAGTCGTTCATCGCATTCCCCGCGGCTTCCCTGCGGCCGCGGCAGAAGACGCACCATCGCGGATTCCACCTTCGGTGCGGGGCGGAATGCGGTTCTGGGGACGTCGAGAATTTTCTCCAGCCGAAAGCGGTGCTGCAGCGTAACCGACAACCGCCCGTATTCCGAGGCGCCGGGACGCGCCACCATGCGCGTCACAACCTCTTTCTGCAGCATCACATGGATGTCGCGAATATGCGTCGCGAAACGCGCCAGATGAAACAGAAGCGGGGTCGAAATGTTGTAAGGCAGATTGCCCACGACGCGCAGGTCGGGGCCAAGCGCAGAAAATTCGAACTTGAGTGCGTCGCCTTCATGGATCGTCAGTTGCGGCGCCGGAAAGCTCCGCTTGAGCCGGGCAACGATGTCGCGGTCGATTTCCACGACATGCAGGTGCGTGACCCGGGCAAGCAGCGGCCGGGTAAGCGCGCCGAGCCCCGGCCCGATCTCTATCATGCGGTCCTGCGGCTGCGGCCCGATCGCGGCAACAATGTCGGCGAGCACGGCTTCGTCGGTGAGGAAATGTTGGCCGAACCGTTTGCGCGGGACATGGCGCATGGACGATCGCGGGCGCGGCCGTCAGCGCGCGGCCGGGACGCGCTGACGGCCGCGCCGCGCAAGCTCGGCGGCGAGTTTGACGGCTTCCAGCAGGCTGCTGGCCGCAGCCTTGCCGGTTGCGGCGAGCTCGAGAGCGGTGCCGTGGTCCACGGAAGTGCGGATGATGGGCAGCCCGAGCGTGACGTTGATGCCGGACCCGAAACTCGCATACTTGAGAACCGGCAGCCCCTGGTCATGGTACATGGCGAGCACGCAGTCGTAGGCCTTGAGCTTCTCCGGTTGGAACAGCGAGTCCGCGGCAAGCGGGCCGGCGAGATCGAACCCCGCTGCGCGCAGGCGCTTCAACACCGGGATGATGACTTCGATTTCCTCGCGACCGAGATGCCCCGACTCGCCGGCGTGCGGATTCAGTCCCGCGACGGCAATGCGCGGTCGGGCGATGGCGAAACGCTCCACGAGATCGCGTACGAGAATCCGCAGGGTCCGTTCGATCCCGTCGCGCGTGATGTGTTGCGCGACTTCGTTGAGCGGGAGATGTGTGGTCGCGAGCGCAACACGCATTCCCCCGCCGACGAGCATCATCACCACCTGCTCAACGCCCGCGCGCGCAGCGAGAAATTCAGTGTGCCCGCTGAAGCTGAATCCAGCGTCATTGATGACGCCTTTGTGAACCGGGGCGGTCGTCATGCCGGCGAAAGTGCCGTCCAGGCAGCCGTCCGCGGCAATTTCCAGTGTACGCAGCACGTAGGCGCTGTTGGCAGGCTCGAGTCTTCCGGGCTGTGCCGCCGCGGCGAGCGGCGTGTGGAGCACAAGCAGACGGCCATGGCCGGGCGCGGACGCGACGGTGCCCGGGAAATCGACGCATTCGAGCGCCATGCCCAACGACCGGGCGCGGTCCAGCAGAAGCTGCCGGTCGGCGATGACCACGACTCGCGCCGGCAGCTCGTGGCGAGCGAGTGCGACGCAAAGATCGGGGCCGACGCCGGCGGGCTCGCCGGCGGTGATCGCTATCAGGGGTGCTTTGAGTGTTGAGTTTCTAATGGTGCGTTACCCGCAGGTAGGGCGAAAGAGGGCCTTGCGCGTGTGGACATACCATGATGAAAACGCGCGTCAGCGTTCCTCGAGACGCAGTTCGACATACGCCCGGTCCCGCAGCTGCCGCCCCCATTCCTGGTAGGCTTCGTCGGACTTGCGCGCACGCAGTGCCTGCCGCGCCATCAGCCGCTGACGGTCCTTCGACATGTCCTCGCTGCGCCGCTCCAATACCTGAATCAGGTGCCAGCCGAACGGGCTTTGCACCGGATCGCTGATCTCCTTCGGTTTCAACGCGTTCATCGCACGCTCGAACTCGGGGACCGTGTCTCCGGGCGACAGCCAGCCGAGATCCCCGCCCTTGGTGGCGCTCGCATCCTCGGAATGGGCGCGAGCGAGCGCGCCGAAATCGGTGTTGTTCTCCAGCCGTTCCTTGAGATTGCGAAGCCGGCTGCGGGCTTCATTCTCCGACACCAGCTCGTTGGTCTTGATCAGGATATGGCGTGCGTGGGTCTGCTGCACGATCACCGGCGATCCTCCGCCGCGCCGGTCGTTGAGCTTCAGGATGTGAAAGCCGTTGGGGCTGCGCAGGATCGGACTCAGTTCACCCGGTCGCATGGTCTTCAGTCTGTCCGTGAAAAGCGCGGGCAGCCGGGAAGACGGGCGCCATCCCATGACGCCTCCCTGCAGAGCGTCAGGTGCCTCGGAAAATGCGGCGGCGACCTGCCGGAAATCAGCACCGCTCTTGAGCTGCGCGAGGGCCTGGTCGGCGCGATCACGTCGGGCCTGGATCTGTTCGGGGCTGGCGTTCTCCGGGACCGCGACCAGGATGTGCGAAAGATTGTATTCGTCGTTGCCGCTCTCATGAGCCCGCTGCAGATTGAGAAAGTTGTCGATCTCGCCTTCCGTGATGACGATTCTGTTGTTGACCTCGCGCTCACGCAGCCGCGCGATCACGATTTCGTCACGGATGTCCTCCCGGAATCTCGCGAACGGCACGCCGTCTCTTTCCAGCACCTGGCGCAACTGTTGCGGCGTGAGCTTGTTGTCGTCCGCTATGCGGCCGATCGCCCGGTCGAGCTCGGTGTCGTCGACGCGCAAACCGGTCTCCTTCGCGAACTGAAGTTGCACGCGATCGCTCACCATGCGCTCGAGGAGCTGCCTCTCCAGGACCTCGCGAGAGGGCAGAGGCGTGCCCTGCTGCCGCAGCTGCTTGATTGCGATTCGCATGCGCTCGTCCAGATCGAGACGCGTAATGACCTCGTCGTTGACCACCGCGACGATGCGGTCGAGTACGGTGACCTGCCGGGGCTGTTGCGCCCCGGCCCCACGGTGAAAGAGGAGCACCGACACCATCAGCGCCGCCGAGAGAACGTAAAGAAATGCTCGCAACTTGTAAACTCCTGTCGCCAAAATAACAGTACCGCGCAGCGTGAATGTCAGGAACCGGGAACGCGACGATCTTCCGGCCGCGCGGGCTGGCCATCCTGTCGAACGTAGCCCCCAATACTTCGCCGCAGCACATCCAACGGGTTAGAGCCGATACGCGATACTCCGTTCAATTCCAGCTGCAGGAAGATCGAGGTCGACGCCTGCTGGGTGGCCGTTGCGAAGCGGTGTCCCACGACCCGGAAAACCCAGCAGCCGCCGTTGTACTCGAAGCCGGCAAGGGCCTCAAGCGTCCGATCATCCAGCAAGGAAAAATTCCAGCGCGCAAGGGCCGTCCACTGGCTCGTGAGCGGCCACTGGGTGGAAATGTCGGTTTGTCGCACCGAATTGATCGTGTTGCGGTATGCCAGATTGAGCACTTTGCCCGCCTGTGGCTGGTAGCGCGCGGCCGCGTTGAATTTCTGGGTTTGCGACAGATCGGTGTTGTACTGCCAGCCGACTTCCGCGGTCCAGTGCGGCGCCACCGTGCCGCTGAGCGCGGCGAGCATGTCAGAGGTCGAGCTCTGGCTGGAGCGCGGCGGCACGCCTGGAACAGTCACCCTTTGCGACTGAAAGTAGTAACGCTGTGCCACCGCGACCCGCAGTCGTTCGCTGCCGGTATCGGCGTTGATCAGGCGCGAGGTCACGCCCAGCGTGACCTGGTTGGCGTCATTGATGCGGTCGTGACCGCTGAACTGGTTCTCCGCGAAAATCGTCGCCAGATTGACATCCTGCACCCCGCTGTCGAAATTGGGAATCCGGCTCTGGTCGCGAAATGGCACGTAAACGTAATAGAGTTTGGGTTCCAGCGTCTGGATCAGACGCTCTCCGGTGAAGTCCGTGCCGCGTTCCAGGGCCAGCCCGGTTTCCGCACTGAAAATGGGCAGTGCGCGTGTCGAATCGGGAAGCGTCGTGGTGCTCTTGTCGAGCACGTAGTGCGTGAAGTGCGCGCCGATCTTGGGCGTAAAGTGCGCGAATGCGGTCTGCAGCGGCATGGACAGGCTGGGGTAGGCCACGAAGCGCCTGCCGTTGACGAGCGTGGGATGATCGAATTCGATGAGGCTGCCGAGCAAGTCGAAGTCGCTGTGAAAAACGTCCTGGTTGTGGGCGGTCAGCGTGAGCTGAGGCTGCCGGTTATATGGCGGCGTGATGGGCGCGAGCAGGTCGGGCTGCAGTGTCTGCCAGCGCTGAACCTGCGCGGCAAAGCCGTAGACGCCGCCGCGCCCCCAGGTCCCCACGCGCGCGAGCGTGCCCTCGCGCGGCAGCAGCGCCTGGGAGGTCAGGTTGATCTGGGTCGAAAGGTCGGTGAAATAAGTGCCGTCCGAGACTTTCTGGAGATTGAGCGCGCCTAACCAGTCGTATGGCAGAGTCTGCCGGTGCTGGAGGGACATGGCGTAGCGAGTCGCATCGTCCTTCTGGCGGTCATTGGGAAGCACCTCGAGGCGGGCCTCGCCGCTGTAGGCGGGTTCGAGGTAGCGGAACTCGTTGTTGACGAGCACGCCGCGCTTGGTGAGCAGGCGCGGCGAGATCGTCGCGTCACGGTTCGGCGCAATGTTCCAGTAATAGGGCACGGTGATCTCGGTTCCGCTCTTGCTCGAACTGCCGTAGTGCGGCGTCAGAAAACCGGACTTGCGCTGCTGGTGCAGCGAAAACGACAGGTACGGCGAGTAGAAGATCGTCTGTCCCAGGAAGACGATGCTGGCATCGCGCGCGACCCCCACATCACGATTCTTGTCGATGTGCAGGTCGGCGCTGCGGATGAACCAGTCGTCATTGCCCGGCTCGCACGTCGTATATTCCGCCTTCTCGGCACGGTACTGCCGCGTGCCCTCGAACAGGAGCCGCTCCGCCCGCCCGCGGGCATCAACGTCCGTGAACCGTGGTTTGCCGGGAGTCGGCGCGGCCGTGGCCGGAACCGGTGTCAGGGTGTAACGCGGCTTTTCCATGAAGCCACGGTCGGTGTCGAGGTTGTAGCGCAGCCGCTCGCCCTCGACGATGTCGCCGCGCTGCTCGATACGGACATTGCCCGCGGCGTTGACTTCGTCTTGCTGCCTGTCATAGCGCAGCCAGTCGGCGAAAACCGACTGCCCGCCCCGGCGCAACCGCACTGCGCCTTCGGCCTCGGTTTCCTTTTCGCTGTGTCCCCGCACCCGATCCGCCTCCAGAAAGACAGGAGCCGCCGCCGCGGGCGACGGCGGGGTGAGGCCGGGCGCCGGCTGCGGCCTGGGCTTGAGTCCTTCCTGGGCGGCCGCGAGAAGGGGTAGCGCGCACCATATGGCACAACAGATACGCGTTATCGGCGGCTTATGCATCGTGGAAGGGCACCGGAGGTGAGGTGCTAAAATCGCACAATTCGCTTGTTTAGGCAATTGATTGCAGACCCCTTCCCACATCCGGCTGCAACTGCTCGGGGAATGGCTGACAGCCCGCTTCGGCGCGGCATCGTTTTCATTGTCGCCCGCGTCGGAAGACGCGAGTTTTCGCCGCTATTTTCGCATATCCGCGGGCGATCGCTCCTGGATTGCGATGGACGCCCCGCCTGAGCGCGAAGACTGCCGCCCATTCGTGAAAGTTGCGGAGGTGATGCGTGCTGCCGGGATTCATGTGCCGGAGATACTCGCCCAGGATCTGGAGCACGGGTTTCTGCTGCTCACGGATCTCGGCACGACAAGTTATCTCGGCGCGCTTGATCCGGAAACCGCCGATCCTCTGTTTCGCGATGCAATCGACGCGCTGATCAGGTTGCAGCGCGCCAGCCAGCCCGGCGTTCTGCCTCCATACGACGCGGCACTGCTCAGGCGCGAAGTCGATCTCTTCCCGCAATGGTACGTGGCGCGCCACCTGGGGGTGACGCTCAGTGCTGAAGAACGGGAAACGTTCGACAAAGTCACCGCGACAATCCTCGCCAACAATCTGTCGCAGCCCAGGGTCTACGTCCACCGCGACTATATGCCGCGCAACCTCATGGTCAGCGACCCCAATCCGGGGGTACTCGACTTCCAGGACGCGGTGTTCGGTCCCATAACCTACGATGTCGCCTCATTGTTCAAGGACGCATTCGTGAGCTGGGAGGAGGAGCGCGTGCTCGACTGGACGGTGCGCTATTGGGAACGCGCAAGGCGGGCGAGCCTTCCGGTCGACACGGATTTCGGGGCGTTCTACCGCGACTTCGAGTGGATGGGCCTGCAGCGTCATCTGAAGGTAATGGGAATCTTCGCGCGCATCCGCCACCGCGACGGCAAGTCCGGGTATGTCGAGGACACGCCGCGCTTCGCGCGTTACGCGCGCGGTGTATGCGCGCGCTATGCGCAACTCATGCCGCTGCTCGCGCTCCTCGATCGGCTGGAGAATCGGCGGGCCTCGGCGGGTTACACCTTCTAGCGGTGATTGATGAAGGCGATGATTCTGGCGGCCGGTCGCGGCGAGCGCATGCGGCCGCTCACCGACCGCATACCGAAACCCCTGCTGCGGGTCGGAGGGAAACCGCTGATCGTCCGGCTTGTGGAACATCTCGTCGGCTGCGGGATCGCCGACCTCGTGGTCAACGTCTCGCATCTCGGCCAGTCGATCGAGAGCGCACTCGCCGACGGCAAGGCATTTGGAGCGCGCGTCACCTATTCCCGTGAACGCGCGGCGCTCGAAACCGCCGGCGGCATCGCGGCGGCGCTCCCGCTGCTCGGGGACGCGCCTTTCGTCACGGTGAACGGAGACCTCTACACCGACTTCGATTTCGGGCGTTTGGCGGCGGCTGCGGACACCCTGTCGGAGACGGGACGGCTCGCGCACCTGGTGCTGGTCGACAACCCGCAGCACCATCGCGGGGGGGACTTTTTTCTCGAGGACGGTATGATCGCGCCGGCAGGAAGCGTGCGCCTCACCTTCAGCGGCATCGGCGTGTACCATCCGGCGCTCTTCACGCCGGTCGAGCGCGGCGCCAAGCATCAGCTTGCGGCGCTGCTGCGTCCCCAGATCGCGCGCGGCCGGGTGAGCGGCGAACATTTCAAGGGGCGCTGGGTCGACGTCGGCACGCCGCAGCGGCTGAGCCGGCTCGACCGGCTGCTCACCGAGGACGGTGGCGCTCCTCCGACGGATGAAAACTGATGGATGCCGACGAGATTGCCGGGGCGCTCGCCATAGATCCCGCATGGGAGCGCGCGGCGCGCGGGGGCTGGCTGGCGCTGATGGATCTCGCGGTGTGGGCAGACCTGCGCTCTTCGCGAATGGGCGCCACGGCCAGGTTAAGAAAGCGCGTGTTCGAGGTCGGCGAGCGGCTGAAAAGCGTCGTGGCGCGCCCGGATTGGATTCCGCACCCCCGCGAGCGGCTGAAAAACGCCCTCGCCTCGGCCCTTCATCTGCGGCGATGCCTGGAAGATGTCTTCTCGGCCGCGCAGGCGCTCGATGCGGGCGCCGATCGCGATGCTTTCGGCGCGCGGCTCGGCGACCTGATGCGTGTCGTCGAAGGTCTTGCGCCGCTGGAAAAGCGCTGGGCCGAACTGCTCGATGCGCAGTATCGCGAAGACGGCGACTGATCGGCGCTTGCGCTCGGCTGGGCGGCGAAGTTAAATTGGTGTTTTGAAAAGCTGCGGGAACAATGACAGACATCAAGGTCCATGCGCGTCGACGCGCGCGTCTCGCGCGCGAAATGGGCGGCGGAGTGGCCGTCGTGCCCACCGCGCCGGAGCGCACGCGCAACCGCGATGCACATTACCCGTATCGGTTCGACAGTTATTTTTACTATCTGACGGGTTTCCGCGAACCCGAATCGGTCCTCGTCGTCCTGGGAGGCGACGCAGCGAAGAGCATCCTGTTCTGCCGCGAACGGGATGCCGAGCGCGAAATCTGGGATGGCCATCGCTACGGACCCGATGGGGCGCGGGAGAAATTCGGATTCGATGAGGCGTTTTCAATCGCGCGGCTCGACGAACGCATGTCGGAGCTTCTCGCAAACCAGGACATGCTGTGGTGCCGCCTCGGCGCGGACAGCGCGTGGGATGCGCGCGTCGTAGGCTGGATCAACGACGTGCGAGCGCAAGCGCGGACCGGCATCCGCGCGCCGCGCGAGATCAAGGACGTCTGCGCGCTGCTTGACGAAATGCGGCTGATAAAAGACGCCGCGGAGATCGGCGTCATGCGCCGGGCCGCCGGCATCTCGGCGCTGGCTCACCGCCGCGCCATGCGCGCGGCGCGGCCGGGGCGCGCCGAGTACGAGATCGAAGCCGAAATCCTGCATGAATTCCGGCGCCATGGCGCCCAGGCTCCGGCGTACACGCCGATCGTGGCGGGCGGGAGCCGCTCCTGCATTCTGCATTACGTGGAAAACGACGGAGTGCTGCACGACGGCGACCTGCTGCTGATCGACGCCGGCTGCGAGTTCGATGGCTACGCCTCCGATGTTACACGCACCTTTCCCGTGAGTGGAAGGTTCGGCGGCCCGCAAAAGCAGGTGTACGAGCTTGTGCTCGAGGCGCAGAAAGCGGCGCTCGCCGCGGTCCGACCGGGCAGCGAGTGGAGTGCGCCACACGAGGCGGCGGTCGCGGTGCTCGCGCGAGGGCTGATCGATCTTGGCCTGCTCACCGGCAGCCTCGAGCAGGCGATCGAGACCGAGGCCTACAAGAAATTTTTCATGCATCGCACCGGCCATTGGCTCGGTCTGGATGTCCACGATGCCGGAGAGTACAAGCGCGACGGCAAGTGGCGGGTGCTGGAACCGGGAATGATCTTCACCGTCGAGCCGGGCTGTTACGTCCGCGCCGGAGACGGCGTGCCCGGGCCGTTCGCCGGAATCGGCGTGCGCATCGAGGACGACGTGCTGGTGACCGAATCCGGGTGCGAGATCCTCACCGCCGACGCGCCCAAGCAGGTTGCCGAAATCGAAGAACTGGTGCGATCGGAACGTGGTTGAAGCGGCGGATATCGTCGTGGTCGGCGGTGGTCCGGCGGGGGCGGCGCTGGCGCTCGCGCTCGCTGATCTCGGACCGGTGCCGCTGGTGATCGATCCGCGGGATGCCGACATTGCGTCTGCACAGTCCCGGCCGCTCGCGTTGTCCCATGCGAGCCGTTTGATCCTCGACCGTCTGGGCGTCTGGACGGATCTTGATTCGGCCACGCCGATAGCACGCATTCACGTGTCGCAGCAGGGCGGCTTCGGCCGGGTTGCGCTCACCGCCGCGGAGGCCGGTCTGCCGGCACTCGGTTACGTGGTTGATTATGGCCAGCTCTATGCGGCGCTCGCCCAGGCCCTCGCGGGGAGGCTGCCACAAGCGCTGGATGTCGCACGGGTGAACGCCGTGAGGCCGGGTCGTGACGCGGCGCGCGTCGAACTCGTGCTGGGCGGGGCCGAGCACGCGATCGCCGCCAAACTGGTGGTGGTCGCCGACGGGGGCGCGCTGCGCGACCTGGGGCGCGTAAGGAAGACCGACTACCGACAGGAGGCGGTCGTCGGCACGGTGACAAGTGAATTGCCGCACGGCAATGTTGCCTACGAGCGCTTTACCGCGAACGGGCCGCTCGCCCTCTTGCCGTTTGGTGACCGCTCCGCGCTGGTATGGTCGTGCAGTCCCGAGCGCGCGCGGGAGCTGAGCGATTTGCCGGATGGCGGGTTTCTTGCTCAATTGCATCGCTGTTTCGGCGACCGCCTGGGCGCGTTCACCAGCGTCGGCGCGCGCTCTGTCCATCCGTTGGCGCTCAAGTTCGTCGAGGATGTTGCGCCGCCACGCACCGTCCTCATCGGTAATGCGGCGCAGACCCTGCATCCGGTCGCTGGCCAGGGGTTTAACCTCGGCCTGCGCGACGCATGGGAACTCGCCGGGGAAATCGCCCGCACGAGTCCGGAAGATCCGGGCAGCGCGACGATGCTTTCCAACTACCGCGCCCGCCGCCGTCTCGATCGGCTCGGTGGCATCGGCGTCACCGATTTACTGGTGCGGCTGTTTTCGAACGACATCGCGGCGCTCCGCGCCGCTCGCGGCGCGGGTCTCGCATTGCTCGGCTGCGTGGCGCCGGCCCGGGACTTCGTCGTACGACGGATGATTTTCGGCGCCCGCGGATGATTTTCGTTTGCGACGTTGCGCGGCCGGGGTCAAGGATTGTGGCGCGCACGTCGCGGGATCGTTTCTGAATAAGCGCTTACTCCAAACGGCACGAGCAGGACGGCGCGCGTCCCGCGATGTACGTTTGCCGCAACACTGGTCAAAAAACAGGCACAACCGCCTTTTCTTGCGGCAGTACAGCGATTACAATTACGCCCTTCCTCAAATAACTATTACGTCCCTCAGTGCAGATCGGCCCGTACCGACTCAAGTGCAATCTGATCGTTGCGCCGATGGCTGGCGTCACCGATCGCCCGTTCCGTCAGCTGTGCAAGAAAATGGGCGCGGGGATGGCGGTGTCGGAGATGGTATCGAGCAACTCGCTCCTGCGGGGCTCCGAAAAGACGAAGCGTCGCGCCAATCACGACGGTGAAGTCGATCCCGTTTCCGTGCAGATTGCCGGAGCGGATCCGCGGATGCTCGCCGAGGCGGCGCGATACAACGTCGATCAGGGCGCGCAGATCATCGACATCAACATGGGGTGTCCGGCGAAAAAGGTATGCAACGTCATGGCGGGCTCGGCGCTGCTGCGGGACGAGCCGCTGGTGGGACGCATCCTCGATGCCGTGGTGGCAGCGGTCGACGTGCCGGTGACCCTCAAGATCCGTACCGGATGGGACCGCAACAGGCGCAATGCGGTCGCATTGGCGAAGCTCGCGCAAAGTGCGGGCGTTCAGGCACTTGCGATTCACGGTCGCACCCGCGCCTGCGGTTTCGGCGGTGAAGCGGAATACGAAACGATCGCGCAGGTCAAGTCGGAAATCAGGATCCCGGTTATCGCCAACGGCGACATCGATTCGCCGGAACGCGTCGAACGCGTCCTCGACTACACCGGGGCCGATGCGGTGATGATCGGACGCGCGGCTCAGGGAAGGCCGTGGATGTTCGGCGAAGTGCGTCATTACCTGGAGACCGGCGAGAAGCTGCCGCCACCGGAGGTGACGCAGATTCATCGCGTGCTGGTCGCCCATCTGCACGATCTCTATGGTTTTTACGGCGAGGATACGGGCGTGCGCGTGGCGCGCAAGCACATCTCCTGGTACACCGGGGGGCTTGCGGGCTCGGCGGCGTTCCGTCACGCCATGAATCAGCTGCAGAGCTGCGCCGGGCAGCTCGCTGCGGTAGACGAATTCTTCGCGCAGCTTGCGGACCGGGGGCGGCGGCTGAGTTATATCGAGGAACTCGCGGCATGACGAACGAAAACGAAATGGCGCGCATGGTGCGCAGGGCGATCGACGGCTATTTCCGGGATCTCGACGGCGAGAAAGCGTGCGGGGTCTATGACATGGTCATTAATTGCGTGGAAAAGCCGCTTCTCGAGTCGGTGCTTCATCGCGTGAAGGGCAACCAGACCCACGCCGCGGAAATGCTTGGTATCAACCGCAACACCCTGCGCAAGAAAATGAAGGCGCACGGGATCAAGTTCTAGGGTTCCAGTCGCGGGTCGTCGCCAGACTCGGTCCGGACGCGCTCCAGATCCCGCCGGACCCCGGATCGCCGACACCCCTGTCATATGGCCGTCATCAAGCAAGCGCTGATCAGTGTTTCGGACAAGACCGGCGTCGTCGAATTCGCGCGCGGCCTCCGGGGTTTCGGGGTCGCGTTGATTTCCACCGGCGGAACCGCGCGCGCCCTCAAGGACGCGGGGCTCACGGTCACCGAGGTCGCGGACTACACCGGTTTTCCGGAAATGCTCGGTGGCCGCGTCAAGACCCTGCACCCGGGAATCCACGCGGGGATCCTCGCGCGCCGCGACGTCGGCGAGCACGCGGAGGCGCTCAGGAGCGCCGGCATCGGGATGATCGATCTGGTCGTGGTCAATCTCTATCCGTTCAGCGAGACTGTCGCGAAACCCGACTGCGCGCTGGACGAGGCGATCGAGAACATCGATATCGGCGGTCCGGCGATGGTAAGAAGCGCCGCCAAGAACTATCAGCATGTCGCGGTCGTGACCGATCCCGCAGACTACCCCGTGCTCCTCAAGGAAATGGGATCGGCCAACGGCGCGGTGGGGGCGGAAACGCGATTTCGGCTCGCGCAGAAGGCTTTTTCTCATACTGCGGCCTACGACGGGGCGATCAGCAACTATCTTACCGCGCTGGACGCTGCCGGCAAACGCGCCGCGTTTCCGGCCCGACTCAATCTGCAGTTCGGTCTCGTGCAGCCGCTGCGTTACGGCGAGAACCCGCACCAGAATGCCGCCTTCTACCGCGATCTGAAGCCCGTGCCCGGCAGTCTGGGCGGTTACACGCAGCTTCAGGGCAAGGAGCTTTCTTATAACAACATCGCCGACGCGGACGCGGCATGGGAGTGCGTGAAAACATTCGATCGACCGGCTTGCGTGATCGTCAAACACGCCAATCCGTGCGGCGTCGCGACGGGTTCGAGCGCGGTCGAGGCCTACCGCAGGGCGTTCGCAACCGATCCGACTTCGGCCTTCGGCGGCATCATCGCCTTCAATCGTGAGATTGACGCCGCGACTGCAGCGGCGGTGGCGCAGCAGTTTGTCGAGGTCGTGCTGGCACCCGGAGTGGCGGCGGGGGCGGCTGCGGCATTCGGGGAAAAAGCGAACATACGGGTGTTGGTCGTGCCCCTTTCCGAGGGCGGCAATGCCTTCGACGTGAAGCGCGTCGGGGGCGGGTTGCTGGTGCAGACGCCCGACCGCCTGAACGTCACGGCCGCGGAGCTCAGGACGGTCACCCGGATAAAACCGACCGAGCGGCAGCTCGCGGACCTGCTGTTTGCGTGGCGCGTGGCGAAATTCGTCAAATCCAACGCCATCGTGTTCTGCGGCGAGGGCCGGACCCTGGGCGTGGGTGCGGGCCAGATGAGCCGGGTCGATTCGGCGCGCATTGCCGCGATCAAGGCCGCCAACGCCGGGCTTGCGCTCGCGGGGTCGGTGGTTGCGTCCGACGCGTTTTTCCCGTTTCGTGACGGCGTTGACGTCGTCGCACAGGCGGGAGCGAAGGCGGTCATCCAGCCCGGCGGCAGCCTGCGCGACGAAGAGGTGATCGCCGCCGCGGATGAGCGCGGCATCGCAATGGTATTTACCGGTTTCCGGCACTTCCGGCACTGATGAGGCGCAAGGCGTGAAGCTGCTCGTCATCGGTTCCGGCGGGCGCGAGCACGCGCTGGCGTGGAAACTCGCTCAATCCCCGCGCGTGTCCAGAGTCTTCGTCGCTCCCGGCAACGCGGGCACCGCGATGGAGGAAGGCGTCACGAACGTTGCTCTCGCCACGATTCCTGATTTGATCGAATTCGCGCGCAGCGAAGCGGTATCGACGACGGTGGTCGGACCCGAAGCCCCGCTCGCTGCCGGCGTGGTCGACGCGTTCCAGGCGGCGGGACTCAGGATCTTCGGTCCCACCCGGCACGCCGCGCAACTCGAAAGCTCGAAGGAATTTGCGAAATCGTTCATGATGCGGCATGGCATCCCCACCGCCGCCCACGCCGCTTTCAGCGACCCGCGGGAGGCACATGCCTATATCGACCGGCAATGCGCCCCGATCGTCGTCAAGGCCGACGGACTGGCCGCCGGCAAGGGCGTGGTGGTCGCGATGAATGCGGGCGAGGCGCACGCCGCGGTCGACATGATGCTGGTTGACAACAGGATGGGTGCCGCCGGCTCACGCGTCGTGATCGAGGAGTTTCTGTCCGGCGAGGAAGCGAGCTTTATCGTGCTCTCGGACGGCCGGAATACGCTGCCGCTCGCGAGCAGCCAGGACCACAAGCGCCTGAGGGACGGCGACCTGGGACCCAACACCGGCGGCATGGGCGCTTATTCGCCGGCGCCGGTCGTGACCCCCGGCATGCATGCGAAGGTGATGCGCGAAGTCATCCTTCCCGCCATCGGCGGAATGGAGGAGGACGGCGTTCCCTATATCGGCTTCCTGTACGCCGGGCTGATGATCGCTGCGGACGGACATATCGATGTGCTCGAATTCAACTGCCGCATGGGTGATCCGGAAACCCAGCCGATCATGATGCGGCTCAAGAGCGATCTTGCAATGCTTATCGAGTGCGCGGCGGACGGTGCACTGGAAAACGCCGAGTGTCAATGGGATCCGCGCGTCGCGTTGGGCGTGGTGCTCGCGGCGGCGGGATATCCCGATGCGCCCCGCAGGGGCGATGTCATCCGCGGCTTGCCCGACGCCGGCGAGGATTATCACGTGTTCCACGCGGGGACCGCGCTCGATGACAAGCAGGTGGTCGTCAATGGCGGTCGCGTGTTGTGCGTTACCGCGCTCGGCCATGACGTCAGTACCGCCCAGCGGCGCGCCTACGAGATTGCCGATCGCATCCACTTCGACGGGATGCAGTTGCGACGCGACATCGGCCACCGCGCTGTCGCGGCTCGCG
>JACQOJ010000066.1 GCA_016202605.1 Betaproteobacteria bacterium
ATTCTCGCCACCGAGCAGCCGATACACCGGCATGCCCGCTGCCTTGCCTTTGATGTCCCACAGCGCGATGTCGATACCGGCGATCGCCGCCATGATCTGCGGCCGCTCGCTGCGCGGCAGCGGCGGCGGCAGGCCATCGCGTCCCGTGATGCCGCCCGGCCGCGGCGAAGTCAGCGCGAAGAGCTTCTCCCACACCGCCACGTTGGCCAGAGCGTCCATGCCGCGAACGATTTCTGCAAAGCGCCGCACCCAGTCGCAGATCTTCGGCATCGGTGAACCATGTATCTCTCCGTAACCCACCAGGCCGTCGTCGGTACGAACTTCGGTGAGAATCAGGCCGGAGGTCTTGAGTTCTTCGTGCGCGGTCCACAGAGTGTGCTTGAGCGGGACCGAGATCGGATGGGTCTTTACTTCAACGATTTTCGTCATGCCGCACTCCGGAAAACAATGGAGATCGATGGTACCAGCCTGCCTGACCCTGCATGCATAAGCGCAGTATCGAAAATTTCAAGGACGCTGCCGAAGAAGCCGTTTTCGGCCGGGTATATGCCCCCGCAAGCTCAGTTGTCCGATGACACTTTCATGGTATCGGAAACACCGAGCTCCTTTAGCATTTGCTCTAGATCCCCGATCAGCGGCTTGGCCACATCCGAATTTGCCACGGTTGAAAACCCGACCTGCACGGTCAACCCTTCGCCCGTTCTGAGCTTGGGCAATAGTTTTGTGCCTACCCGATTCCAGACTTCCGGCGGAATCCTTCACTTTGGCTGCGAGTTCGGCGCGGTCCGCCTTGTCGAATTCACTGCCGAGTGTCCCCTCGTCGATTTCGCGCTTGACCCGGCGCCAGGCGAGGGCTTCCTCCATCTTGTGCGTGAGCTCCCGCCCCGCCTTCTTCAGACACCATACGAGCGCCGCCGGAAATGATCTTGGCGAACTACCCCGATTCCGAGTCCACTCCGCGAGCTTCTGGCGAAGCGCGGCATCCGTCGCCCGATACTCGAAGGCGGGGTCGAGCACGACCAGCGAGAGCTTCGGCGTGTCGGTCACTTCGCTGCCGTCGGCCGGGAACGGTGTCCACGGGATGCTTCGACCGCGGTCGAACTCCGCCTTTACCACCCGCTCGATGGCCGGCTTGACCTCCGCGTCGGCGTCGAGGGATGCACGCCGGTCGTTGACGACCTTCTTGAGCGTCGGTTGATAACCGATGCGGAAGCCGTCCGTCCCGACCCGGCGCATGTAGTAGCTCCGGCTTTCAAGCGCATGCGCGGCATTGTCGATCGACGTGGTATCGAGCGCGGGATCGCCGAGCGCGAAGCGAAGTTCCGGCAGATGCGCGCTCTTGTCGGTCTGGCCGCCCGACGATTCGAAGAAGATGGCGGTGCCGACCCGCCGATGAATGTCGCGCAGCGGCCCTTTCGTGTCCGCGTCGAGCGCGCGCGCGTGCGAGTGTGCATCTGCAATATCGGTGCCTATCGCCGCCAGCAGCCGCGTCTCGCCGAGCTGGCCAAGGACCATGCTCCGGAAGTCCTGCACATCGAGCGGCGCGGAACCTAATGTGATAAGCGGCTCATTGCGCGCCTGCTCGAAGGCGTTTTTCTGCGCATACGAGATCCATTGCGCGAACATGGCCAGGGTGCCGCGCGTTTGCTGAAACATTTGGAGCGACTGCCACTTGCGCTGGAACACCGACAGGGTCGCCGGGTGAAACGGATAGCAGGTCTCGAAGCGCTGTTGCAGCAGTTCCCGCGCTTTGGTCTCTGTCGAGGCAGTGTCGACCGCAGTCCACTCGGGCGGAAGCTGCGCCCGGCGCTCGAAGCACCAGTCCGCAAACTCCTTCGCGACGCGTTTACGGATACGCTCGTTGCCGAGATCTTCAAACAGCCGGCGCCGGATCACTTCGCCGATTTCCGCTTCGTCCGCGACGATCAAATCCTTGGCGACCCGCTTCACCACCTTGGTGATTTTTTCCTGCCACTGCAGGTCTTCGTTACTCATCTCCACCTGGCTGCGCGGCAGGCTGATGATCGCCGCGCAGTGCTGCAGGCCGGTAAGCGCGACGGTCAGGTTCTGGATGAAGGCATGGAAAGCGTCGTAGATTCCCGCATCGCGGCGCTTGTTGCGGTCAAGGAAGTTGAGCACCTCGTCCATCAAGACCAACACCGGCCGCTTGGCCATCCGGAACACTTCCGCCAGCGTTTCGGTGCCCGGCGGCACCTGCCTGGCATCAGGGCCGAGGCGCTTGACCCCCGCCTCCCCCGCGATCTGCCAGGCGAGGTCCACCCACGGCGTCTCACGGCCGAGCTTGGGGTCCCAGGCGTTACCGACAAAGGCGACGACCTTCGCCTCCGGAATCGAGGACAAGCCGATCTGGGTAGCAAGATCGCCGACGCCGGGAAATTTCTTCGCGGCGTCACCATGGCTCGCGATGTGATAGAGCGCCGTCAGCGTATGGGTCTTCCCGCCGCCGAATTGCGTGATCAGCGTCAGCACCGGCGCGGTGTTTGCCGTCTCGCCAGCAAGCCGCCTCAGCACCAGCGCGGAGTGGTCACGGAGGGCGCGCGTGAAACAGGTGCGCGAAAAAAACTTTTCTGGTTCGCGGTAGTCGTCCGGCGCAGTGCCGGAGATCACCTGCTCCAGTGCAATCGCGAACTCATCGGGATTGAAGGAGCGGCCTTCGCGCACTTCCTTACACGGGGTCGCGATCTTGTACCAGGGATCCATCGGATCAAGCTTCTTCTTCGTTGTCCCAAGGCCGGTACGCGCGTATGCGGCCCGGCTCGACTACCCACAATCCACAGAGCGCCCTCTATGCGATCCCGTTCCAGCGCGGGTAGCGCCGCGGTCAATGTCTCGCGGATCATGGCAAGCGTGTTTCGTCGCGGGCGCAGCACCATAATTCCTGGTCCCCCTGCCGGCGGAAAACGCAGCGGATCGGCGAAATCTAGGTCGAGCGTGACCAGAACGCGGCGATCTTCGGCGCACTTGGCGAACAAGCGCTCATCGGAAGCGCCACCCAGCCCCTCCGCAAGGACCGAGTCAGCCTCGTGGCCGCGAGCGGTCAGCAGGGCTGTAAGCCGGCCCTCAAGATTCTCATCGAGCTTGAATCTCACGCCGCATGCTGCTACGTCGGCAGCGGAATCACGCGTTCGCGCGTAACCTCCGCCGCATAGGCCAGTGCCGCGCGGATGTCATCGGAGGTTAACTGCGGATAGGCTTCGAGCAGTTCCTTCTCCGTAACGCCATCGGCTAAATTCTCGACGATCAGCGATACCCGGATACGGGTGCCGCGTATGCAAGGCTTGCCGAAGCAGATGTTCGGATCGGTCGTGATGCGGTCCAGCAGTTCTTTGCGATACGGCATAATTCCCCATCGAATGAAATTGCGACGCGAGCTCCGCGCCCTTGAGCCTCTATCTTGGCACCGCCAGCAGCATCGCGTCCACTCGACGCCCTGCTCACCCTCCCCCATCAAGGGGGGAGGGAGCTGTTTCATCAAGGCAAAGAAGGCTGTTTTGATTCCCCGTCGAGAGGGAGGAAGGTTCATGTGCGGCGGTAGCCGCGGCGGAGGAAGGCGGGAATCTCGAAGTCGATGCTGCCGCCGCGGCCGATGGGGCGGCCCAGGCTCTTTTCCACCTGGAACGCGCAAAGGTGCATCAGGCGGTTCTCCGCGTAGAGCGCGCCGCCGGCGACGGTGTCACTTTCGATGCGCAGGTCCTCGCCCTCGGCAAGCGCGGGGAAGCGCTGCAAAGCAGCCGATTTCATGTCATCCAGGAAGCGGCGCACCGCTTCCTCCACCGGCGGCTTTACATCGGGCGTCGACTCCTCGATCGCGTCCATCGCGTAGCTCCGGACGAGCTTTTCCATGAACTTGCGGAAGGTCGCATCGGAATCGAACAACTCCACGCCCGTCACGCGCCCGTTGATCGCGAAGACCGCGCCGGCCTGCCCGGGCTGCGGCGCGAAGGCCTTGACGCAGTCCTCGATGCGGGGGCTCTGCTGCTCGTAGATGTCAGCCATCGCCTCGGTGCTGGAACTTACTCGCAGACATGCGGCCTTAGCGCTGATATCGCTCCAGATTTCGGCCTGGTTGGCATAGCGGCCGCCGCCCTGGCGCAGGGAGGCGTTGACCTGCTGCGCTTTTTTCGCCCGCGCCCTGGCGATGAGCGTGCGGTCCGCGCTGGCGAAGTGGCGCGACTTCCAGGCCCAGCGCTCCTGCTCGACACACGACACCGGGATCACCACCTTCTGCTTGCCGCCGACCAGCAATGTCACGTTCAGGATGCGGTTCTGCCGCGCCCCGACAAATTCCTCGCCGTCCACGAGCAACACTTTTTCATCGCTGTCGTTGTAGAACAGCAGCTCGCGCACAGCGCCCGATTCCGAAACTTCGGTGACGTGGGCGAGTTTTCGTTTGAGCGCGTCACCGAGCAGTACGTAGCCGGGAGCGCCATTCGAAGGCCCGAAGAGCGGGAATACGGTCATGTTCTTGAACTGGGCGGGCTCGTCCAGCTTGACGCGGGACAGTGCCTCGGCGATGGGTTGCATGGTCGCAGGTCTCCAGTGAGTTGGGGACGCTGCCCCCACCCCACGGATTATGGTGGCAGGTTGGCTCACCAGTTGAGCCAGCGGGATGAAATCTACCCGCGCGGGAGCCGCTTTCAGGAATTGTCGGGGGCTGTCCCCTGAGATTTGCTCAGGTTTCCCAGGGATTGATTACTTTAACGCCACAGCCGTCGAAGTCCGCCACATTGCGGGTTGCGATTGAAGCGCCCGCGGACCGGGCGGTCGCAGCAATCTGGGCGTCGAAGTGCGAGATGGGCCGTCCGGCGCGGCGCCGCTCCATGCCGATGCGGGCGTAAAGGCGCGCAGCATCACTCCCAAACGCGAGAATGCGTCCGGCGAAGTCCTCCGCGAACATCGCTTCCGCTGCCGCCTGGATGGCGTTTCGACGCCGGCCCGCCGGCAGCAGCATTACTCCCAGGAGGATCTCGGCTTCCGTGATGCTGCTCGTATACACGCTGGTAGCGGGCTGAGCCGCCATCCAGCGGGCGACGCTCTCCGCCGGTGCCGGTTTCATGAGTTCCGACACGACATTCGTGTCGAGAAGTATCATTTGCCCGGCCGGGGCGGCTCGCGGATTGGCTCGCGGGCCGGCAACGGGATTACGACGCCGCCGAGCGGTTCGAAGCGCCGGCGGATGGCCTCCGCCAAGTTGCCCGGCGTCGCCGATTCGCGGGCGAGCGCAGTGCGCAGAATGTTCCTGGCTTCTTCCTCCATCGAGCGCTTGCGCCGCGCCGCCCGCACGCGCAGACGTTCCTTCGTTTGCTCGTCGAGGTTGCGAATGGTAATGCTTGCCATCGGTTTCATAAGGGTGCAATCAATGATTGCATTATAGGCAATGCTCTCGCTTTTCGTCAAAATCAACCCTACTCGCGCGGGAGCCGTTTCCAGCGCCGGCCGACTGTGACGACCTCGCCGTCGCCCGCGATCACCGCGTAGGCGTTGAAGTAGCGCTCGAGCGAACGGTATTCATTCCCGTCGAGCTGGGTACGCAGGCGCCGGCGTGCCTGCTTGTTGATGAAGATTACCTCGCCGCCCTGGTGGTCGTGCGCGACCTTGCCGTATTCGAACAAGCGATCGAGCACCCTCTCGTTGATGCCGCGCTGCTGCATGCGCGCCTGCGCGTGGGCGCTGATGCCTGACATGACCATGAGCCGCCTCCCGTTAGAGTGGACGCGACCATGATCGCAAGGAGCAGGCTCAGAGGATGAGCCTGTCTACCGGAAGGCGGTTATGAACCCTGCTTCCCATACAGGAGAGCCGCCCTGGCCAGTTCGGCACGCGCACGGGCGCGCAGCGCCTTGGGCGCCAGCACTTCGACTTCGGAGCCATGCCGGAGAATATCGCCGAGCAGTTCGCGGTCGTCGCTGTACGGAAATTCGAGCACGTAACGCCCGTCGGGCTGGAAGCTCGCGCGCTGTTTCGGATGCCACTCCTCGGTCGCGACCCACCGCGCGCGTGCCGGCGTGAAGCGGAGTTTCGCCCAGGCCATGGGCTTGCCCGAAAAAATCCCGTAGCCCTCGGCCAGCGCCGCGTCGAGTTCGCCGTCGGCGATCTCTTTGGCAGGCGCATCGAGGATCTCCGCGCGCTGGATGCCATCCACGGCGAAACTGCGCAGGTCCTTGCGGAGATGGCACCACGCATCGAGATACCAATTCTCGCGATAGCACACGAGCCGCTGCGGCGAGACGGCGCGTTCGGTGGTCTCGTCATTGGCGCGGGAGTAATAGCCGATCTGCAGTTGGCGGCGGTTGAGCAGCGCATTGGCGGCGATTTCGAAGAACTTCGGCTGCGGCGCGCGCCGCCCGCGATGCAGGATGCACACCCGGCGCTTGATTTCGCTGAACGAGTGGTCCGCGCTTTCGAGGAGCGATCTCAGATGCTCCTGGAGCGGCTCGATGTGGAGCCAGTCGGATTTCTCTTCGTCGCAGTGCTTGCGCATGTACTCCTCACCGCCATGGATGACGTTCCAGAGCGCCTTGCGCGCCTCGACCACGCCGCGCGGGCATCCGCTGCTTCGGTTGCGCCAGGTCGGCCTCCGGCATATCTGCCGCTACCCGCTGATCACTTACGACGGCAAGCTGGCCGGAGGCTGGCGCGTCATGCAGGCGTTCGAGGAGAAGGGCTTGAAGCCGAACGTCGTTCTTACGGCGACCGACGCCGACGTCATCAAGGCGTATGTGGCGGC
>JACQOJ010000073.1 GCA_016202605.1 Betaproteobacteria bacterium
CCCAGGCTCGTGGATGTCCGCCGTGCGGTAACCCTGCCCCAGCACGACCTTCACCGCGGCCTCGATGCGGTACGCCCATTCATCCTGGTTGAACGTGTAGCGCAGCATCATGGCCGTGGACAGTATCGTCGCCAGGGGATTGGCAATGTTCTTGCCCGCGATATCCGGCGCGGAACCGTGGATCGGCTCGTACAAACCCCTGGCCCGGGCATCCAGCGAAGCTGACGGCAACATGCCGATCGAGCCCGTCAGCATCGAAGCCTCGTCCGACAGAATGTCGCCAAACATGTTGCCGGTGACGATCACGTCAAACTGTTTGGGGTTGCGCACGAGCTGCATCGCCGCATTGTCCACATACATGTGCGACAGCTCGACCTGCGGATAATTCCTGCCGACCCCGGTCATCACCTCGCGCCAGAAGCGGCTGGTTTCCAGCACGTTTTCCTTGTCCACCGAGCACAATTTTCGCGAGCGCTTGAGCGCCGCCTGGAAACCGATCTCGGCGATGCGGCGTATCTCCGGCTCGGCGTAGAGCATCGTGTCGAACCCTTCGCGTTCCCCGCGCGCGTTGTTACGCCGTCCGCGCGGTTCGCCGAAATAAATATCCCCGGTCAGCTCGCGCACGATCATGATGTCGAGCCCGGAAACGACTTCGGGCTTGAGCGTCGATGCGCCGACCAGCTCAGGATAGAGCATGGCGGGCCGCAGATTGGCGAATAGCCCGAGTTCCTTCCGGATGCGCAGGATGCCCTGCTCGGGCCTTTGCGCGCGCGGCAACGCGTCGTACTTCGGGCCGCCGACGGCGCCGCACAGAACGGCGTCCGCTTCGCGCGCGAGCTTCAGCGTCCGCTCGGGAAGCGGGTCACCGTGCGCGTCCACGCCGGCGCCTCCGAAGGGCGCCTCCTCGAACTCGATCTTCAGCCCGTCCGCCGCCAGCGCCCGCAGCACTTTGAGTGCCTCACCGACGATTTCCGGGCCGATGCCGTCACCAGCGAGTATCGCAATCTTCATTCAGAAACCCGAAGCGAGAGCCACAGAGAGCACAAAGGACACAGAGAGAATCAAAAACCTAGCAGGAACTTCTCCGTGATCTCTGTGTTCTCCGTGGCAAAAGTTTCAGTCAAAAAGCCAGGGTTGGCGCTCGCGGTGCACCGTCTCGAAGGCCCTGATCTTGTCGGCGTGTTCCAGCGTGAGCCCGATATCGTCGAGGCCGTTCAGGATGCAGTGCTTGCGGAACGGGTCGATGTCGAACGTGAAACTCTCTCCGCCGGGGGTAGTGACCGTTTGCGCCTCGAGATCGACGGCCAGGCGATAACCCGGCGCCGGCTGTGCTTCGCGGAAAAGCCGGTCGACGATCGTCGCATCGAGCTTGATCAGCAGCAGGCCGTTCTTGAGCGAATTGTTGTAGAAAATGTCGGCGAAGCCGGGCGCGATCACGGCCTGGAATCCGTACTGCAGCAGCGCCCACGGCGCGTGCTCGCGCGACGATCCGCAGCCGAAGTTCTCGCGCGCGAGCAGCACCGTCGCGCCGCGGTAGCGCTCCTGGTTGAGCACGAAGTCCGGATTGAGCGGCCGCTTCGCGCAGTCCTGACCCGGTTCACCGTGATCGCGGTAGCGCCACTCGTCGAACAGGTTGGGCCCGAATCCGGTGCGCTTGATCGACTTGAGGAACTGTTTCGGAATGATCGCATCCGTATCGACATTCGCGCGGTCAAGCGGCGCGACGAGACCTTCCTTGCGTACAAATTTCTCCATCACTTCACCGCCTTTTCGATCGCGTCGCCCGCTTTCCTGAGGTCCTTGCCCATGCCCTCGACGGTATTACACCCGGACAGCATCATCGCGCAGACCACCATCACCAGCACAGAGGCTCGTTTCATCCTTCGCTCCGTCAACCGAACGTACGAACGTCCACGAAGTGCCCCGCGATCGCCGCTGCCGCAGCCATCGCGGGACTCACCAGGTGGGTCCTGCCGCCGGGGCCCTGGCGCCCTTCAAAATTGCGATTGGACGTCGATGCGCAGCGCTCGCCCGGGGACAACTGGTCCTCGTTCATGCCAAGACACATCGAGCACCCGGGTTCGCGCCATTCGAAACCGGCGGCCGTGAAAATCCTGTCCAGCCCTTCCTGCTCCGCCTGCGCCTTCACGAGTCCCGATCCCGGCACGACCATCGCGAGCTTGATGTTGGAAGCGACGCGCCTGTCCTTGACGACCTGCGCGGCAAGACGCAGGTCGTCAATACGCGAGTTGGTGCAGGCGCCGATGAATATCTTGTCGAGCCTGATCTCGGTAATCGGCGTATTCGGCTTGAGGTCCATGTACTTGAGCGCGCGTTCCATCCACTCGCGCTGCACCGGGTCCTTTTCCTGGGCGGGATCCGGCACCCTGCCGTCCACCGTCGTCACCATCTGCGGATTGGTGCCCCAGGTGACCTGGGGCTTGATCTCTTCGGCCCTGAACGTCACGACCCTGTCGAAGCAGGCCCCGTCGTCACTCGTGAGCGTGCGCCAGTAAGCGACCGCCCTGTCCCACATGGCCCTGTGCGGAGAAAAGGGCCGATCCCCGAGGTAGCCGATGGTGGTGTCATCGACCGCGACGAGCCCGGTGCGGGCGCCTGCCTCGATCGCCATGTTGCATACGGTCATGCGGCCTTCCATGGACAGGCCGCGAATGGCGCTGCCCGCAAACTCGATCGCGTAACCGGTGCCGCCGCCGCTGCCGATCCTGCCGATCACCGCCAGCACGATGTCCTTGCCCGTCACACCCGTGCCGAGTTCGCCATCCACCACGATCTGCATCGTTTTCGACTTCTTCATCACCATGCATTGCGTGGCGAGCACGTGCTCGACCTCGCTAGTGCCGATGCCGAAGGCGAGACAGCCGAATGCGCCGTGGGTGCTGGTGTGCGAATCTCCGCACACCACCGTCATTCCCGGCAGCGTCGCACCCTGCTCCGGACCGATGACGTGCACGATGCCCTGCCGCCTGTCGAGGAAGGGAAAATACACCTTGGCGCCGAAGGCCTTGATGTTCGCATCAAGCGTTTCGACCTGCACACGCGATATCGGGTCGGTGATCCCGTCTATCCCTTTGTCCCAGTTTCTCGTCGGCGTGTTGTGATCCGCGGTCGCGACGATCGAATCGACCCGCCATGGCTTGCGGCCGGCGAGTCTCAGCCCCTCGTACGCCTGCGGACTCGTCACTTCGTGCACGAGGTGGCGGTCGATGTAGATGAGCGCCGTGCCGTCCTGTTCGACGTGCACGACATGACTGTCCCAGAGTTTGTCGTAGAGCGTCTGCGCCGTCATTTGTCGCGTAACTCCATGGAAACTCGAAATTATTGCATATTCAGGTTACCCGGACCAGCGTCCTGTTCGAGGCGCGCACGGTCACGACCTCTGGAGCCGCAATTTCCACCACACGATCAGCATTCCGGCAAATGCGGATCCTGCGGCCAGCGAAAAAGTGAATGCGGCGCCGAGATGTTCCCAGGCATATCCGCTTGCAAAACCGCCCAGCGCGCCGCCCACGCCATACGAAAGGCTGCTGTACATGGCCTGCCCCCGCGCCTGGTGCCGGCCGCGGAACAGTTTGTGCACTACCCCGATCGCAGCGGCATGAAACGATCCAAACGTTGCCGCATGCAGGGTCTGCGCGAACAGCAGAAGCACGACGCTTTCGGCGCCCCACCCGATCGCGACAAAACGCGCGACCGCCAGGGCGAAACTCGCGAGCAGGATCTGCCGCAGCGTGAACGCGCGATAAAGGTGCGGCATCCATATGAAGATGCCGATCTCGCAGATCACGCCCAGCGCCCACAGCCAGCCGGTCACCGCCTTGCTGTAGCCGTGGTTCACCACATGTATGGAATAAAACGTGTAATACGGACCGTGCGCTGCCGCCATGAGCGCCCCGGCGGCGATCAAGGCGATGACCTCGGGCTTGCGCAGGATGGTCCAGATCGATTGATCGTCCGACGCATGCGGCGGCGCCGGCGCGTCCGCAATCTGCCAGCAGGTCGCGAGCATTCCGAACATCATGGCCAACACGATCCACGGCACCACGCTCACCGCGAACATATCCAGCAGGTATCCGACGACGACCACCGCGACGATGAACCCGACCGAACCCCAAACGCGGATGCGGCCGTAGCGCGCGGTCTCTTCACCCAGGTGCGAGAGCGTGGTCGCCTCGACGAGCGGCAGCGCCGCGCTCCAGAAGAAGGTCATCGCCAGCAGGACCAGGAAGAGCAGCGCAAAAGCGGTGTCGGCGAACACTCCTAGAAAACACACGAGGCCCGCAAAGCCAGTGAGCCGCACGACGCGCATACGGCTCGCGCCGCGATCGGCGAGCCAGCTCCAGAGATGAGGTGCGATGATCCTTGTCACCTGCGGCAACGACATCAGCACGCCGATCTCCACAGGGGAAATGCCCACGCCTTTCAGATAGAGGCTGAAAAACGGGGCGAACGTGCCGAGGTAGGCGAAATAGAAGAAATAAAAACCGGCGAGCCGCCGGTATGGAAGCGCCGGCATCGAGGCCTCAGGCCTCGTCCGGATCGGGATCTTCGGTCGCCGCGGCGTTTCTCAGCTGGTCGATCACGGACTGCGGCGCCTGCGCCGGAATCCGCGGGGTTTCGCACTCAACATCCGCATTCTGCGCGCGTTGCCGCAAGGCATGATCCATGAGGGTCAACGCCATCATCGCTTCGCAAATCGGCGTTGCGCGGATGCCCACGCACGGATCATGGCGGCCATGGGTCTCGATGATCGTGGGCTTGCCCTGTTTGTCGATGGTGTGCCGCGGCAACCGTATGCTGGAAGTGGGTTTCACCGCCACGTTGACCACGATGTCCTGCCCGGTCGAGATTCCACCCAGAATACCGCCGGCATTGTTCGAAAGAAATCCTTGCGGCGTCATCTCGTCGGAATGCTCTGTCCCCTTCTGCGTGACTGCGGCAAACCCGGCGCCGATCTCGACGCCTTTTACGGCATTGATGCTCATCATGTTGCAGGCGAGATCGGCGTCGAGCTTGTCGTAGACCGGCTCGCCCCATCCCACTGGCACCCCGGAAGCGATCGTCGTGATCTTCGCGCCCACGGAATCTCCGGATTTGCGCAGCTTGTCCATGAACTCTTCGAGCTGCGGCACGAAACTTTCATCCGCCACGAAGAAAGGATTGGTGTTGACCACGTCCCACGACTTGAAAGGAACGGCGATCGGCCCGAGCTGGGCAAGATAGCCGCGGATCACTACGCTGAATTTTTCCCGCAGCCATTTCCTGGCGATCGCGCCCGCGGCAACACGCACCGCGGTTTCGCGCGCCGACTGCCGGCCGCCGCCGCGGTAATCGCGGATGCCGTACTTCTGCCAGTATGTGTAATCAGCGTGTCCCGGGCGGAACATGTCCTTGATCTTCGAGTAATCCTTGCTGCGGGCATCGACGTTGCGGATGAGCAGCGCGATCGGTGTGCCGGTCGTCTTGCCCTCGAACACACCCGAAAGGATCTCGACGGCATCTTCCTCCCTGCGCTGCGTAACGTGGCGCGAGGTGCCGGGCTTCCTGCGATCGAGGTCGGCCTGAATGTCGGCCTCGGCAAGCGCCATCCCCGGCGGGCAGCCGTCGACCACGCAGCCGATCGCCGGTCCGTGGCTTTCGCCGAACGACGTGACGCACAATAACGTGCCTAGCGTGCTGCCCGACATGACCCAAAAACTCGAAAAAAATCAATTACAAGTTTAACATAACCGCATCAGCCCACGAGGCGCCGCATGACACGAAAACACGCTGCAGGCAACAGGAAAAAAAGGCGCGCACGGTCCGCAACCGGCATGGACGTCGCAGGCGCGCGCGACTTGCGTGAACTGCCGAAAAAGAAAGGGCAGCCCGGGCAACCCGCCGGCAAAGCGCACAACAAGCTTGCGCTACCCCAGAACCGCTGGCAGCGCTTCGTGCGCTACGTCTGGGACAAGAAAAGATAGCGTAGCGCGATACGCGATGTTACCCTTCCGGCGGCGACACGAGCGCGCGCAGCAGCGACAGCCCCCAACCGATCCCGAACCCGGTGACGTCGGACGCCACCGCACCGAGCCCGCCTTTGCAGCTGCTCGCGGACAGATCCATGTGTATCCACGGCCGGTCGGCGGTAAAGCGCTTGAGAAAGCGCGCCGCCAGGATGTGGTCCGCCTCGCCTTCCATGGTGCATTGCTTGACGTCGGCGATGGCGCTGTCGAGCGCGGCGTCGTAGTCCTCGTCCATGGGAAACACGCACACGCGTTCGCCCGAATCCGCTCCCGCGGCGAGCGCCCTGCGGATGAGATCCTCGCTGGTCGCGAAGATGCCGCTGTAACGGTCCCCGAGCGCGACGTGCATGCTGCCGGTCAGCGTCGCAAAATCGATGATGAGATCGGGCCTGGCGCGCGCCGCGAGCGCCAGCGTATCCGCAAGCACCATGCGCCCTTCGGCATCCGTGTGCACGATCTCGATCGTCGTGCCGTTCAGCGTGGTAACCACCTCGTTCTGCTTGTAGGCCCTGGGGCTGAGATGGTTCTGGGCGAGCGCCAGCCAGCAGTCCAGATTGACCGGAAGACCCGTCCCGGTCGCCGCCAGCAGGATGCCGAGAGCGACAGCGGAGCCGTTCATGTCCTCGTGCATGCCGTGCATGTAGCGGGCGGTCTTCAGGTTGTGCCCCCCGGTATCGAAACAGATGCCCTTGCCGACCAGCGCCACGGTCTTTTTCGCCTTCCCGTGCCGATAGCGCAAGTGAACGATCGCGGCATCTTCCTCGTTGCTGCCCTGGGCCACGGCCACGAACGCGCCCGCACCCATCCTGCGCAGCCGCCTGAGATCGTACTCCTCGCGCGCCCAGCGATGCTCGCGGGCAAGGGCCTTGACGCGCTCGCGATACGTTTTCGGCGTGAGTTCGTTCGGCGGCAGCACGGTGAGTTCGCGGCACAGCACGTTGCCGGCCGCCTGCGCCCGCCCGGCCGCGAAGCCGTCCGCCGCGCGATGGCCGCGGAGCCGGATCGTCCCGAGCGGCGCACCCTCGGCCTTCTTCTTGCGGACGGGAAGCCTGATGCCGTTGACCCAGCAGGCATAGACCGCGAGTTCCGCCGCCCGGCGGCGCGTCGCGGCATCGCCGAAGACGCCCACCGTGATCGTCTTCGGCTTCTCGGCAAGCAGCAATTGCAGCGCCTTGCGCAGCGCAGTCTGCTGCTCAAAAGAAGCCCGCGCGGGATCGAGCATCACCCAGACGGCAAGCCCGCCATGGGGCAGGTCGGCGGCGATCGGGTCCTTGGCGAGTTCCGCGATTTTCTTCCCGCGGCGCTTGAGCGCGGCGGTCAGGGTATCCGCATGCGGTATGCGCCCGGCGCCGGCCAGGCTGGCCGCTTTGGGAAGCACGAGCAGCGTGTGGCTCGCGCGTCTCGCGTCCGTAGCGGCGAGCATCCGGACATCTTGTTCGAGTCTGGCCAGCACGAATTCTCCACTGGAAAGTATGAAACTGGGGCATTATAACCAAGCGTCGTGCGACGCCAATCGGACCCCGCCCGCGCGAAATCGATTAGAATTTACGTCGTGCCTTTCCTTTCCAGCGCCACGAACGGCTGACTCCGGAGCATGCGCCAGTACCTCGAACTGATGAAGCACGTTCTGGAGCACGGCGCCCGCAAGAGCGATCGCACGGGCACCGGGACCCTGTCCATTTTCGGCGCGCAGTTGCGCTTCGATCTCGATGCGGGTTTCCCGCTGCTCACCACCAAGAAAGTCCACCTCAAATCGATCATCCACGAACTGCTGTGGTTCCTGAAGGGCGAGACCAACATCAAGTATCTGAAGGACAACGGCGTCACGATCTGGGACGAGTGGGCCGACGCCGACGGCGAACTCGGCCCGGTCTACGGCTACCAGTGGCGTTCGTGGTCCACCGCCGACGGCCGGCACGTTGATCAGATCGGCCAGGTCCTTGATCAAATCCGGGAAAATCCCGACTCGCGGCGCATGATCGTATCCGCCTGGAACGTCGGAGATCTCGACAAGATGGCGCTCATGCCATGCCACGCGTTCTTCCAGTTTTACGTCGCGGACGGCAGGCTCTCGTGCCAGCTCTACCAGCGCAGCGCCGATTTCTTCCTCGGGGTGCCCTTCAACATCGCGTCATACGCGCTGCTCACCATGATGATCGCGCAGGTCTGCAAGCTTCGACTGGGAGACTTCGTGCACACCTTCGGCGACACCCACCTCTATCTCAATCACCTCGACCAGGCACGGGCGCAGCTCGCGCGCGCGCCGCGTATGCTCCCGGTCATGAAGCTCAACCCCGCGGTGAAAAACATCTTCGACTTCAAGTACGAGGACTTCACGCTCGAAGGCTACGATCCCCATCCCGCGATCAGAGCGCCGATAGCGGTATGACATCCGCTATTCAAGGTTCAAGGTTCAAAGTTAAAAGTTCCACTTTCAGGGTTCGGAAATCGCACTGGCGTCCTCTGCAGGGACTCGATACTCAGGACTCAGAACCTGGAACGCTGAACTTGGAACTTTGAACTTGGAACCTCGACCCCGAAGCCACGCAACGCCTCGTGTTTCGGTCATCGTCGCGATGGCGAAGAACCGGGTGATCGGCGCCGGCAACCGGATTCCCTGGCACCTGCCGAACGAGCTGAAGCTCTTCAAGAGCGTCACCCTGGGGCACCACATCATCATGGGCCGCAGGACCTTTGAATCGATCGGGCGGCTCCTACCCGGGCGCACCACGGTGATCGTCACGCGCCGGCCCGGCTACCGGGCGCCGGGCGCGGTTATCGCCCACTCCCTGGAGGAAGCGGTGGCGGCGTGCGGTGGGGACGAAGAGATATTCGTGATCGGGGGCGGCGAGCTTTACCGCGCCGCCCTTCCGCACGCCGATCGTATCTATCTGACGACCGTCGACGCCGAGCCCGCGGGCGATACCTTCATGCCGGAGCTCGACCTCGACAAGTGGCGCAAGACCTCGTCGCAGTCATTTCACGCGGACGAGGGGCACCGCCACGCTTTCGACTTCGCCGTCTACGAGCGCATCCGGGACTGACACGCCCGGCGCGGGTCAGATCACCCGCACTTCGGGCAACGGAAAGCCGTTGAAGTTGCTGGCGTAGGCCGTGGTGTAGGCCCCCGCGTTGGCGATGTAGATGAAATCGTCCTCCTGCATGTCCTCCGGGAACATTTCATCGCGCATGCAGACATCCACCGAATCGCAGGTGGGACCGGCGACGCACCAGGGAATCGGATTGCCGCTGCGATCGGTCTGGATGTCGTAGCGCAGGCCCTCGGTGGTCTCGATTATCCCGCCGAAGACACCCGCATCCCAGTACATCCAGCGCTTGCCGCCGCGGGTCGCGGTACCGACCACGCGGCACACGAAGTAGCCGGCGTCGGATACCAGGAAACGCCCGGGCTCGGCCATGACGCGCACGTTCTGCGGAATGTCGCGGATGGCATGGTTCACGATCTCGGCGATTTTCTCGATCGACGGGATGGGCTTCACGTGGCGCACCGGGTAGCCGCCGCCGATATTGAGCAGGCGCGGGGCCAGTCCGGCGAGACGCATTTTCCTGAACACGCGCTTGGCGTGCTGGATGCCGACGCGCCAGTTTTCGGGGTTGCGGCATTGCGATCCGACGTGGAAGGTGACCCCCGCCAGGTCGGCGCCCAACTGCACCGCCTCGGCGATGATGCCGTCGACTTCCGAACTCTTGATGCCGAACTTGCCGGCGAGCGGCCAGTCGCTGCCGATGTTGGGCGCCTCGATCCGCACGTAGAGCCTGGCGTCGGGCTTGATGCTCACGATCTTGCGCAGTTCCTCGATGCTGTCGAGCACGTACCATTCCACGCCCTTTGCAGCCGCATATTCCACGTAGGCCCGCGATTTCATCGGGTTGCTGTAGCAGATCTCGGCCGCGGGCACGCCCAGTCCGAGCAGGAGGTCAAGCTCGGCGATGGAGGCGATCTCGAAGCCCACGCCTTCCTCGATCAGGGTCCTGAGCACCCGCGGGTCGGGATTCGCCTTGACGGCGTAGTGCGGCTGCACCCGCGGCATGGCCGCCTTGAAGCGGCGCGCCTTGCTGCGGACGATCTCGGTGTCGATGAGGAGGAAGGGCTTGCTGTAGCCCCGTTTCAGGGCTTCCTGGACGTGGCGGAAGTCCAGGCGTACTTCAGGGTGGGTATCGAACTGGTGCTGGTCGTTCTCGAGAGCGGTTTGCTGTTTTTTAAGGGCGACAGAGCGCACGGCCATCAAAGTTCTCCTTGAGACCTAGGTTTCCGGAATGAGGTATGCGGCCACATCAACCGTGCGGCGGTAGTTCCTGGTAACTGTCATGATGACCTCCTGTCGCCAAGTGCTGCCATTAGTCACGAATTTGCAAAATTTCCGCGAATTATAGGATCAATTTCCCAGGAATCAAGAGGTTTTGGCGGTTTCCCGAAAAAAATTTTCCGGGCTGTTGCGCGGATCGCGGCGGCGCGGGCGCAACGCGCGAGCCGCGTCGCCTAAATCTTGGGCAGCGTAACGCCGACCTGGCCCTGGTACTTCCCGCCGCGGTCCTTGTAGGAGGTCTCGCAGATGTCGTCCGCCGCCGACTCCAGGAAGATCACCTGGGCGACCCCCTCGTTGGCGTAGATCTTGGCCGGCAAGGGGGTCGTATTGGAGAACTCCAGCGTGACGTAGCCCTCCCACTCCGGCTCCAGCGGCGTAACGTTGACGATGATTCCGCAGCGGGCGTACGTGCTCTTGCCGAGGCAGATCGTCAGCACGTTGCGCGGGATGCGGAAATACTCGACCGTCCGGGCAAGGGCGAACGAGTTGGGCGGAATGATGCACACCTCGCCCTTGAAATCGACGAACGAGCGCTCGTCGAAGTTCTTGGGGTCCACGATGGTGGTATTGATGTTGGTGAAGATCTTGAACTCGTTCGAGCAGCGGATATCGTAGCCGTAGCTCGAAGTCCCGTAGGAGACCAGGCGGTGGCCGTTCGCCTGCTTGATCTGGTTGGGCTCGAACGGTTCGATCATGCGCCGGCTCTCCGCCATGCGGCGGATCCAGCGGTCGGATTTGACGGACATCGTTACAGCGCTCGGCTCTCAGCGGTCAGTGATCGGCTATTCTACCGCGGGTTCGCCGCGGGGTTTGGCTGACTGCCGGGCGCTGACCGCCGACGGCTAGGTATTCTGAATGACGATCTTGGGGAAAACCGCCGAATGATCCTGCTGCTTCTCGGCGATCTTGATCGCCACGCGACGCGCGATTTCCCGGTAAATCTCCGCTATCCGTCCGTCGGGGTCGGATACCACGGTCGGCTTGCCCGAGTCGGCCTGCTCCCGGATGCGGATATCGAGGGGCAGGGCGCCCAGCAGTTCGACGTCGTAGTCCTTGCCCATGCGCTCCCCGCCACCTTCGCCGAAAATCCGCTCCTCGTGGCCGCACTTGGAGCAGATATGGATCGACATGTTCTCGACGATCCCGAGGATGGGGATGCCCACTTTCTCGAACATCTTGAGCCCCTTGCGGGCATCGATCAGCGCGATGTCCTGGGGCGTGGTGACGATGATCGCCCCGGTCACCGGCACGCGCTGGGCGAGCGTCAACTGGATATCGCCGGTGCCGGGCGGGAGATCCACCACCAGATAATCGATATCCCGCCACCTGGTCTCGTTGAGCAACTGCTCGAGCGCCTGGGTCACCATCGGGCCGCGCCAGACCATGGGCGTTTCCACGTCGATCAGGAACCCGATCGACATCGCCTGCACCCCGTGGCCCTCCATCGGCTCGAGGCTCTTGCCGTCCTTCGATTGCGGACGCCCGGTGATTCCGAGCATCATCGGCTGCGAAGGGCCGTAGATATCCGCATCGAGCACACCCACGGTGGCGCCCTCGGCCGCCAGGGCCAGCGCGAGGTTGACCGCGGTCGTGCTCTTCCCCACACCGCCCTTGCCGGAAGCGACCGCAATGATGTTCTTTACGCCGGGAACGAGCTTCACCCCGCGCTGCACGGCGTGGGACAGGATCTTCATCGACACGTTGATCGTGGCCTTGCCGATGCCGGGAATACTCTTCAGTTTGGCGGCGACTTCCCTGCGGATCGGCTCGATCTGGCTTTTGGCGGGATAGCCCAGAAGAATGTCGACCGCGACGTCGTCCCCGGTAACCTTGATGTTCCGCGCGGACTTGGTCGAGACGTAGTCCTTCCGGGTGTTGGGATCTATCAGTTGCTTGAGCGCTTCCTGAACCTGTTGTTCGGTCACGGCCATGGCGGGTTTCCGGGTCGTTGCGAGTAGGGCGGCATTCTAAACGCTGACGGCCATCCCGCGCCAGCCGCCACCCTATGCGGCCCGCGGGTATTGCACCGCCCCTCCCGCCCTTCCACGGCTGGGCGGTGGTATTACGTTTGTTACAATCTCTTTCTTTAAGTTCCGGTTCCGGCATGGAAAAACGCCGCATTCTCGTCACCTCGGCCCTGCCCTACGCCAACGGCGCGATCCACCTCGGCCACCTCGTCGAGTACATCCAGACCGACATCTGGGTACGGTTCCAGCGCATGCAGGGGCACGAAGTTCACTACGTGTGCGCCGATGACACTCACGGCACGCCCGTCATGCTGCGCGCCGAACAGGAGGGCATCACGGCGGAAGCACTCATCGCGCGCATGCACGAAGAGCACCGGCGCGACTTCTCGGGCTTTCACGTCGAGTTTGACAACTACTACTCGACGCACTCGCCGGAGAACCGCGAACTCTCGTACGAATTCTACCGGCGGCTCGACGCCGCGGGGCTGATCGAAAAGCGCGCGATCGAGCAGTACTTCGATCCGGTCAAGAACATGTTCCTGCCGGACCGCTTCATCAAGGGCGAGTGTCCCAGGTGCCACGCCAAGGACCAGTACGGCGACGCCTGCGAGGCATGCGGAACGACCTATTCTCCGACCGACCTCGTCAATCCGTACTCGGCGATTTCCGGCGCGACCCCGGTCAGAAGGCAATCGGAGCACTTTTTCTTCAAGCTCGGCAAGTGCACCGAGTTCCTGAAGCGGTGGACCCGTTCGCCGGGCACGCTGCAGACCGAAGCGGCCAACAAGCTGGACGAGTGGTTCAGGGCGGGGCTTGCCGACTGGGACATCTCGCGCGACGCGCCTTACTTCGGTTTCGAAATCCCCGGCGCCCCCGGCAAGTATTTCTACGTCTGGCTCGACGCTCCGGTGGGCTACTTCGCGAGTTTCAGGAATCTGTGCGAGGAACGGGGCATCGACTTCGAGTCGTTCACCGATGCAGTGAAGAGCAAGGATCACAACACGGAGATGATCCACTTCATCGGCAAGGACATCCTCTACTTCCATGCCCTGTTCTGGCCGGCGATGCTCGATAGCGCGAAGTTCCGCACGCCCAACCACATCTACGCCCACGGCTTTCTCACCGTGAACGGCGAGAAGATGTCCAAGTCGCGCGGCACCTTCATCACCGCCGAAAGCTATCTCAAGCAGGGGCTCAACCCCGACTGGCTGCGCTATTACTACGCCGCGAAGCTCAATTCGACGATGGAAGACATCGACCTCAGCTTCGAGGACTTCATTGCGCGTGTTAACAGCGATCTCGTCGGGAAATTCGTGAACATTCTCAGCCGCGCAAGCGGCTTCATAGTCAGGCACTTCGACGGGCAATTGCTGGAACCACGACCGGAGGCGGTTGGGAGCAGTGTAGAGTGGGCAGCCACATTTCGTGCGATTTCTGCCGCGGATGAAGCTAAAGAGGCTTACGAAGCACGTGAATTCGGGAAGGGGATCCGAGCCGTAATGCGGCACGCGGATCGCATCAACGAGCTTTTTGACGCCGCCAAGCCCTGGGACCTGGCCAAGAATTCGGACCCTGCCGCCCGCGCCCAATTGCACAGCGTGTGCAGCGATTGCGTCACGGCGTTCAAGATTCTCACGTATGCGCTCGCGCCGATTCTTCCCGTTACGGCTCTTCGCGTCGCGAAACTGCTGCAGTTACCAGTCCCATTGAAATGGGACCATATGGATCGGTTCTCCTCGAAGATATCGCCGTACCAACATCTTATGACCCGCATCGACCGCAAGCAGATCGATGCCCTGGTCGAAGCCAACAGGCAAAGCATGCAGCCGACGCCCGCGGCGCATTCTCCGCAGCGGCATGCCGAACATCAGATCCGCGTGGAGGAAAAAGTGGAAATCGCGCCGACCATCGGCATCGACGACTTCGGCAAGGTGGATCTGCGCGTCGCGAGGATCGTCAATGCCGAGCACGTGGATGGCGCGGACAAGCTGCTGAAACTGACGCTTGACCTCGGCGGCGAGAGCCGGACCGTGTTCGCCGGCATCAAGTCGGCCTACGACCCGGAAACACTTAAGGGCCGCCTCACCGTCATGGTCGCGAACCTCGCGCCGCGCAAGATGAAATTCGGCGTGTCCGAAGGCATGGTGCTCGCCGCCTCCGGCGATGGCCCCGGGCTGTTCCTGCTCTCGCTCGACTCCGGCGCCCAGCCCGGCATGAGAATAAAATAGACAGGATTAAAAGAAATGGCGCTCCCGGTTTTTGCGTTGATCACATTCCCGCAGATTGGATTCCCGAGCCTCGGGAATGACGTAGGTGCGTCGTGCCTGCGCAGGCGGGCATCTAATTCCCGGAAAATCATGTAAATCCCGTCCATTTTCGATTGAAATGAAAATCCACGGCATCGAAGCGATCGCGATCGATATCCCGTTGAAGAAGAACTTCGGCGGCAGCACCTACAGCGTGCTCAAGCGCTCGACGGTCATCACGCGCATGCGCACCGACGGCGGACTGGTCAGCGAGGTCTATAACGGCGACAACCGCGAGCACGGCAGGGAGATCGTCCGCATCATCCGCGACGAATTATTCCCGCTCGTCAAGGGCATGAGCATTCTCGAGGGCGAGCGCATCTGGGAGAAGATGTTCCCTCTTACCTGCGCGATCCGCGACCGCAAAACGCTGCTCGAAGCGATCGCCTGCGTGGACTGCGCCGTGTGGGACCTCGTAGGGAAAGCGCTCGGCAGGAGCGTGCGCGAACTGCTCGGCGGCTTCCGCGACCGGCTGCCCATCCTCTCCATCGGCGGCTACTACATGGAGGGAAAGACCCACTCCGACATCGGGCGCGAGATGGAGAGCTATCGCGAAGCGGGCATGGCGGGCTGCAAGTTCAAGGTCGGCGGCCTGACGCCGGAGGAAGACGCGAGACGCGTCGAGGCCGCGCGCAACGCCGCCGGCCCGGAATTCATGCTTGCCGTCGACGCCAACCGCGGCTGGACGGCGCCGGACGCGATACGCTTCGCGCGCCTCGTGGAGCATCTCGATATCCGCTGGTTCGAGGAACCCTGCCACTGGTACGATGACGCGGCGATGATGGCCCGCGTGCGCCAGGCGATCCGCATCCCCGTCAACGCGGGTCAAAGCGAAATCACCAGCTACGGCGTGCGGCGCCTGCTGGATGCGGGGGCGGTCGATTTCGTCAACTACGACGTTTCCGAAGGCGGCGGCGTGACCGACTGGCGCCGCGCCGCGGCGCTGTGCGCGGCCTCCGGCGTGCAGATGGCGCACCATGAGGAAGCGCAGATCGCGCAGCATCTGCTGGCAGCCGTGCCGCACGGCACCTATCTTGAATGTTTCGCCGATCCCGACCGCGATCCCGTCTGGCAGGCGATGTGGGTCAACCGCCCGGCGGTCAAGGGCGGAGTGTTCGAAGTATCCGGGGAACCCGGCTTCGGGCTCAGGCTGGATGAGAAAATGATTCAACGATATCGGGCCGACTGACTTCCCGGCAATTACCTGCAAATGCGCATCCTGCTGTTCATCCTGATCCTGCTCGCGCCCATACCCATCCGCGCCGCCTATGACGTCACGTGGGTCGAGTTCCCGGCATTGAACGAATTCAACGGCGAGGCGGTGCAGTTGAGTGCGTTGCAGTTCAAACCGGCAGGCCAGGGACCGTTTCCTGCGATCGTGTTGCTGCACGGCTGCAGCGGCATGTTCACTCCGTCCGGCTACGTCACCGCCTCTTATCGTCGCTGGGCGGAATTGCTGAGCGAAGACGGTTATGTCGCCCTGCTCGTCGACAGCTTCAATCCGCGCGGTTATCGGACGATCTGCGAATTGCAGAAGCGGCCGATACTGGAAAGCCGTGAGCGCGTCGACGATGCCTATGCGGCGGCGCGCTGGCTCAACGAGCAACCGTACGTCGCGCCGGGAAAACTCGGCCTGATCGGGTGGTCGAACGGCGGCACGGGAACGCTTTACAGCATGCGGCCCACCAGCCGGCGCGATCCGGCGTTCCGGGCCGCGGTCGCCTTCTATCCCGGCTGCAGAACGCTGTCGCGCGCGAAGACCACGTATCAGACATATGCGCCGCTGCTGATCCTGACAGGTGAGGCAGACGACTGGACGCCCGCCGAGCCCTGCGTGCGGCTCGTCGACATCGCTAAAAAGCAAGGGGGCCTCCTGGAAATTGTCACCTATGCCGGCGCCCATCACAGCTTCGACCGCATCAATTCTCCGCTGCGTTACCGGCCGAACGTGCGTAATCTCAATAAGCCGGACCGCCTGGGAGCGACCGTCGGCGAGCATCCCCAGGCACGCGAAAATGCGATCCGGCGAACCCGTGAATTCTTCGCACAGACGCTGAAAAACTGAAAGCGCGCAACAAAATGAAATCCCCTCTTCCCCAGTCGTGGGGGAGAGGACGAGAGTGAGGGGCAGGTCATTTTGTTAATGGCTGTAAAAGCGAGTGGCGTCCTTTCGCGGACGCGGGTCATCCCCAGCATCGTGGACGTCTTATCGAGCTGTGAACGTAATCTTCGGCTCCCCGTTAACGCGCACAGCATATTCGGGCGGAAACGACTCTCGCACCAAGAGCTCTGCCGCCTCGATCGGGGCCAAAACTTCTTGCGCTCGCTGTTCACCAACCGTCCATCATCGATCGCGCCACCGCTGGCGCGCGAGTCAAGCGTGGCGATCTCTTCGCGCCGTTTCTTCGGATAGTCGCCCATGTACCAGGCGCCCTGGGCCGAGCACCGGGATTGTCTCGTCCCCGCGGAGCTTGATCTTGCGAATCTCAGGAGCCGACCCATTTGCCTGCCGCGGTGCTTGATACCCGGAATTCATCGCATTCCTCGAGCGCTCGGCCCGTCAAAGCGGGACCCATGTTGCCTCCGGACTACCCTGGATTTCCGCCGTCATACCAGCATCTTGGAGCAGCGTATCAGCGTACGCTAATTCTAGGCTGATTCACCTCTGTTTCTGTCGTAGTCCTTGCGGCAAACTCGGATGCCCCTTGACAAAGGGGCTGTACTGGCGCGAAATCACCGCAGCGCCAGGTGGCTATGACTTCATCATAGAGCACGTGCCTTCCCGGCGGCCCGCCGGAGCGCATCGCGCCGCTGGCGCAGGAATTAACGATCATCAACGCATCGAAACAACTCGTGTGAGGAGGGATCGTCCAATGAGTACAACCGCTGCCGCTTCCCAGCCACCCGTTTTTGAGCGCATCGGCGAAAGAATCGCCGGCAACGTCCAGAAATGGCTTCCCGACCCGTTCCTGTTCGCCATCCTGCTGACCTTCATCGCGTTCCTCATGGGCATGTTCATCGCCGACAAGACGGCGGCGCAGATGGTCCAGCACTGGTACAAAGGGTTTTGGAACCTGCACACCTTTGCCATGCAGATGGTCCTGATTCTCGTCACGGGCTACGTGCTGGCGCACGCGCCGTTCGTCCGGCCGGCGCTGGACCGGATCGCGGACCTCCCCAGAACCGGGGGGCAGGCGGTCGTGCTGGTCACCGTGCTCGCGCTCGTCTTTTCCTGGATCAACTGGGGCTTCGGGCTCATCGTCGGCGCGATCATGGCGGTCGAGGTGGGAAGGCGCGCCCATGCCAAAGGCATTCCGGTCCACTACCCGGTGCTGTGCACCGCCGGCTACGCCGGGCTGGGGGTGAGCTGGCACTGGGGGCCGTCCGGGTCGGCGCCGCTCTTGAGCGCCACCAAGGGTCACATTTTCGAGAAGCTGATCGGCGTCGTGCCGACGTCGGACACCATCTTCTCCAGCTACGCGATCTGGCTGACGGTGCTGAGCCTGATCTATGTGCCGCTGATCATGTATCTGCTCGCGCCGAAGACGGCCGACCGCTGCCGCGGCATCGAGCATTGGCTGCCCGAAGCCGTAACCGAGGGCGGCGCAGCCAAAGAGGCCGCGGGCGCGTCGAAGGGCGACACGAGCTGGGCCGACCGCATCAACAACAGCCTCATCATCGGCGGCATCATCGCCTTGATGGGCATCGTCTATATCGTGATGCACTTCTGGGGCGGCGGTACGCTCGATCTCAACATCGTCATCTTCATCTTCCTGATCGTCGGGCTTGCCCTTTACGTGCGGCCCTACCGCTACTTGCTCGCCTTCTATGACGCGGTTCGCGCCTCCGCCGGCGTCATCCTGCAGTTCCCGTTCTATGCGGGGATCATGGGCATGATCGGCCTCTCCGGGCTGGGCGTCATCATGGCGGGCTGGCTGCTCAAC
>JACQOJ010000069.1 GCA_016202605.1 Betaproteobacteria bacterium
CTCCAGCATTTTCGACGCCACGCTCACCAAAGTGACGGGCGGTACCCTGGTCAAGGCGCTCGCCTGGTATGACAATGAATGGGGCTTCAGCAATCGGATGCTGGACGTCACGGTCGCACTGATGAACGCCAAGTAACGAATATTTGCCACAGAGAACACAGAGATCACGGAGAACGACTGAAACCGACAAGTCGGCGCAGTAACCCGTGACTGCACATACCGCCCGCGTCTTTCACTCCTTGATTCTCTCTGTGTCCTCTGTGATCTCTGTGGCTTAAGGATTTCGCTGTGAACGTCCTCAAAATGACCGATCTCGATCTGCGCGGGAAGCGGGTCCTGATCCGCGAAGACTTCAACGTGCCGCTCAAGGAAGGCGCGGTTGCGGACGACACCCGCATTCGCGCCGCGCTGCCCGGAATCCGGCACGCGCTCGCGCAGCGCGCGCGACTGATGCTGGTGTCGCACCTGGGTCGGCCCAAGGAAGGCGAGTACAAGGAGGCCGAGTCGCTGGCGCCCGTTGCGAAACACCTTTCCGCGTTGCTCGGCGCGGATGTCCCGCTCAAGCGCGATTGGCTCGAGGGCGTAGCCGTGGAGCCCGGGCACGTCGTCCTTCTGGAAAACTGCCGCTTCAACAAGGGGGAAAAAAAGAACGATGACGCCCTGGCGCGGAAGATGGCGGTACTGTGCGATGTCTACGTCAACGACGCATTCGGCACCGCCCATCGGGCCGAGGCGACCACGCACGGCATCGCCAGGTATGCAAAGACCGCGTGCGCCGGGCCGCTGTTGGCGGCGGAGATCGAGGCGCTCACGCGCGCCCTGGATAAGCCCGCGCGGCCCCTGGTCGCCGTAGTGGGCGGCGCCAAGGTGTCGACGAAGCTGACCATCCTGGCGGCGCTTGCTGAAAAAGTGGATCAGCTGATCGTCGGCGGCGGAATCGCGAATACCTTCCTGCTCGCCGCCGGTGGCAGGATCGGGAAGTCGCTCGCCGAGCCGGAGCTTGTCGGAGAAGCAGGAAAAATCATCGAGATCATCAGGGCAAAGGGAGGCGCGGTGCCCGTGCCGACCGACGTCGTGTGCGCAAAGGAACTGTCGGCGGCCGCGAGGGCCGAAGTGAAAGCCGTGGACAGCGTGACCGATGATGACCTTATCCTCGATATCGGTCCGCGCAGCGCTCGCATGCTCGCGGAACTGGTGGGCAGGGCGGGCACCATCGTATGGAACGGCCCGGTCGGCGTATTCGAGTTCGACCAGTTCGGCGAGGGCACGAAGACGATCGCCAGGGCGATTGCGGAGTCGAAGGCGTTCTCGATCGCCGGCGGCGGCGACACCCTCGCGGCGGTCGCGAAGTACGGCATCGCCGAGCGGATTTCGTACATTTCAACCGGCGGCGGCGCGTTCCTCGAGTTCCTCGAAGGCAAGAAGCTCCCGGCGATAGAAATCCTCGAGCAGCGCGCGGGCGCGCAGTAGCGCCGCGTCCGCATTCGTGGCTCAAAGTTCAACGTTCAAGGTTCGCGGTTCAACGTTCCGCGGCAATGCCGGGATCATCGAATTCTGCTACCCTGTCAACCGCCAGCCCGGAACCCGGAACAGGATTATGCTCCGCCGCACCAAGATCGTCGCCACGCTCGGTCCCGCCTCGAGCGATCCCAAAGTCCTGGCGCGCATGATCGACACGGGACTCGATGTGGTCCGCGTGAACTTCTCGCACGGCGCGGCGGCGGAACACAGGAAGCGCGTCGAAATGGTGCGCACCATCGCGCGCAAGGCGGGGCGCGCGGTCGGCGTGCTGGTCGACCTGCAAGGACCCAAGATCCGCATCGGCAAGTTCCGCGACGGCAGGGTCACGCTCAAGGCGGGCGAACGCTTCGTGCTCGACGCCGAATGCGGGATCGGTGACCAGCACAAGGTCGGGCTGGATTACAGGAACCTGCCCAATGACGTGCGACCCGGTGACACGCTGCTGCTCGACGACGGGCGCATCGTGCTCGGTGTGTCCTCGGTCAGGGGCCCGCGCATCGCGTGCGTCGTGGAGCAGGGCGGCGCGCTGTCCAACAACAAGGGCATCAACCGCAAGGGCGGCGGATTGACCGCGCCGGCGCTCACCGAAAAGGACATGCAGGACATCCGCGTTGCGGCCGAGCTGAAGGCCGATTTTCTGGGCGTGTCGTTCCCCCGCTCCGGCGCCGACATCCGGTGGGCGCGCGATCTGATGCACAAAGCGGGCGGTCGCGCGCTGATGGTGGCGAAGATCGAGCGCGCGGAGGCGATTCCCGCGCTCGAGGAAATCCTCGAAGCCTCCGACGCTATCATGGTGGCGCGCGGCGACCTCGCGGTGGAGGTCGGGGACGCCGTGGTGCCGGCGCTGCAGAAGCGCATGATCCGTATGGCGCGCGGGAAAAACCGCCTCACCATCACCGCAACCCAAATGATGGAGTCGATGATCAGCAACCCGATCCCGACGCGGGCTGAGGTCTCGGACGTCGCCAACGCCGTGCTCGACGGCACGGACGCGGTGATGTTGTCTGCGGAGACCGCCACCGGACAATATCCGGCGGAGACCATCGCGGCGATGGCGCGGGTTTGCGTGGAGGCGGAGAAAGAGGACACGCTGAGCACCGAGCGGCGCAACGCGGGCCCGCCCGCGAATGTCGAGGAGGCGATTGCGCGCGCGACGGTGTTCACCGCCAACAGCCTCGATATCAAGGCGGTGGCGGCGATGACGCAGAGCGGCAG
Source organism: Betaproteobacteria bacterium (assembly GCA_016202605.1). Classification (GTDB taxonomy): domain Bacteria; phylum Pseudomonadota; class Gammaproteobacteria; order Burkholderiales; family SG8-41; genus DSOT01. Next base: position 2,737 of record JACQOJ010000069.1, read on the forward strand.
GACGGTGTTGCTGATGTCGCGTATGTACTCCACGGTCCCTATCTATGCCATGAGCTCGGTGATCGAGACGCGGCGCAGGGTGACGCTGTTCCGTGGCGTCTATCCGGTCAAATTCAAGGGCGCGCGCAACCCGGAGAAAGCCCTGCACATGGCGGAGGACGAGTTGCTCGCCCGCGGTGCGGTGCAAAACGGCGACTATATCGTCCTCACCATCGGCGAGCCCTTCGGCAAGGCCGGAGGCACCAACACGATTAAGATCGTCAAAGTGGGCGAACACCGGCACGCCTAGGAGGCCGTAACCGGTGAATGGCGGAAAGGCAATCGTAGTAAAATAGATGCCGCGATTTACCAGCCACGAGTCATCCATCACGCATTCGCAGGAGGGCCCCATGTCAGGACACGAACTGGCCGCCGTCGCCCAGGCGATGGTCGCGCCCGGGAAAGGCATACTCGCCGCCGATGAGAGCACCGGCACCATCGAAAAGCGTTTCGCGGGCATCAAGGTCGAGAGCACCGAGGAAAACCGCCGCGCCTATCGCGACATGCTGTTCACCGCCAAAGGACTCGAACGCAGCATCAGCGGCGTGATCCTCTACGACGAGACGATGCGCCAGAAGTCGGCGGACGGCACGCCTTTCGTCGAGGTGCTCGCGAAGAAAGGCATCGTTCCGGGCATCAAGGTCGACACCGGGGCCAAGGACCTCGCGCTGTGTCCCGGCGAGAAAGTGACCGAGGGTCTCGATAATCTGGCCAAACGCTGCGCCGAGTACGTAAAGATGGGCGCCCGCTTCGCCAAGTGGCGCGCGGTGATCACCATCGGCGCCGACACGCCGGGTTCGACCTGCATCGCGGCGAACGCGCATGCCCTTGGCCGTTATGCCGCCATCTGCCAGGCTGCGGGCCTGGTTCCGATCGTGGAACCCGAAGTGCTCATGGACGGCGACCACACCATCGAACGCTGTGAGGAGGTCACCGAGTGGACGCTCAAGGCGGTGTACGAAGCACTGTATCTCAACCGCGTGACGCTGGAACACTCGGTATTGAAACCCTCGATGGTGATTTCCGCGAAGAATTGTCCCCGGCAGGCGGGAGTCGACGAAGTCGCCGAGCGCACCGTGCGCATCCTCAAGCGCACGGTGCCGGCGGCGGTGGCCGGCATCGTGTTCCTGTCGGGAGGTCAGAGCGACGAGGTCGCGACCGCCCATCTCAACGCGATGAACCGGATGTTTGCCGGCAGGCTGCCGTGGCCGCTGTCGTTCTCCTACGGGCGGGCGTTGCAGCAGCCTGCGCTGAAGGCCTGGAAAGGATCTGCGGCGAATGTGGCGGCGGCGCAGGCCGCCCTGCTTCACCGCGCGCGCATGAACGGACTCGCCTGTCGCGGCCGCTATTCGCCGGACCTCGAAACGCAACCGCTTGCGGCGTAAGTTCCTCGCCGCAGCGGCGCGAGAACGCCGCCGGTTCGTTGCGGGAACGCCGCGGTTTCGCGCATTTGCGGTTCAAGGCTTGTAGATGACCCCGACCTCGCCGGAACGCACGCCCGTTTCGATCATCACCGGTTTTCTCGGCAGCGGCAAGACGACGCTCTTGAACCGGCTGCTGCAGCACCCCGGCATGGCCGACACCGCGGTGATCATCAACGAGTTCGGTGAGACCGGGCTCGATCACCTGTTGATTGCAGCACCGAGCGAGAATACGGTGCTGCTATCCAGCGGTTGTCTGTGCTGCACCGTACGTGGGGATCTTGTCGCGACACTTGCCGACCTCTATGCGAGGCGGCGGGACGGTGCGATTCCGCACTTCGGCAGGGTTCTCATCGAGACGACGGGGCTTGCGGACCCGGTGCCGATCCTGCAAACCGTCATGACCGATCCCGAACTGGTGCCGGCATTCCGGCTCGACGCCGTGGTGACGCTCGTCGACGGAGTGAACGGCGCGGCCCAGCTTGTCGAACAGGCCGAATCGGTGAAGCAGGCAGCGGTGGCTGACTGCCTGCTCATCACCAAAGCCGACCTCGCGCCGCCGGGCATGCTTGAAGCGCTCAGGCAGCGGCTTGGCACGATCAGCCCCGTGGCGCGGTTGTTTGTCGTGGTCCACGGGGAAATTGCGCCGGAGAGCCTGTTCGGCGCGGGGCTCGATGATGTCGCGGACCGAGGAGACGTGCGGCGCTGGCTGCGGGAGGATGCGCTCGCCGCGGGCGCCGGGCATGACGATCACCGCCACGGCCAGGGCGAGGACGAAGGCGCCCCAAACGCCGGTCGCCACGATCACCATATCCGCGCTTTCTGCGTCTACTACGACAAGCCCGTTTCCGCCACCGGGCTTGCGGTTTGGCTCGACACGCTGGCCGCGTTGCGGGGTGCGAACCTGCTGCGCGTGAAGGGCCTGCTCAATGTGGGCGGTGAGCCGGTCGCTGTGCATGCGGTGCAGACGCTGGTCCACGAGCCGAAGCCCCTTCCTGGTTGGCCGGATGACGACCGGCGCTCGCGCCTTGTGTTCATCACCCGCGACATGGCGCGCGCGGAGGTCGAACGCACTCTGGGGGCGCTGGCGCTGCCAGATGCGCCACGCGGGCGGGGCTGCACGATCGATCCCAACGCTTATGCCCAATTCGTCGAGGCGATGAAGACATTCCGTTGACGAGCGCCGACCCGCTTGACAAGTGACGGGACATTAACTTAGGTTCGGCAGTTCTGTTGGCGCCTGCAAGCGGCCGCGCGATCCGGGCGCGGCAATGCGCAACACGTTCGAGGAGGAATTGACGCATGGAAGGAATGAAACCGGCCGAGCCCGAGGGGACACTCAAGTTCATCAAGGCCGGACTGCTGATCGATGGCAATGGCGGCAAGCCGGTGAAGGATCCGGTGATCGCCGTGCAGGGCCGCCGTATCAAGGAAGTCGGCGTCAAGGGCAAGGTTAAAATTCCCCGCGACGCGGAAGTGATCGAATGCGGGCGCACGACAGTCATGCCGGGGATGATGGACCTTCACATCCACACCGCGATGTATAACTGCATGACCTTCCACAACCACCGCGTGGCGCAGTTCGAGATCATGCCGCACCTGCAGCAGATGTATGCCCTCTTCCACGCGCAGAACTGCTTCGACATGGGTTTTACCACGCTGCGCGACCTCGGCATGAACGGGCCATACGGACTGCTGGTGCACGAAATGTGTGCGGTGCGCGACGCGATCGACGCCGGCATCGTCGAGGGCCCGCGCATGGTGATCGGCGCCTTCACCACCATGACCGGCTCGCACCTCGATCTCATCCAGCCGCGCGCGATGTACCGCTGGGGCTTCAACAACGCCGACGGGCCGTGGGAGCTCCGGAAGCTCGCGCGCAAGAACATGCTCGCCGGCTGCGACGTGATCAAGACCTGCGCCTCGGGCGGCGGCGGCACCGACAAGGAGGAGCCGGACATCCGCAACTTGACGCAGGAGGAGCTCGACGCGATCGTCGACGAAGCCCACGCCCTGCACAAGCACGCGGCGGTGCACTGCTTCACGACCTCCGCGCAGCGCATGGCGATCGCCGCGGGTGCGGACAC
>JACQOJ010000003.1 GCA_016202605.1 Betaproteobacteria bacterium
ATTCCGACCTATTCGGTCGATGATGCGCTGGCCGAGATGGCCTCGGCCGGGGTCGATTGCGCGGTGATCCATCCGCCCAGTGCGCTCGGCGAGGCGGTCAACGTTTACGCCGTCGAGGCCGTGCGCCGGCACCCGGACAAATTCTGCATCCTCGGGCATTTCGACCTCGAAAACCCGGATCGCGAGAACATCGTCGCCCATTGGCGCGAACGGCCGGGCATGCTCGGGTTTCGGTTCACCTTCAACCAGTCGCATCAGAAGGCGTGGTGGACCGACGGCTCGCTCGACTGGTTCTGGGCCGCATGCGAGAAGGCGGGACTGCCCATCGGTCTCCTGGCCAGCGGGAATAACATGGCGGCGCTGGCGAAAATCGCCGGGCGGCATCCTCGTCTGAAGCTGCACATCGATCACCTCGGACGCGGGGGCGGCGGAAGCGGAGTAAAGGACGACATGGCCTTTGCCGACCTTGGCGACATGTTGGCGCTCGCAAAATTTCCCAACGTCGCGGTCAAGATGTCGGGCGCTCCGAGCTGTTCGAGCCAGCCCTACCCGTACCAGAACATCCACGGCTATTTGCGCCAGATCTTCGAGGCGTTCGGGCCCGAGCGCTCATTCTGGGGCACCGACATCACCCGCATGCCGTGTTCGTACCGGCAATGCGTGACGATGTTCACCGAAGAGTTGCCATGGCTGAAGGGCCGCGACCTCGAGCGGGTGATGGGTGGAGCCATCGTCGACTGGCTCGGGTGGAAGCGCCCCGCCGCTGCCTGAGCCGTTCACGATCGCTTTGCTGAAAAAGGGGTGACGACTGACGCCGCTTCGCTACTGATGACAACGAGGCCTTTCTCTCGTCAGTCGTCACGCTTTCCCCTTCCTGACCGAGATCGGCTACAGCGCGGCGGAGATCCAGGGGTTCTGGGATCGCAAGGTGATCTGACGGCGAGGCTTAGTGGTCTGACCCCCTACCTGCGTTCTGCCAGAACCTGTACACTCCCGGCTTCCTCTACAGCGTGGACCGCGCGTTCGTGTCGAGCTGCAAGACGCCGTGCCTGGTGCTGGCGGGCAACGACGAGGCGCATCCGTACCCGATCTCCGAGGAAACTGCGAAGCTGCTCCCTGACTCGGAGTTCCTCCCGGAGTGGAAGGAAGGCGCGCCGCTGGCGGCAGCGAAGGTGCGCGTCAAACAGTTTCTGGCCAAGCACACGCCGGCGCACGCATAGCGTGCCGGATCCCGTTTACGCGGATTTCGCTGCAACAACTCAGGAGATCTTCAAATGCGCATCAAATATATCGGCACCGCGCTCGTCGTCGGCAGTCTTTTCCTTCTTGGTGCGGGCGCTGCACGTGCGGCACCGCCGCCGCAGCAGTACCCCACGAAGCCGATCCGGATCGTGGCGCCTTTCCCGCCGGGCGGCACAGCCGACTTTCTCGCACGAGTGCTTGCCGAAAAACTGACGCAGACCTGGGGTCAGCAGGTCGTCGTCGACAACCGCTCGGGCGCCGGCGGCGTGATCGGGAGCGACATTGTCGCGAAGGCAACGCGTGATGGTTATACGCTGCTCATGAGCGCGATCGGACATGCGGCCAACCCCACGCTTTACAAGAAGCTTCCGTATGACACGTTGCGCGATTTCGCGCCCGTTGTGCTGATCGCGGACGTGCCGCTGATCGTCGTCGTCAATCCCAGGCTGAACGTGAATTCGGTGAAGGAGCTGATTGCGCTTGCGCGCGCGAAACCCGGCCAGCTCAATTTCGCCGCGGGCGGCGTGGGCGCATCGTCGCACTGGGCGGGAGAGCTGTTTCGCAGCGCGGCTAAAATCGAATGGAATACGGTGCAATATAAAGGCGGCGGCCCGGCGCTGCTCGCCGTATTGGGCGGTGAATCCCACCTCATGTTCAGTCCCATGCCGTCGTCCATCAGCCTTGTGAAGACGGGCCGGTTGAAAGGTATCTCAATCACGAGTCCGAAGCGGGTGTCGCAGACTCCGGATATCCCGACGATCGCCGAAGCGGGGCTCCCGAACTATGAATTTCAGGGGTGGTACGGACTTTTGGCGCCGGCAGGCGTTCCGCAACCGATCCTCGCGAAGCTCAACCGCGATTTCAATGCCGCGCTCGAAGACCCGTCGGCTCGCAGCGCCATGACGGCACGCGGCGCCGAGCCGCTGGGCGGCAGCATGAAAGAGTTCTCGGAGTTCTTGCGACGCGAAGTCAAGAAGTACGCGGCAGTCGCCAAAGAAGCCGGAATCAGGGCGCAATAAGGGAGACGGGCATGCTCAAGCAGAAATCGCCGGAGTACCGCGGCTATCGCAACCCGGGCATCCGGTTGCGCGAGGAGATGCTGCCGCAACTGAAGCAGCTCTACGGCGCCCACACGCACGAGATGCTGCCCGCGGTGCACGCGTTCGACAAGGCGCATACAGTGATGCTCGTCGAGGAAGGGCTGCTCGATCCTGCGGCAGCCGCTGCCGTCTTGCGCGCGCTTCTCAAAATGGAAGGCGAGGGAGTGGTCAAGGTGCGCTCCGAAGTCGGCGGCGGCCTCCACTCGGGCGAGCATTACGTGATCCGGCTGCTGGGGGAAGAGATCGGCGGGCAGTTTCATCTCGCGCGCAGCTCGGGCGATCTGAGCTCGGTGGCAATCAACGTGCTCCAGCGCGAGAGGCTGCTGAAGGTGATGCGCGGGGTGAACGACCTTCGGCGCGTGCTCATCGAGCTCGCGCGCAGCCACACAGAGACGATCCTCCCCGGATACAGCTTTGGCCAGCATGCACAACCCATGACCCTCGGGCACCTGTGGCTCTCGTGGGCCGCGACGCTGGCGCGCGATTTCGCGCGTCTCCACGGCGCTTACGTGCGGGTGAACGTAAGTCCCGCCGGCGCAGCGATCATGGTCGGCTCGAACTTCCCGGTGAACCGCGAGCGCACCGCGGAGCTGCTCGGCTTCGACGCCGTCCACGAAAACTGCGCCGATGCGATCCTCGAGCTCAACGCCGATGACAGCCTGGAGACGCCCGCGGCGATCGCGGTGCTCTATCACTCGCTTGCGAAATGGGCCGACGACCTGATTCAGTGGAGCACGACCGAGTACGACTTCGTCGACGTTCCGGACCGTTACTGCAACACTTCGTCGATCATGATGCAGAAGAAGAACGTGATCGGCCCGGCAGAGGTGAAGGGCGCGTCGGCGGAAGCGCTCGGCTGCTTCGTGACCTCCTATCACGCCTTAAAGGGCACCACGGGACTCCCGATCACCGAGCGCTACTATGCCCTTGAGATGCTGTGGAAGGTCGCGGACAGCGCCGCGCGCGATCTCGGCTGGTTCTGCGATCTTCTGCCGGTGCTGAAGATCAACAAGGTGCACATGCGCGAGCAGGCGTGGCGCCACTGGGCAACAGCGACGGACCTCGCCGGTGCGCTGGTCTCCGAGCGCAGGCTCGCATGGCGCACCGCGCACCAGATCGTCGGCATACTCGTGAGGCTGTGCGAGGAGCGCGGGCTCGGGCCGGCCGACGTGACACCCGGGTTGCTCGACGAGGCGGCAATGGCCTACCACGACCAGCCTGCGGGCCTCGATCAGGCTGCGATACGTGCTGCGCTCGATCCAGAGCGCTTCATCGCCAGCCGCACCGTCCGCGGCGGGCCGGCAAAGGCGGAGTCCCTGCGTCAGGCCAAACTGTTCGAAGACGCCTTGGCCACTGACCGGAAGACCGTCGCGGATATCGACGCACGGCTGGAGAAGTCCTCGCGTGCGCTGAAAGACGCAGTCGACGCCGTGATCGAGAAAGCCGGGTAAAAGCGCTACTCGGCAGCCAGCAGCGAGCCGACCGCGCGGACATCGTCCTGCGAATCGAGAGCGGCGATCGCGCAGTTGATGTTCTCGGCCCGCGCGGGGCTGATGGTTCCTTTCGCCAGCACCCGGAACTTTTCCAGAACGCTTATGGCATCGAGACTCTTGCGCTCGCCCATGCGCTCGAGCACCTGACCGTCTCGCGTACGTATGCGCACGAGCGTCTGAATCCGGCCGATCTCCTGACGCGTCTCGAGGCTCACTCGCTCCATCATGCGGCGCACCGTCGGGTCCCGGAGCGTTTTTTCATCGAAAGCGCGGTGGCTCACGTCGCGATGCACGACCCCCGCTGCGAGGCAAAACGGCAGGCTGAACTTCGCCTGCAGCTCGTCTCGCGGATCGGGATTCTTGATCATGTAGTACGAGCCGGGATTCGTGTAAGCCTCGATCGATTCGACCTGATCGGGTTTCAGATCATGCGTGCGAACGAGCTCGATCAGCGCATGAATGCCCGCGTGGGAGCTGAGACAGCAGGCGAAGGGCTTGGAAATCGTCCGCAGTATGTACCACTCCTCGCCGAGGCGATCGAGGAGCGCACGGCTGTCCGCGTCGCCGCCCTTCGCGAACGCGCGCAGGAATCCCCACTCACCTTCGAGGGCCGTCCGGCTCCCGAGATAATCGCGGCGCGCGAGCAGCGCGGCCCATATCCCGTTCTGCGCGGCCTTCCCGCCATGAAAATGCTTCGCCGCGAGCGCCTTCCCTTCGGTGCCGTCGATGACGCCCGCGCCTTGGGTCGCGCCGAGGCCCAGCGCTCCGGCACTCTGCTCCGCGGACAGCCCGAGTAATTTGGCTGCTGCCGCGGCGGCGCCCACCGCGCCTGCGGTTCCAGTCGAGTGCCACCAATTGTTGTGCGGCACGCCGAGCGCGATCGTGAGCCGCACGATCACCTCGTACCCTGCCACGACCGCCTCGATCAGGCGGCGGCCGTGGGCCCCTTCACGCTCGGCGAGCGCGAACGCCGCCGACACGACCGGGAGACCTGGATGCACGCGGCAATCGAGATGCACGTCGTCGACTTCGTAGACGGCCGCCTGCACCCCGTTCAGGAGCGCTGCGTGCAGCGCCGGCAGCCGCGCACGCCGGCCGACGACCGTCGCTTCAGGAAACCCGCCGAGTTCCTCGACCAGGCCTCCGAGTTTGCGCGCCGAATCCGAGTCGAGGCCGGCGAGAGCGGAGCCCGCCCAGTCGAGGACTGCGAGCTTCGCGCGCTCGCGCACGTTCTCGGGAAGATCATCGTAGCGCAGGTCGGCAACGAATCTGCCCAAGACTCGCGTCGCCTGGTGGGTGCTAGCGGTGTTCGAGTCGCGCGACTCCGTGCGTGCTGCGGTAAGATCGGTTTGCGCATTCATCTGTGCTCCTACAGGGACGGCAATATTTTATCGCACAGGAGCCGCAGGCCCTGGCCGAGATCCGGCCCGAGCTCCGAAAACATGAGCTGCTGGAAACCGTGGTGCGCTGCCATCCTGGTCACTTGCGCCAGTTTTTCCCGGCATTCGGCCGGGCTGCCGGTAACGAACAGCGCGTCGATCATGCCGTCGGTCACGAGCGCGAGATCGAAGTCGCCGCTCCGCCGCTCGCTTTCCTGAAGCCGATCGATGTCGGCAGGATCTATCGCGAGCTTCCGGTAGTCGTCGGCGCTGTAGCCTTCCTCTCGCAGCGCGACGATGCGCCGGGCTACGGAGTGCTTCACGAACTCGCGCGCCGCGCGCCCGTCGCTCGCGACCGAAAGCTTGATTTCCGCAACTTTGCGAAGCGGCGCACGACCGGACTGCACGGCCGCGTCCTCTGCGATATGCATCAGCGCGTCCATGTGCCCTGTGCGCGCCACGGCCTGAAAGGTTCCGCCGAAAATGATGCCGTCCATGCACGCACCGCCCACTGCAAGCGCGCGCGGGCCGTTTCCGCCGCAGTAGAGCCGTACCGGCGAGCGTGGAGCGAAGTTGAGCTGGAACGACGCGTCGGGCATCAGGTTGAAATACGAAGCGACCGCCGGATAATCGGCGAAACGTACCGCGTGCCCATTCAGCAGCCGCTGAAGTGATTGTGACATCTCTCGGAGCATCGTGACAGGCTTTGCCACTTTCACCAGGCGCGGCGTGTTTCGATTGCCGCGCGCAAGACCGAGGCCGAATTCCCGGCCATCCATCAATTCAGTAATCGCGGCCACCGAATCTGCAATGTCGACCGGGCTCCGAAAGTACTGGACCGTCACCGCGCTGCCGAGCTTCACCGGCACCCTCCCGGCGAGCGCGGTAAGCACGACGTAAGGGTTTCGGCTCTGCAGATTGTCGGTTACCCAGAGCTGCGATATCCCGCCTGAATGCGCGAGGTGTCCGAGCTTCACGATCTCCGGCAGCAAAATGTTCCGGAAGGTCGGCAGGTGAAACTGGATACCGATCTCGAATTGCGAGCCCAAAGCGTTCGACCCCATAATAGCGTTCGGATCACGCGCTTACGCCGGCCACACCGGCTCGCGGTACCCCAACGGCACCATCGGCCGCGCCCACCGTGGCGGTGTTTCGGAGAGGCGCAGCACCGGCGCGAGGTGCTGCAACCGGCCAACCGGCGATCGGCAGAATCGTGCGCAGCGCATCGTGGTCATGTTCGCGGCTTCTCGCTTTTCTTTATTGCGCTATGCTACCGCACAAACGGATCGTCCCCCATTCGCACAACAGGAAGCGGAACGCGTGTACTGCGATCCAGCGAGGGAAGCACCCCCAAAGTCCACAATAGCAAAAGGCGGCATATCGGGCACCCGGCAGGGGCCTTCTGCAAAAGAACTTGCGAGGGAATCTTTTCGAGAGCAGGATGTATTTGGATACCGGCTCAACATGTCGGCAACAGGAGAAGTGACTCAATAATCAGACGGGTTCAGGGACATAGAGCTGGTTTCGGCCGGCGTCGCGCCGGAAATTGAGCCCCCTTTTGGGGCAATTCAATAACCAGGAGGGAACCATGTTCCGCATCGCTTGTGCGTCATTGCTCGCAACGCTGTGTGCCCTGTTCGCGGTCCCGGCGCTAGCCGCCGCCGACCGCTACCCTGAACGACCGATCCGCATGATCGTGCCGTTTGCCCCCGGCGGCGGCACCGACATCACCGC
>JACQOJ010000068.1 GCA_016202605.1 Betaproteobacteria bacterium
GCGTGAGTCTTTATGGCTTTGGATTGCCGCTCATCGCCAGCCTGTTCATCGGCGGCACACTCACCGCGACCAGCATCGGCATCACTGTCCGCGTGCTGACGGAGCTGCGGCGGCGATCCTCGGACGAGGCGCAGATCGTGATCGGCGCTGCCGTCCTGGATGACATCCTGGGTGTCATCGCGCTCGCCTTTCTGTACCAGTTCGCGGTGATGGGAGAAATCACGCCGGCCGCGATAGGCAGGGTGAGCCTGTACATCGTGCTTTTCGTGGTGCTCGCGCCGGTCGGTGCCAAGATCGTCGCCTGGGTGATCGACCACTACGACCGCAGGAGCGCCTCCCCCGGGCTGCTCGTGACCATGGTCGTGAGCCTGATCATGCTATTCAGCTACCTGGCGCACCTCGTCGGCGCGCCGTTGATACTGGGCGGCTTCGCCGCCGGCATCGCGATGGGCCAGCGCTTTCAGTTGAGCGTAGCGCAGCGGCTGGGAATTCCGTTCACCTCGGCGCTCAACCGGATTCTGGCCGCCGCACCCGCGCTCTCGGAGCGGCTGGAACATCAGATGCGGCCGCTGATCCACGTTTTCACGCCGATCTTCTTCGTCATGGTGGGCGTGTCGCTCAACTTGAGCGCCGTGGACTGGGGTTCGGCGTTCGTGTGGCAGTTGGGAACCGTGCTGCTTATGATTGCGTTCGCCGGCAAATGGCTCGCCGGCTACTGCATCCGCGAGACCCGCCTGCGACAGGCCGTGATTGGCCTGAGCATGGTGCCGCGCGGGGAGGTCGGCCTGATATTCACGCAGGTCGGGCTCTCGAACGGAATCCTGAATGCCGAGCTTTACGCCGCGCTGCTGATCGTGATCGCGCTCACCACAGCGCTGCCGCCGTTCGCCTTGAAGGGGATCTATGCCAGATGGGGCCGCAATGCAGGTCTCGCGACGGACTCCACAACACGTTAGCGCGCCGCAGCACAGTGTTGTTCCAGGCTCATGTTTTGGGACCAATATGAATGCTGTTTGCAGCGCACGCCTGCTTTTTTTCCGTGCCTCAAGGACCGGTTCGGGCGATTCGGGGGCCGCTGATCCCCGCTTCGCCCACAGGATGACGGGGACGCTCGCGCTGCTGGCAATTCTCCTCGCGCAGATCACGCTGCACGCTCATGCGCAGGAACCGAGCGGGCGCGAAATCCTCGATCGGGCCGAGACCCTGCTGTGGGGGAAGACCCTGCAAGGCGAGTTCGAGATGAGCATCGCGACGCCGCGCTGGCAGAGGACGCTCACGCTGCGGGCCTGGATGGATCGCCCCGGGCGCTCGTTCATCCGCATTCTCGCGCCGGCGAAGGAAGCGGGCATCGGCTCGCTGCGTATCGGGGCCGAGATGTGGAACTACCTCCCGAACGTCGAGCGGACCATCAAGATTCCGCCGTCCATGATGCTGCAGCCCTGGATGGGCTCGGATTTCACCAACGACGATCTGGTCAAGGAAAGTAGCATCATCAACGACTATACCCATAAAATCCTCGCGACCGTCACGCTCGACGGCCAGTCCGTGTATCAGGTCGAGGCCATGCCCAAACCGGATGCGGCCGTGGTGTGGGGCAAGATCGTCTACTGGGTGCGAAAAAGCGACTTTGTCCCGCTCAAACAGGAGTTCTACAGCGAGCGCGGCGAGCTGGTGCGCGTCATGACCTTTTCGGACATCCGGCCCATGGGCGGGCGCACGATACCCACTCGCTGGGAGGTGCGCCCGGTCGCCAAGCCCGAAAACGTTACGACCATCGTGATGAAGAACGTCGTCTACAACCGTCCCGTTGAAGAAGAGATTTTTACCCAGCGCAACCTTCAGAAGCGATGAACGCAAACGAGGTCGTCGTCAAGCTGGAACAGGTGACCAAGGTCTACCGGCAGGACAGCGTCGCCGTGCACGCACTGTGCGGCGTGAGCCTGGAGATCCTCAAGGGCGACTTCGCCGTGCTGGTCGGCCCCTCGGGGTCGGGCAAGACCACGCTTCTCAACGTGATCGGCGGACTCGACACGCCGTCCGCGGGCCGCATCTGGGTCGCGGGCAGCGAGATCGGGCGCATGAGCAGGTCCGAGCTTTCGGACGTGCGCCTGCGCAAGATCGGCTTTGTCTTTCAGGAGTTTAACCTGATCCCGGTGCTCTCGGCGCTCGAGAATGTCGAATTCGTGATGCTGCTGCAAGGCGTTCCAGAAGCCGAGCGCCGCTCGCGCGCGGCTGCGCTTCTCAAGGAGCTCGGCCTGGAGGGCCTGGAGCACCGGCGGCCGAGCGAACTCTCGGGCGGCCAGCAGCAGCGCGTCGCAGTGGCGCGCGCGATCGCCGCCGAGCCGATCATCGTGCTGCCGGACGAGCCCACCGCCAACCTCGATTCCAGGGCAGGCGGTGCGCTCATGGATATGATGCGGCGTCTCAACGAGGAAAGAGGCGTCACTTTCGTCTTCTCGACGCACGACCCGATGGTCGTGGCGCGCGCGCGGCGCGTGATCCGGCTGAAGGACGGCGAGATCGAAGCTGACGAGCGGAGGCCGGCGTGATACTGCCAGGGATCGCCTGGAGGAACGTGCTGCGGAACCGCAGGCGCTCGGCGATTACGATCCTGTCGATCACGATCGGGCTTGCGGCGATGACTTTCCTGTGGGGTTTCATCGACGGCATGAACCGCCAGATGATCGACAACACGACGCGCTTTTTCGCGGGCGACGTGCAGGTCCATTTGAAGGGGTACCACGACGATCCGACCCTCGACCTGACGATCCCGGAGGCGGCCCCGGTCTTGCGTGCCGTGCGCGACGATCCGGAGGTTACGGCGGCGAGCGTGCGCATGGAGGGAAAGGCTCTTGCGAGCCGCGGGGACAAGTCGCGCGGCGTCGTGGTCGCGGGCGTGGCGCCGCGGGAAGAGGCCGAGGTCACCGTCCTGTTCAATGCAGTCGTGGACGGCGCGCCGCTGGGCGCCGACGCGGCAGGCGTTCTGGTCGGCGAGAAGCTCGCCGAAGCGCTCGGGATCAAGGCGGGCGAGGAGCTGGTGCTCGTCGGCCAGGCTTACGACGGCTCGGTCGCGAGCGGACGCTACCCGGTGCGCGGCGTGTTCCGCACCAAGATCGACGAGCTCGATGGCTACCTGGCGGTAATGCCGCTCGACGCGGTGCGCGAGTTCTTCGCTGCTCCAGGCGGGGCGAGCGCGATCGCGCTGCGGCTCAAGGACCGCGGCAATCTCGACGCGGTGCGCGCAAGGCTCGCCTCGCGCCTGGGCGAGCGCTACGAAGTGCTCGGCTGGCCGGCGCTGCTGCCGATGGTCGCGGTGAGCGTCCGCTTCCACGAAGTGGTGACCTACGTCGTGCTGCTGGCGTTCCTCGTGGTCGTTGCGGCGGCGGTGGCCAACCCGGTGCTGATGGCGGTGCTCGAGCGCACGCGCGAGTTCGGCGTCATGCTGGCCGTCGGCATCAGTCGCGCGCGGCTGCTGCGGCTCGTGCTCTACGAGGCGATGCTCCTCGGAGTCGCGGGCCTTGCGCTCGGCAACGCGCTCGGACTCGGTTTGACCGCGTACTTCGGCCGCACCGGCATCGACCTCGGCGCCTTCGAGGCCGGGCTGCGCACCATGCCGGGCCTTTCCGACTTCATCTACCCGGTCGTGCGCGCCGATCGCAGCCTCATGCTCTCCACGATCGTCTTCGCCACCGCGTGCCTCACCGCACTCTATCCAGCGATCAACGCGGCGCTCCTCGAACCGGTCGAAGCGATCCGCGGTCTCGTGCGCGGGAAAGGCCCGTCGGGGCACGGCCGGGCGGCGTCTTCCCGCCGGCCGGTGTTCATGCTGATCGCGGCGCGCAACATCCTGAGAAACCGGCGGCGCACAGCGATCATGGTGGGCGGCGCCGCCTTCAGCATTCTCGCCTTCGTGTTCATTTTCGGGTTCTTCGACGGTTTCTTCGAGCAGGTGATCGAGAACTCGACCCGCTATCTCACGGGACACGTGCAGCTCGAGCGCGCGGGATTCCGCAAGGACCTGGCGCCCGAGCTCGCACTCGAGAAGTCCGAGGAGCTGCTCGCGCGCCTGCGCAGCGTGCCGAATGTCGCCGCCGCCGCGCCGCGCGTGCAAACTCAAGCGCTCGCGAGCAGCGCCGCGAAATCGGAGGGAATCCTTCTGATCGGCATCGATCCGGTCACCGAGCGCAGCGTCACCTTCATCCACCGGACCATCGTGCAAGGCAGGGCGCTCGAGCCGGGCGCCGACCGCGAAATCAATGTCGGCCGCAAGCTCGCGGAGAAGCTCGGCGTCAGACTGGGCGAGAAAATCGTCGTGATGGCGCAGGCGGCGGATGGCGAGCTGGGAACCGCCGCCTACCGCGTGGGCGGGATCTTCGCGACCGAGAGC
>JACQOJ010000070.1 GCA_016202605.1 Betaproteobacteria bacterium
GCCATCTTGAGCGACGGTCGATCAAGCTGATATTCGCGCGTTGGGTAGCGGCATGACTGCTGTGCGTCGCGGAGCGGCCTCGGTCTAGGATCTGGGATGCCGGCGTGAGCCGGACCAATAACATCCCTAGACTTTCCCATGGCCTGCCTCCTTAATCGAGTTGGTCCCTCACGGACAACTGTGTGGCACTACGTGCTCCAGCACGCAACCCACGTTATCACGGAGGCAGGCCGCCTCACACCAACAAGAAGCCATTCCGTCTAGTCCTCATCACGCGAATATCCGAGCATGCTCAACCGGGGCGTATTGATCGTTCGGCCGAAGCAGCCATATCTTGATTGGGTGGCGGGATTGGATGATTCAGGCCTCGAGCCCGACGTGGACGGCGAGAAAACCATATACCTGATACCGAGCTTCGAGGACGATGACGAAGCGTGGGAAATCCTCGAAGACTTTTACGCCGAGGTCTTTGAGCGCGAGCTTTTGGCGTGGCACACCGACGAGGCCGCCTGGCCACCGAATAGAACTTTCGCGATGTTTAAGGAGTGGTTTGACATCGAGCTTCACTCCGTCGTAGAAGACCTCAGCAGTGACGAAATAATTGACGATGAGGACTAACCACCCGATCCACAAGCCGACGCCCACAAGCGGGCGCTTGCTCGCGCGGGTGATCGGGACACGTTAGACGGTGACGAGGTGTCGCTGTATACTCTAGGCCATGTTCCCAACTATCGAAGCTGAAGTCGACGAGAAGGGCCACATCCGGCCGAAAGAACCAGTGATGCTGCCGCCCGGGTCGCGCGTGCTCGTCACTGTTCTCGGATCCGATGGGTCGGAGCCCGCGCTCTTGAGCGAAGCCGCTTTGGCTTCCGATTGGGAACGCCCCGAGGAAGAGGCGGCGTGGTCGCACTTGCCCCGGGTTTAGTCGTTCTCGTTCGCTTCCCGTTTTCAGATCTTTCTTCTTCGAAGCTGCGTCCCGCCGTCGTGTTGGCGCATGCTGGTGGTGTGGATTGGGTGCTGTGTCAGGTGACCAGCAATCCTTACGGCGATCTCAACGCCGTCGCGTCGAGCGGCAGTTCCTTTGCGTCTGGCGGACTGAACCGCGACAGTTTCGCGCGGCCAGGAAAATTATTTACGGCGAGCGCTTCGATTGTCATTCGCGAGGCGGGCGCGCTGCTTCCAGAAGCTCACCGCGCCATCGTGACAAGTGTCGTGAACTTACTTGAATCGGCCCTCCGCTGATTTCACCGTCTAACTTCAGGTCGAACAGACGGGCCGCCAGCGCCGTGCCATCATTGAGCATCGTGCTGGCCCGCCGTTCACCAAGACGTTGACCTCTTGCTCGTCATCACCACCGGATCACGCACTTGCGGACGGAGCATATTGTTACTACACTTTGCTTATGACCTCCGGGGATGAGCCCCAACGTCGCAGCAATATCGCGGTGCACGGTTTGGACTTCGAGGGGGCCGAGGCCATCTGGGACAACTTCACCATTACCCGCGAAGACACGCGGGAGGACTACAGCGAAAAGCGCATGGTGACGTTTGGGCTCTTGGGTGGCGAGGGAGTCGTACTGGTCCATACTGATCGAGACGACGACATGCATGTCATTTCTTTACGCAAGGCCGAGAAATATGGAGCGCGCTATTACTTTGAAACCGCCGAAGAGTATTTCCGCAAAGGTCGCTGATCGGGACAACCCTCCGTGGGCGGAGGAAATGCTTGGTCCGCCGGTTATGCGCCGCGGTCGCGGGCCACAGAAGGCGCCGACGAAGGTCCTCACCACCCTCCGCCTCGATGCGGACGTGATTGCTTTTTTTCGGGCGCAAGGCCCCGGTTACCAGTCGCGCATCAATGAAGCACTTCGCCGCGTCAAGAAGCGAGGTCTAACCGGCTCGACAACGACCGCCCGCAAGCGGGCGGCGCGTTAGCCGGGAAGTCCTCGATGCGCATCCCGTCGATGCCGGGCGCCCCTCGATTGCGCTTCACCTGCCGCCACGCTCGCCGCACATTGTCCGCGGCAAGAATCCGCTCCATGAGTCCATCGTGCAAGGCTGGCTGTGTGACCCCGCGCCGATCCTCGGCTCTTTCGGTCGGGTTCCTCACCAAAGTCGAGCCGGTCACCGCTCCGCCTTGTCCATTCATGTTCGGCCCTTTGCCCTGCCCCTTCTTGCGCGGGGGTGCCGGCTCATATGTTTCCATTTCAAGTACTCCCACAGGGGACTTCCACCCCATAAGATCATGCCCATGTCGGGCGTACACCAGTAGCTGCACCGGACGCGCTGAAGCGCGCTGGTGAGCATGACGTTGGGCTACTGGCGCGAGCTAAAGACAGCTGAATATATTCAGCCCACCAAGTTGATAGGACAAATCCGATGTTTATCGTACTTCTTAGATTTTCCGGCAACAAAGGCAAAGCCAGCCAATTCATGGAAGGCCACAAAGAATGGATCAAACGCGGTCTTGATGACGGCGTGTTTTTGCTGGTCGGCAGTCTTCAGCCCAATATGGGCGGTGGGATTGTGGCGCATAATACGTCGCTGTCAGATCTTCAAAGCAGGGTGAAGGGTGATCCGTTTGTGGTGGAAAATGTGGTAAGCGCGGAAATTCTTGAAATCACGCCATCAAGAGCCGACGAACGGCTGCAATTTCTGCTCGACTGAGTAACCTCCCACCCCCGTATTTTCGATACAGGGACAGTAGACACGTGAGCACGACGATAGTGGGTCCCGACGGCAAATTACGTTGCCGCTGGTGCGGCGCCGCGCCGGAGTTTCCAGCCTATCACGACACCGAATGGGGCTTTCCGGTCAGCGATGATCATCGCTTGTTTGAGAAATTGAGTCTGGAGGGTTTTCAATCCGGACTGAGCTGGCGCACCATCCTCACCAAGCGCGAGAACTTCCGCGCCGCGTTCCATGATTTCGATTTCGACAGGATAGCGCGCTTCACCCGGCGTGACTTCGCTCGTTTGCTCAAGGACGAAGGGATCGTCCGCCACCGTGGCAAGATCGAGGCGGTCGTCAATAATGCGCGACAGGCCCGGGAACTCGTCAAACGGGAAGGCTCGCTGGCAGCCTTCGTCTGGCGTTACGAACCAGACATGAAGCAACTTGCGGAACCGCAGACCGCCTCGACCTCGGCGGAATCGCTTGCTTTGTCGAAGGATTTGAAAAAGCTGGGCTGGAAATTCGTCGGGCCCACCACGGTGTATGCCTTCATGCAAGCTATGGGGCTGGTCAACGATCATGTCGCGGACTGCGTGATCAGAAGCAAAGTCGAGCGCGCGCGCAAGAGTTTCAGGCGACCGGGGTGCTGACATATGGCGCGTTCAATTTTGGAATCGCGGGGAGGTCACAACGAAAATAATTGGCACAAGATGCTATTTCCAAGATCCCCAAGAATATGAGCCCTGGCTTTAGGTGGAACGGACGGGTCGTGAGCGTCGTCGATCGCACGCGCATTTCACCGCAGACGTTGGCGGAAGTATCTTGCCGCCGAGATGATCGGAGTGTCCGGGCGCCGGTCTGACCTGCGTGCATTCAGCTTGGCTTGGCCGAACTCGTAAATGAAACCTCGAATCCGTGGGAGATCGCCTGGAATCCTCAATGGCATCTTCAGGACCGACTGGCTCGTCTGGCGCTCGGCGCGCCGCGAAGCGCGCTTCACGCGAAAATGTCAGACCGCCGCGGCGACGGCGTCGCCCATCCGGGAAGTGCTCGCTTTGCCGCCGAGATCGCCGGTCAGGTGCTTTGCTTCCGCAATCACCTTGTCCATCGCGGCGTCGATCCGCTTCGCCGCTTCCGTCGCCCTGGGCTCGTTGCGCTTGCGGCCGAGCCACTCGAACAGCATCTTGCCGGACATGATCATGGCGTAGGGATTGGCGATCCCCTTGCCGGCGATGTCGGGCGCCGAGCCATGGGTGGCTTGCGCCATCGCCTGATGTTCCCCGGCGCACAGCCCCGGGGCGAGCCCCAGTCCGCCCACGAGCCCCGCCCCTTCATCGGTCAGGATGTCGCCGTACTGATTGGTGGTGACGATGACATCGTACGCCTGCGGGTTAAGCACCAGCTTCATCGCCATGCTGTCGACGTTGACCTCGTCGAACGCGACTTCGGAGAACTCCTTTGCAAGCTTGCGGCATTCCTCCGCGAACATGCCGCAGCAGAGCCGGTAGACCGGTTCCTTGTGCACCGCCGTCACCCTCCTGCGTGGGCGCGTGCGGGCGATTTCGAACGCCTCGCGCGCCACGCGGCTTGCGCCCTTGCGCGTGATCACCCGCATGCCGACGGAAATATCGTCGTTCGGGCGGAATTCCCCGCTGCCCGCCCGCACTACGCTGCTCGACATCATGCCTTCGTTCACTTCGCGCAGGAACACGATGTCCACAGCCTTGTGTACCGACTTGATGTTGGCGTACGACTTCACGGGCTTGATGCTCGCGAAGAGCTGGAAGCGCTTGCGCACCGGAGGCATCACCCAGGTGGGATCGTTGCGCGGGTAGGCCGCGTGCCCGATCGGCCCCATCACCCAGCCGTCGCAGTTGGCGAGCGCCTCCGCCGTCATCTGGGGCAGCGTGTTGCCGTGCAGTTCGTGGCCGCGTTTTCCGATGGGAAGCTCCCGCCACTCCACTTCCAGGCCGGTTTTCGCCGCCGCGGCCTTCATCACCTTGATGCATTCGGGCACCACTTCCAGCCCGATGTCGTCGCCCCGCAAAATGCCGACCTTCAACACTCCGATTCCCCTTTATCCGTGAGTCCCAAACAAGAACGGACCGCGCCCGACCTGCGGCACGATCCGCGCATAGCTTACAGGAATGCTCGCGGTTCCGCGTATCGCGTCCGGTTACCGCACCGTGGAACGCGGGGCCACCGCAAGCGGCAAACCGCTGCTACTGCGCCACGGCGCCGATATCGTTCACCACTTTCGCCCAGCGGTTGTGCTCGTTTTCCCAGAATTTGCGGAAAGCCGCGGGAGATTCACTGGTAATCGACGCGGCGCTGGCCGTTTCCAGACGGCGTATGACCTCCGCGTCCTTCATGGTATTGACCACCGCCGGGAACAGGCGATTGACAACCGCGCGCGGCGTACCCTTGGGCACGAATACGCCCTGCCACGAACCCACGACCAGGTCCGGAAACCCCGACTCCGCCATGGTGGGGGCCTCGGGCGCCGCGCTGAGGCGCTTGGGCGCAATAACTCCGATGGCCCGCAACCTGCCGCCCCGCACGTACGGCAGGAGTGATGACGAGGTGAGCATCGTCACCTGCACCTCTCCTTGCGCCGCTCCCAGCGAGGCGCCGCCCGCGCCGCCCTTGTACGCGACCATAACGATATCGATTCCCGCCTGCTGCTTGAAAAGCTCGAACGCGAGCCGGGAGTTGCTGCCGGCGCCGGCGGCGGAGAAGTTGAGTTTGCCGGGGCGCGCCTTTGCATAGGCGATCAGCTCCTTCACGGTCTTCACCGGAAGCGACGGGTGCACGACCACCATTCCCGGCACGTCCACAACCTGCGTCACGCCGACGAATGCATTCAGCGGTTTCACCTGGAACCTCGGGAACACCGACGCGTTGATCGCCATCGTTCCGATATTGCCGAGCAGCAGGGTATAGCCGTCCGGCGTGGCTAGCGCGGCCACCTCGATCCCGATGTATCCGGAGGCCCCGGTGCGGTTTTCGATCACGATGTTCTGGCCCAGTTCCCCGGCCAGTTTGTTTTGCATGATGCGCCCGACAAAGTCGGATGCGCCGCCGGGCTGGAACGGCACGATCATGCGCACCGGCCGCATCGGGTATTGCGTCGCTGACTGGGCGCTGACAATAACCGGTGCCAGAAAAAGCGCGGACGCCAGCAAAATGCGCTGCGAAACGGGTTTCATGGACTTCCTCCTCGTTATATTGGTCGTTACCCGGCCACACGTCGCGGCAAGGTGGACGAACCCGGCTTCTTTGGCGGGAACTGCATTGCCGGTGTGCTCTTTTAAGGAGCAATATAGTTAACGCAAAATGGACATGTCAAGGCGCAATCGCCCCTGCGGCCGCGGCCCCCGCGATCTTGCCGAACACCGACCCGGAAACGAGACCCGTGCCGGCCGGGTAGTTGAAGTAGAAGATCCCCCCAACCATCTCGCCCGCCGCGTAGAGTCCGGGAATCGGGTGGAAATTGAGGTCGAGCACCTGTGCGCTCTGCGGCTCGACGCGCAATCCGCCGAATGTGAACGTGATGCCGCAGGTCACGCCGTAGGCTTCGAACGGGGGCGTATCGAGGGGATTTGCCCAGTTCGACTTGCGCGGTTCGATCCCCACCGTGCAACGTCCGTCCTTGACCCCGTGGTTGAACGGAACGTCGGTCCGCACCGCGGCGTTGAACTCGCGCACGGTCTTGAGGAA
>JACQOJ010000071.1 GCA_016202605.1 Betaproteobacteria bacterium
CGACGTGGTCGGGCTCGACACCTTCGCGCATGTCGTCAATACCATGCAGGAGACGCTGGCGAACGATCCGTGGCACGGGTATTACGACGTGCCCGGGTGGCTCAAGACGCTCGTCGAGCAGGGCGCGCTGGGGCAGAAGACGAAGCGGGGCGTCTATCAGAAAGTGGGGCGCGATATCCACGTGCTCGATGTCGCGAGCGGGGAGTACCGGCTCTCCGACGGCACGGCGGACGAATCGGTGGTGGAGATCGTCAGGAACAAGAACGCCGCCGAACGTTTCGCGCAGCTGCACGCGTCCGGCCATCCGCAGGCGCGGTTCTTGTGGTCGATATTCCGCGATTCCTTCCATTACTGCGCGGTGAATCTCGCGGAGATCGCGGATAACGCGCGCGACCTCGACCTCGCGATCCGCTGGGGATTCGGCTGGACCGAGGGGCCCTTCGAGATCTGGCAGGCCGCGGGCTGGCACGAGGTCGCGAAGTGGATCGCCGAAGACATCTCCGCCGGAAAGGCGATGGCGAGCGTGCCGTTGCCCTCGTGGGCGATGGAGCCGGGCCGGCGGGGCGTGCATACGCCCCGCGGGTCGTACTCTCCGGGGCCGAACGACTATCAGCCGCGCTCCAGACTGGCCGTCTACCGGCGGCAACCTTTTCCCGACCGGCTGCAGGGCGAAGACACGAAATATGGCGAGACCATTTTCGAGACCGATGCGGTGCGCTGCTGGCACACCGGCGACGACATCGCGATCGTGAGCTTCAAGAGCCGGATGCACGCGATCGGCGACGACGTGCTCGACGGGGTGTTGCGCGCGATCGAGGAAGCCGAGCGCGGTTTCATGGGGCTCATGATCTGGCAGACCGAGCCGCCGTTCTCGGTGGGCGCCAATCTCAAGAAGACTCCGGCAGGCGGGGGCGGGCCCTCGCAACCTTCGGCTGCGGGGAAACTCTTCAGGCAATTCCGCCGCGCGGCGGAGTCGGCGGTGCTCAAGGCGGCGCACGCGCTCAACGTGGCCGACACGCTCATGGCCGGCAAGCTGGCGGAGGTCGAGCGGCTCGTCGAGCAGTTCCAGCTCACCACGCAGAGCCTGAAATACTCGATGGTGCCGACCGTCGCCGCGGTGGACGGACTGGCGCTGGGTGGCGGCTGCGAATTCATCATGCACTGCGACCGCGCGGTCGCGACGCTCGAAAGCTACATCGGGCTGGTCGAGGTGGGCGTCGGGCTGCTGCCCGCGGGCGGAGGCTGCAAGGAATTCGCGCTGCGCGCGGCGGCGGATGCGAAGGGCGGCGACATGTCCGCGTTCCTGCAAAGGTACTTCAAGGCGGTCGCCATGGCGGAAGTCGGCCGCAGCGCGGAGCACGCGCGCGAGATCGGTTATCTCCGCCCCGCCGATAAAATCGTGATGAACCGCTTCGAATTGCTGCAGATCGCCAAGGCCGAGCTGCGCTCGCTCGCCGCCGCCGGCTACCGCCCGCCGCTCGAGCCCAGGGCGATCCCGGTCGCCGGGCGCAGCGCGATCGCCACCATCAAGGCGTTCATGGTCAACCTGCTCGAGGGCGGGCACATCTCGGAGCACGACTACGTGATCGGCGGCAAGATCGCGACGGTCATGTGCGGCGGCGACGTGGAGGCGGGGAGCCTGGTTGACGAGGAGTGGTTCCTCGACCTCGAGCGCCGGCACTTCATGGAACTCATCGCCACGCAGAAGACGCAGGAACGCATCGCGCATATGCTGAAGACGGGAAAGCCGCTGAGAAACTAGCCCTCATCCCTTGTTTGGAGACATGACATGGTGAAGCAGGTGCAGGACGCATACATCGTTGCGGCGGTTCGCACTCCCGTGGGCAAGGCGCCGCGCGGCATGTTCAGGAATACGCGCCCCGACGACATGCTCGCGCACGTGCTCAAGGCGGCGCTCGGCGAGTGTCCCGGCCTGGAGCCGGCCGTGGTGGAGGATGTGATCGTCGGCTGCGCGATGCCGGAAGCGGAGCAGGGCATGAACGTCGCCCGCATCGGCCTGCTGCTCGCGGGTTTTCCGGCCAGCGTGTCCGGCATGACGATCAACCGCTTCTGCTCCTCGGGCGTGCAGGCGGTGGCGTTGGCCGCCGACCGCATCCGGCTGGGCGATGCGGATGTCATGATCGCGGCCGGCACCGAAAGCATGAGCATGGTGCCGATGGGCGGCAACAAGCCCAGTTTCAGCCCCGCGATCTTCGAAAAAGACGAGAATGTCGCGATCGCCTACGGCATGGGCATCACGGCGGAGAAGGTGGCCGCACAATGGAAGATCAGCCGCGAGCAGCAGGACATGTTCGCGGCAGAGAGCCATCGCCGCGCGCTGCGGGCCGCCGATGCCGGCGAGTTCAGGGACGAAGTCAGCCCGTTCAGCATCGTGGAGAAAGTCCCCGATCTCGAGACGCGGGAAGTGAAAGTGATCACCCGGGAAGTGCTGAACGATGAAGGCCCGCGCCGTGACACCTCTCCGGAAGGACTCGCCAGGCTGAAACCGGCGTTCGCGGCGCGGGGCAGCATCACCGCCGGCAACAGTTCGCAGATGTCGGACGGCGCCGGGGCCGTGGTGCTCGTGAGCGAAGCGGCGCTCAAGCGCTTCAACCTGGCGCCGATCGGCCGCTTCATGGGGTACGCCGTGGCCGGCGTGCCTCCGGAGATCATGGGCATCGGTCCGGTCAAGGCGATACCCAAAGTGCTGCAGCAGGTGGGCCTTGAGCTCCAGGACATCGAGTGGATCGAGCTCAACGAGGCGTTTGCCGCGCAATCCCTTGCCGTCATGAAGGACCTCGGGCTCGACCATGCCAGTGTGAATCCGCTGGGAGGCGCGATCGCCCTGGGGCACCCGCTGGGCGCGACCGGCGCGATCCGCGTCGCGACGCTCCTGCACGGATTGCGCAGGCGGCGGAAAAAATACGGCATGGTGACGATGTGCATCGGCACCGGCATGGGAGCGGCCGGGGTCTTTGAAGCGCTTTAGCGCGGTCGTGTCCCGCCGGAGAGCGGTCAGGTGTCGGAGAGACGATGAGAAGAAAAGTGTGCTGGCTGCTGGCGCTGCTTTGCCTCGCGACCGGCGCGGCGGCGGTCGAGATCGAAGGCGTCAGGATCGAGGAGAGAGTCCTCCTCGGACAGGGCGGTCCGGAGCTCGTGCTGAACGGCGCCGGCGTGCGGCACCGGATGGCGATCTTCAAGCTCTACGTCGGCGCGCTTTACCTGAGCGCCAAGAAAACCGATCCCGAGGAGATCATCCGCGATGCCTCCGCCAAGCGTGTCGCGATGCATGTCGTCAGCGACGAGCTCACGGCGAAGGAACTGACCGCATCGCTCAACAACGCGCTTGCCGCGAACCATATCCCGGCGGAGCTGGCGCTGATCGAACGTCGCCTTCAGGAGCTCAATCGCATGATGAATTCCGTCGGCGTCATCAAGAAGGGCGGCGTGGTGCTGATCGACTACCTGCCGGCCCGCGGCACCCGCATCACGGTGAACGGCGAGGAAAAAATCACGATCAAGGGCGAAGATTTTTTCCAGGCGTTGCTGCGCATCTGGATCGGCAGGAAGCCGGTCGACGGCCGGCTGCGCGACGCCATGCTCGGGGGCGGCGGTGGTTTGCGGCTGTTTTAAGAACCGGGTGCCCGTCCCCCGACTACAGCATTCGGGGGCAGGCTACACGGGCATGACAAGCCTGTGTCATCCCCGTGAAAAGAAGTGTCATTCCCGAGGCGTCGGGACTCCAATTTCCGCATATTAGACGAAGAGTGAATCGTGAGGCACGAGGGAGGAAAACCGACAGGACGCGCCGCGCTGGCGGGGCTGATGCTCGCGCTCGGCTTTTCCGTTATTTCCGCGCCGGCGGCGGAGGTCGAGGGCGTCAAGCTCGCCGATAAAATCCGGCTCGAGGACGCGGGTCCCGAGCTCGTGCTCAACGGTGCCGGGGTGCGGACACGGCTCTTCTTCAAGGTGTACGTCGGCGCGCTTTATCTGCCGCGCAAGCAGGCGGACCCGGCAACGGTCATCGCGGACGCGGGACCGAAGCGGGTGGCGATGCACATGCTGCGGGAGCTCGGCGCCGAGCAGTTGTTTGCCGCCCTCAACGACGGATTGAAGAACAACCATGCGCCCGCGCAGCTCGCGCAATTCGAGGCGCAGACAAAGCAGCTGGAGGCGATCTTCAACGCGGTCAAGGTCGCGCGCCCCGGGGATGTCATCCTGATCGATCACCTGCCGGGATCCGGCACGCGCGTCAAGGTCAATGATGAAACGAGAGGCGTGATCCCGGGCACGGACTTCAACCGCGCCCTGCTCCGGATCTGGCTGGGCGAAGACCCCGCGGATTCCGGCCTCAAGAACGCGATGCTGGGCGGCTGAAGCCCTACATGTTGGGATAGTTCGGGCCGCCGCCGCCCTCGGGCGCGACCCACACGATGTTCTGCGTGGGATCCTTGATGTCGCAGGTCTTGCAGTGCACGCAGTTCTGGGCGTTGATCTGCAGCCGCGGATTGCCGCCGTCGGCGTCGCGCACGATTTCGTACACGCCGGCCGGGCAGTAGCGCTGTTCCGGCGCATCGTAGAGCTCGAGATTGACCTTGACCGGGACCGCCGCATCCTTGAGAGTCAGATGGCACGGCTGGTCTTCGTTGTGATTGGTGTTGGAGATGAACACCGACGCCAGCCGATCGAAGGTGAGGACGCCGTCCGGCCTGGGATACTGGATCGGTTGCGCCTCGTTGCGGGTCTTGAGCGTCTCGTGGTCGGCGTGCCGGTGGTGCAGCGTCCACGGCGCCCTCCCGCCGAACACGACCTGATCGATGCCGACCATCAGCGTTCCGGTGAGCAATCCCTTGCTCATCCACGGCTTGAAATTACGCGCGCGATACAGCTCGTCGTGGAGCCAGCTCGAACGGAACGAGTCGGGGTAGGCCGTCAATTCACCTGTCGTGTGGCCGGCGGCAAGCGCGGTGAACGCGGCCTCCGCAGCCAGCATGCCGGATTTCATGGCGGCGTGGCTGCCCTTGATGCGGGACGCGTTGAGAAATCCCGCGTCATCTCCGATCAGGCAGCCGCCCGGGAACGCCAGTTTGGGCAGCGATTGCAGACCTCCGGCCGCGATCGCGCGCGCGCCGTACGCGATACGCTTGCCGCCTTCAAAAAACGGGCGGATCGCGGGATGAGTCTTGTAACGCTGGAACTCCTCGTAGGGGCTCAGGTAGGGGTTGCTGTAACCCAGGCCGACGACGAAGCCGACGGACACCAGGTTGTTTTCCATGTGGTAGAGAAAAGAGCCGCCGTAGGTGTCGTGTTCGAGCGGCCAGCCGGCGGTGTGAACGACGAGACCCGTCTGATGCCGCTCGGGCTTGATCTCCCACAGCTCCTTCAGTCCGATGCCGTGGACTTGCGGATCGGCGCCGCCGCGCAGCCCGAAATGCTCCTGGATCTGCTTGCCGAGGTGGCCGCGGCAGCCCTCGGCGAAAAACGTATAGGTGGCGCGCAGCTCCATGCCCGGCTGGTGCGAACCGGCGGGCCGGCCATCGCGGCCGATGCCCATGTCGCCGGTTGCGACCCCCTTGACCGCGCCGTCTCCGCCATACAGCACCTCGGCCGCCGCAAAGCCGGGAAAAATTTCCACGCCGAGCGCTTCGGCCCGACCGGCAAGCCAGCGGCAGACGTTGCCGAGGCTCACGACGTAGTTGCCATGGTTCTTGAAGCACGCCGGCAGCATCCACCCCGGTACCGCGTAGGACTTCCCGGCGGTGAGGAACAGAAACCGGTCCTCGCTCACGGGCGCGTTGAGCGGCGCGTCAAGTTCCTGCCAGTTCGGGAACAGCTCGTTGAGAGCCTGCGGATCGATCACGGCCCCGGACAGGATGTGCGCGCCGACCTCGGATCCCTTCTCGATCACGCAAACGCCCACTTCGTGATTGCGCTCGGCGGCGAGCTGCTTCAGCCGGATCGCCGCCGACAGCCCCGCGGGGCCGGCGCCCACGATCACCACATCGTATTGCATCGATTCGCGTTGGGCCACGTGCCGCTCCTGCTTGAATTACTGCGTCATTATACCGTTCCCCTCGCGGGTGCCGCGCGCAAAGCCTGCGCTAGGCCGTGTTGAGCGAACGCAGGACCTCGCGCGCGCCATGCACGCCGCTACGCACTGCCGCTTCGATGGTCGCGGGATAATCGGCCAGCGTGTAGTCGCCCGCGAGAAAAAAATTCGCGAGCGGGGTGCGCTGCGGCGGCCGTTCGAGCCCGGGCGTACAGGCGAACGTGGCGCGTTTCTCGGCAATGACGCGGTACCATGACGGCCGCGGCAGCGGGATCACGTGCCGTTCGAGCTCCGAGTGGACGCGCAGAGCGAGTTCGTCCTGCGTCAGCATCTGGTGCGGGCCGGAGGCGCTGATGACTGCGGCAACCAGTCCGCGCTGCCCGCAGATCGCGTCGCGGTCGAACACCCAGTGCGCCAGACAGTTTGCGAGCCCCAGCATCGGTGCCGGCAGGACGACGCGTTCGGGGTACCGGAGATACACGGAAAATATCGGTTGATACTGAAAGCGCGCGACGGTGCCGCTCACGTGCTCGAGCTGCGGTATTCCGGCGATCACCGGCGGCAGGCGGTGCGGGGGCAGGGCGCATATTACGTGGCTGAAGCGCGATCGTGCGCCGCGCGCTTCCACGTCGAACCCGCCGCTGTGAAGGGTGATTCGCGAAACGGTGTGGCCGGTCAGGACCGTGCCGCCGTGCGCGTTCAGGTAGTGCGCGGCGGGCTCGGGAAACAACGCGCTCAGATCGCAGCGCGCCAGCAGCACGTCGCTGTCTCCTGCGCC
This sequence comes from Betaproteobacteria bacterium, assembly GCA_016202605.1. Lineage (GTDB taxonomy): Bacteria > Pseudomonadota > Gammaproteobacteria > Burkholderiales > SG8-41 > DSOT01. The sequence continues at coordinate 6,828 of JACQOJ010000071.1, forward strand.
GGCGCCGAGACTGTCTCGCAGGACATTGATGAAAACCCGGGCCGACGCTTCCTCCGGCGGCGTGTTGAGCGCCGCGACGCACAGCGGTCGCCACACGAGTCGTGCGAGCACGTCATGCTGGCCGTGGACGGCGAGCAGATTCGCGACGCTGGTGTCCTGCGGCAGATGAAAGTCGGGCGCAGTCAGGGTGCGGACGAACCGCGCGGCGGCAAGACGCGCGCCAATGCTGCAACCGCGCGCGGCAATCAGCCCCGCGACAAGATGTAGCGGCGCGGGCAATGGGGGCAGGCGCAATCGGAAGCGGCGATGGATCCGCCAGTCGAGCCGCGACCGCAGCAGCGCGCGCTCGGCATCACGATTGACGAGGCGGATCATCCGCAGCGATTCGTGGTATGCGCCGAGCAGGATGTGCAAGCCATTATCGAGCTTGAGGCCGCCGAAGGTCACCCGCCGCGCGCGGCCGCCGAGATGTGCGGCGGCTTCGAATACGGTTGCCGGAACGCCCTGCTCGGCGAGGGTGACCGCAGCCGCCATGCCGGCGTAACCGCCGCCGATTACCGCGACGGCCATGGGTGGAAATTCAGCTCAGGCGGCGACGACAGGGCGCGGGCCGGCTGCAGCCGACGGCTTGTTGCCGCGCCAGACGTGCTCCGGCACGTTGACCCGCCCTTCGAAAATACGGCGCGCGGTGCGGACCAGCGCTGCGCGCCGGATTTCCTGCCGGCCGTTGGTGAAATCGGCGTCGAGGTCGATTGCGATCTTGCCGGACGGGTGTTCGATCTCGATCAGCCCCTGCGGCGCCGGCGGCAGCTTGATCAGATTGGACGCCACCGTGCCGGGAATCGCGAGCGCGGAGGCGACGCATACCGTACCGGTCACCGCGTGCGCCTTGTGGCAGGAATAGGGGACGAAGTAGCGCGAGGCGATAGTGCCGCCCTGCGCCGGTTTTGCGAGCAGCCCGATCTTGGGTACGACCATTTTCGAGACATCGCCCATGCCCATGAGCTCGCCGGCCTTGCGGCGGATTGCTTCCATGCGTTTGAACAATTCCTTGTCGGCATCGAGCGCGGCCGCGCTCTCGTGCCCTGTCTTGCCGAACGCCTCGGCGCGCATCAGTAGCATCGGCATCGCGACGTCGACACAGCTCACCTCCACGCCTTCGATCACGTCGAGCGGCTTGCCGGTCGGCAGCAGCTTGCCGGTCACGGCGCCGATTGCGCTCTTGAAGTTGAGTTTCACTGGCGCTGCGGTGCCCGGCACGCCGTCGATCGCCGCGCTGCCGGCGTACGTGACCTGGCCGCCCGGCGTCTGCACGATGGCTTCGACCAGTGCCCGGGTGTTGACGTTGTAGATGCGCACGGTCGTCTCGCCGTTTTTTGCCGGCACCAGGCCCGCCTCGATCGCGAACGGGCCGACACCGACCAGCATGTTGCCGCAATTGGGCTTGGTGTCGACCAGCCTCTCGTTGACGAGCACCTGCGCGAACAGGTAGTCCACATCCGCGCCCGGCTGCTTTGACCTGCTGATGATGGCGACCTTGCTGGTGAGCGGCATGGCGCCGCCGATGCCGTCCACCTGGTACTCGTGAGGGGAGCCCATGATCGCGAGCAGCACCTCGTCGCGGGTCGTGGGGTCGGCAGGCAGGTTGGACGCGAGCAGGAACGGCCCGCGCGACGTGCCGCCGCGCATCAGTACACAGGGGATTTTGGTCTGCATTTATGGCTCTCCTGTGGACCGGTGCATCCGGTCCAGTGAACCCGAGCTTTAATTATATCCGGGAAGTTCGTGAGCCGTCAGAGCGTGAGATCGTGAGGTCGGGAAATCGTGAGCGGATAAGGACTTTTTCAATTCAACGATCTCCCAACCTCCCGATTTCGCGGTCTTCACAACGATCTCCCGACCTCCCGATCTCACGGTTCTAAAAGGCGTAGCGCCGCAGCCCGCCGTCAACCGGCAGCACCGCGCCGGTGATGTAACGCGCGATGGGCGAGGCGAGAAAAACCGCGAGGCAGGCGAGTTCCTCGGCTTCACCGTAGCGGCCGACGGGGATCTCGCTTGCCGATTGGGCGGTCCGATACTCTTCTGAATATTTCCGGCGGATCTGCTCGCTCATGATGCGTCCCGGCGGGATGCAGTTTACCGTGATGCCGTGCCGGCCGACCTCGCGCGACAGCCCCTTGGACCACGCATGCACCGCAGCCTTGGCGGGCGTGGCCGCGATAAGGCGCTCGGGCTCGGACTTGCCGGTGATGTTGATGATGCGGCCCCATTGGCGTTCGATCATGCCGGGCAACACCGCATGCGTGAGCTGGCGCACGCGGATGAAGTTCAGTGTCATCGCATGCTCCCATTCCTCCTCGGACGCGTCGATGGCGAGCGGCGGGCGGCTGCCGCCGGCGCAGTTGACGAGGATGCCGATATGTCCGAGGCCGTCGCGCGCCGCCCGTGCCAGGCGCGCAGGCGCGTCGCCGTGCATGATATCGATCTCGACGGCGAGCGGTTCGGGACCGCCCGCGGCGACAATTTCCCGCGACAGCGCTCCGAGCAGATTTCGCCGCCGCGCCGCCACGCAGAGCTTGACGCCCTCCGCGGCCAGGCCCCCGGCAATCGCCCGCCCGATTCCCGTGCTTGCGCCCGTCACAAGCGCGGTCATGCCCTTCAGTTGCAGATCCATGTCCGTTCGCCTCCGCACACCGCCAATCACCAATCACCAATCACCAATCACGGCGTCAGCCCCTGATCCACGTCTTCCACGCGATCCACAGCTTGCGCACCGGCGTGAGCGATGTGCGATGCGAGAGGACGCGGCAGCCGTCGGCCCTGATCTCGTCGAGCAGCGCGCGATAGATCGCGGCCATGACGAGTCCGGCGCGCTGCGATCGGCGATCGATCGCGGGCAGCGCCGCGAATGCCCGCTCGTAAAACCCCAGCGCGCGGTCGATCTGGAATTCCATCAGGCGCCGGAAGTCGCCGGACTCGCGCGCGCCGGTGATGTCGGCGACGCGCACATTGTGCCGCGCCAGTTCGTCGAGCGGCAGATAGATGCGGTTGCGCCGCGCATCCTCCCCGACATCGCGGATGATATTGGTAAGCTGGAACGCCATGCCGAGGTCGGCCGCGTATTCGAGCGTGCGCGGGTCGCGGTATCCGAAGATTTCGGCCGACAGCAGGCCGACGACGCTCGCCACCCGGTGGCAATACAGCCGCAGCGACGCGAAATCCGGATAGCGGTTGTGGTCGAGGTCCATTTCCATGCCGTCGATCAGTTCCTGCAGGCGATCCTGGGGCAGGTTGAATTTCGCGCTCACCTCCGCCAGCGCGCGCGCGACCGGATGCTGCGGCTGCCCCGTGTAGGCTTGCGCCACTTCCTGCCGCCACCAGGCGAGCTTCATGCGCGCGACTCCGAGATCGGAGCATTCGTCGACGACATCGTCGATCTCGCGGCAGAAGGCGTAGAGCGCGGTGATCGCGCGCCTGCGCTCCTGCGGCAGAAACAGGAAGCTGTAATAAAAGCTCGACCCGCTTTGCGCGGCCTTCTGCTGGCAGTATTCGTGCGGGTTCATCAGAGGTTGATGATGCGTGACTGGTGACGGGTGACCGGTGATTGGAAGAACCCGTAAGTGCTGAATGGCAAACGGTAGAGGTAAAAAGCCTCTTCGGTGAGCGCACGCGAGAAGGGTAGCACAGCGAACTTACGAGTCACGAATCACCAATCACCGGTCACGAATCACGGCTTCTGGAGCGCACGCGAAAGAAGCACGGGCCAGTCGAACCAGCGCAGCACCGGCCGGCGGCGGAACACGTCGCCGCCGACGTCCATGATCCTGGTGAGGATGCGATCGCCGCCGGCGATGATCATGCGCATCTCGAACCCGATGCGGCCCCCGAGGATGCGGCCGAGCGGCAGACCCGAATGGAGCAGCTCGCGCGCGCGCGCCACCTGGAACGCGATGAGCGCCCGCCAGTTGCCGCCAGCGTTTCCGGAGGCGATCTGCCGCTCGCTCACTTCGAAGCGTGCCAGTTCATCCTGCGGCAGATAGACGCGGCCCTTGCCGTAGTCGCTGGCGACGTCCTGAATGAAGTTGATGAGCTGCAGGCTGGAACAGATGGCATCGGAGTAGACCCGGTTCTGCCGGGTCGAATTACCGTAGAGCACGAGCAGGAGCCGGCCCACGGGATTGGCGGAGCGCCGGCAGTAATCAAGTACCTCGGAGAAGTCGGCGTAGCGTTTCTTCGTGACATCCTGGCTGAACGCGGAAAGCAGGTCGCGGAAGTCGTCGACCGGCAGATGGTGTTCGCGGATGACCTCGGCAAGCGCCGCAAACCAGGCGATCTCCGGCGGCGCACCTGTTTCGATCCGGCGCAGTTCCCGCCGGAACCGGTCGAGCTGCTCGAGGCGCTCGTGGTCAGGCGCATCCCCTTCGTCGGCAAAGTCGTCGGCTTCGCGGGCAAAACGGTAGATCAGGGTTACCGGACGGCGAAATCGAGGGGGCAGGAAAAGCGAGGCGACGGGGAAATTTTCGTAGTGACCGACCGCCATCTGCTCTGGTTGAATTAAATGGATTATCAAACGCTTGCGTCGCAATCTTAAGACTGGTTGCAAGCTCCCGGCACTGACGGTAAAGTGCGGATTATATTACAATCAAAGGGTTGCGAAAGTGGCGGAATTGGCAGACGCACCAGATTTAGGTTCTGGCGCCGAAAGGCGTGTGGGTTCGAGTCCCTCCTTTCGCACCAGAATGACAATGTTATAAGGGAATTTGATGCAAGCGAATCTGGAATCATTGGGCCACCTGGAACGGCGCCTGAGCGTGGCCGTGCCGATGGCCGAGATCGACACGGAAGTGGCGAACCGGCTCAAGAAGCTGTCGCGTACGGTCAAGATGCACGGCTTCCGGCCGGGCAAGGTGCCGCTCAAGGTCGTGGCCCGGCAGTACGGTCCGCAGGTGCGCCAGGAAGTGCTCGGCGATACGCTCGAAAAGAGCTTTGGCGAGGCGGTCAAGCAGCAGAATCTGCGGGTTGCCGGCTACCCGAAATTCGAGGCGAGGCCCGTTGCCGAGGGCGCGGACGAGTTCGTATACAGCGCCACTTTCGAGGTCTACCCCGAGATCAGGATCGGCGACCTGTCGCAAGTCACAATCACCCGTCCCCAGGTGGAGGTGGGTGCAACCGAAGTCGACAAGACCCTGCAGATCATGCGCAAACAGCGGGCGGTTTTCGAACCCGTGGAGCGCGCCGCGGAAAACGGCGACCGCCTCACGATCAGCTACCGCGGCACCATCGAGGGCAATGAATTCAGCGGTTCGAGCGCCCGGGACCAGGCAGTCGTGCTGGGCGAAGGACGGCTGCTGAAGGATTTCGAGCACCAGCTCGCCGGGATGAAGGCCGGCGCGGCGAGGACGTTCGAGTTGCGCTTCCCCGATGATTATCATGGCAAGGACGTCGCCGGCAAGACCGCCACGTTCGAGGTGAGCGTAGCGAAGATCGAGGCGCCGAAGCTGCCGCCGGTCGACGCCGAATTCGCGAAAAGCCTGGGCGTGGCCGACGGCGATCTGGCGAAGATGCGCGAGGAGGTCAAGGCCAACCTTGAACGCGAGGTCAAGGGCCGCCTCAAGAATCGCATCAGGGAGCAGGTCATGCAGGCGCTGCTGGACACCACCCGCATCAGTGCCCCGAAGGCGCTGGTGGAACTCGAGATTCAGCGCCTGCAGAATCTCACCCGGCAGGATCTCGCGGCGCGCGGCGTCGCGCTCAAGCACGACACGCCGATGCCGGCCGAAGTGTTCGAGAACCAGGCGCAGCGGCGCGTGAATCTGGGCCTGATCCTCGCCGAAGTGGTCAAGGTTCACAGTCTCTACGCCAAACCGGAACAGGTCAGGGCGGTGGTCGAGGAACAGGCCCAGAGCTACGAGCGTCCCGACGAAGTGGTAAAGTGGTTTTATCAGTCGCCCGAACGGCTGCGCGACATCGAATCGGCGGTGATCGAGGACAACGTGGTCGCCTGGGTGCAGGGGATCGCCGGGGTGCGGGACCAGGCGATGGCTTTCGACGAACTCATGGGTAACAGGCAATGATGCGCCATATCGAACCACAGGGCCTGGGGCTGATCCCCATGGTCATCGAGCAGAGCGGGCGCGGCGAGCGCGCGTACGACATCTATTCGCGGCTGCTCAAGGAGCGCGTGGTGTTCCTGGTGGGGCCGGTGACCGAGGTCACGGCGAACCTGATCGTGGCGCAACTGCTGTTCCTGGAATCGGATAACCCCGACAAGGACGTCTCCTTCTACATCAATTCACCCGGGGGCTCGGTTTCCGCGGGCCTCGCCATTTATGACACCATGCAGTTCATCAAGCCGGATGTGTCCTCGCTTTGCATCGGCCAGGCGGCGAGCATGGGGGCGCTGCTGCTGGCGGCCGGCGCCAGGGGCAAGCGCTTCTGTCTGCCCAATTCGCGCGTGATGATCCACCAGCCGATGGGCGGTTTCCAGGGGCAGGCCTCGGACGTCGAGATCCACGCCAGGGAGATCCTGTACCTCAAGGGGCGGCTCAACGAGATCCTGGCGCGGCATACCGGGCAGAAGATCGAGACCATAGAAAAAGACACCGACCGCGACAATTTCCTGTCGGCCGACCAGGCCGTGAGCTACGGCCTGGTCGACCGGGTGCTGGTGAGCAGAACGGAAACCGTTTCTTAGTGTCCTAATTATCGGCAAATCGAGGAAATCGGTATGTCAGACAAAGTCGGCGGCGAAAAACTGCTTTACTGCTCGTTTTGCGGCAAGAGCCAGCACGAAGTGCGCAAGCTCATCGCCGGACCCTCGGTTTTCATCTGCGATGAGTGCATCGAGCTGTGCAACGACATCATCCGCGAGGAAACGCAGAGCGAGCACGGCGGCAAGAGCGCCAAGTCCGACCTGCCCGTGCCGCACGAGATCCGCGTCATTCTCGACCAGTACGTGAACGGGCAGGACACCGCGAAGAAGATCCTGTCGGTGGCCGTCTACAACCATTACAAGCGGTTGAAGACGATCGCCAAGAACGACGATGTCGAGCTGGCGAAATCGAACATCCTGCTCATCGGTCCGACCGGATCGGGCAAGACCCTGCTCGCGCAGACGCTGGCGCGCCTGCTCAACGTGCCGTTCGTCATGGCCGATGCGACGACCCTGACGGAAGCCGGTTACGTCGGCGAGGACGTCGAGAACATCATCCAGAAGCTGCTGCAGAAGTGCGACTACGACGTCGAGAAGGCGCAGCGCGGCATCGTCTATATCGACGAGATCGACAAGATTTCGCGCAAGTCCGACAACCCCTCGATCACGCGGGACGTGTCCGGAGAAGGCGTGCAGCAGGCGCTGTTGAAGCTGATCGAGGGCACCATCGCGTCGGTGCCGCCTCAGGGCGGGCGCAAGCATCCCAACCAGGAATTCGTGCAGGTCGACACGACCAATATCCTGTTCGTCTGCGGCGGCGCGTTCGACGGGCTCGACCGGATCATCCGCGCGCGCTCGGAAAAAGGCGGGATCGGTTTCGGGGCCGAAGTGAGCAGCCGCGACAACCGCAAGGACATCACCAGGGTCCTGCGCGACGTGCAGCCGGAGGACCTCATCAAGTACGGGCTGATTCCGGAATTCGTGGGACGGCTGCCGGTGGTGGCTACGCTCGAGGAACTCGACGAAGTCGCCCTGATCCAGATCCTGACGCAGCCGAAGAACGCGCTGCTCAAGCAGTACCAGAAGATGTTCGGCATGGAAGGCGTCGAACTCGAGGTGCGCGAGCCCGCCCTGCGCGCCGTCGCGAAGCGCGCCCTCGAACGCAAGACGGGGGCGCGGGGCCTGCGCTCGATTCTCGAGCAGACCCTGCTCAACACGATGTTCGACCTGCCGTCCCTGGAGAACGTGATAAAGGTGGTGGTCGACGAGGGCACGATACTGAGCGAGGCGCCGCCGCTGTTGATCTATTCCGACCAGCCGAAGGTGGCCGGGTCCACGCTGTAGCGGCGGCTGCAGTGCCACGCGCCCCGCAGTCGGTTATGATGGGCGGGGCGACTGTCCCGCTTGATTTCCGGGATGTTTCCCCAATGTTAGCTTTGCGTATCGTTTCCTAGGAAAATCGCCATGTCTCTTGCAGAAGACCGCGTTATCAACACCTTACAGCTGCCCTTGCTGCCCTTGCGCGACGTGGTGGTTTTCCCGCACATGGTCATCCCGCTGTTCGTGGGGCGTCCCAAGTCGATAAAGGCGCTGGAATCGGCGATGGAAGCCGGCAAGAGCATCGTGCTCGCGGCCCAGAAATCGGCCGCCAAGGATGAGCCCGGCCCCGAGGATCTCTACGGCATCGGCAGCATCGCCAACATCCTGCAGATGCTGAAGCTTCCGGACGGCACCGTGAAGGTGCTGGTCGAGGGCAGCCAGCGCGCGCGCATCAACGAGATCGTCGATGCCAAGACCCATTACATGGTCGATGTGACGCCGGTGCCGGCCGATGCCGCCGCCGATCACGAACTGGAAGCGATGCGGCGCACGATGATCCAGCAGTTCGACCAGTACGTGAAACTAAACAAGAAGATCCCGCCCGAGATCCTCACTTCGCTCGCCGGCATCGACGAAGCCGGGCGCCTCGGCGACACCATCGCCGCGCATCTGCCGCTCAAGATCGAGCAGAAGCAGGAAGTGCTCGAGATGTTCGACGTGAAGCAGCGTCTCGAGCACCTGTTGAAGCTGGTGGAAGGCGAGCTCGACATCCTCC
>JACQOJ010000072.1 GCA_016202605.1 Betaproteobacteria bacterium
CTAGAAGACATTGTTGACCGCGGTGATCTGCGGAAAGCGGTTGCGCACAAGCCGCTCGACCACGTTCTTCAGATCGAGTGTCGCGCGCGGGCAGCCCGCGCAGTTGCCCTTGAGCCGCACGCGCAGCACCGTTCCCTCGAACGCGACGAATTCCAGGTCTCCGCCGTCGCGCAGCAGGATGCTCCGCGCCTCCGCCAGCGCTTCCTTGACAGCGTCCTCGGATGGCGGCGGCGCACCCGGATCACGGCTGCGAGCCGCATCCAGCCGGTTTCTCAAGAGTGTCTGCTCGCGCGAAATCTTCAGCGCCCGCACCGGGTCCTGCTCGTACAGCGCGTCGAGCTCTTCTTCCGTATAGAAGGGCGCATCCAGCTTCAACGGCGCACCGTCGCGAGAGCCCATCAGCCTACCCAGCGGCGCGCATTGCGGAACATCCGCAGCCATGGCCCGTCCTCGCCCCAATCCGCCGGGTGCCAGGAATTCTGCACTGTCCGGAACACCCGTTCCGGGTGCGGCATGAGAATCGTGAAGCGCCCGTCCGGCGTGGTGAACCCGGTGACGCCACGCGGCGAACCGTTGGGATTGAGGGGGTAGGTCTCGGTCGCGCCTCCCCGGTTGTCGATGAAGCGCAGCGCCACCAGCGGCTCCACGGCGGCGAGCGCGGCGGCATCGGCGAATTCCGCGTAGCCCTCTCCGTGCGCCACGGCGACCGGGATGCGGCTGCCTGCCATGCCTTCAAAAAACAGCGACGGGGAACGCAGTACTTCCAGCATGGCGAACCGCGCTTCGAACTGCTCGGACTTGTTTCTGACAAAATGCGGCCAGTTCCCGGCACCCGGGATGAGTTCGTGCAGATTGCTCATCATCTGGCAGCCGTTGCAAACCCCGAGCGCGAACACGTCCGCGCGCCTGAAGAACGACTCGAACGACTCGCGCGCGCGGACGTTGAAAAGGATCGACTTGGCCCAGCCCTCTCCGGCGCCCAGCACATCGCCGTAGGAGAAGCCGCCGCAGGCGGCAAAGCCCTTGAATTCCGCCAGACTTACGCGGCCGGCAATAACGTCGCTCATGTGCACGTCGATTGCCGTGAACCCCGCGCGGTCGAACGCCGCCGCCATCTCGACCTGGCCGTTGACGCCCTGCTCCCGCAGGATCGCCACGCGCGGTCGCGCGCCGCCGTTGATGAACGGCGCGGCGATATTTTCCGCCGGGTCGAACGTCAGGCTCGGGTTCAGACCGGGATCCGCCGCATCGAGAATGCGGTCATACTCCTGTTGCGCGCACTGCGGATTGTCGCGCAGTCGCTGCATGCGGTAGGTGGTCTCCGACCAGGCGCGGTGAAGATCGACGCGCGTCGCTTCGAAAATTTCCGCCTCTTTCCCCCGGATGCGCAGCAGGCCATCGCGATTGAGCGTTCCGACGACGTGACAGACGGTGCCCAACCCGGCCACCGCGAAAGCACGCCTGACATGCACGCTGTCGCCGCATCGGATCTGGATCACCGCGCCGAGTTCCTCGTTGAAAAGCACTTCGGCCGGGTCTCTTTCGCCCAGCAGTGGAGTGATATCCAGATCGGCGCCGCAATGGCCTGCAAACATCATTTCGCATACCGTCACGAACACGCCCCCGTCGGAGCGGTCGTGATAGGAGAGTATCCTGCCTTCGCGGTTGAGACGTTGCACCGTCGCAAAGAATGCCTTGAGGTCCCCTGGCGAATCCATGTCGGGGGCCTCCGCACCGCATTGGGCGTAAACCTGCGCCAGCGCCGAGCCGCCCAGCCGGCAACGTCCTTGCCCGAGATCGATGAGCAGCAGTTCGGTTTCCCCCTTGTCCGTCGCCAGTTCCGGCGTCAGCGTTCGACGCGCATCTTCCACCGGCGCGAATGCGGACACGATGAGCGACAGCGGCGCGGTAACGTCCCGCTTCCCGCCGTTGTCCTCCCACGCCGTCTTCATCGACAGCGAGTCCTTGCCCACCGGAATGCTGATTCCCAGTTGCGGGCAAAGATCAATCGCGACTGCCCGCACCGTGTCGTAGAGCGCCGCGTCCTCGCCCGGATGTCCCGCTGCCGCCATCCAGTTCGCCGACAGCTTGACATCGCCGAGGTCGGCGACCGCCGCCGCCGCGATGTTCGTGATCGCCTCGCCGATGGCGACCCTCCCCGACGCCTCGGGCCTGATCAGGGCAAGCGGGGTGCGCTCCCCCATCGCCATCGCCTCTCCCCGGAAAGTCCTGAATCCCGTCAGCGTGACGGCGACATCCGCCACCGGCACCTGCCAGGGTCCCACCATCTGGTCGCGCGCGGTCATGCCGCCCACCGTTCGATCGCCGATGCTGATGAGAAACGTCTTGTCGGCAACGGCCGGCAGCCGCAATACCCGGAGCGCCGCCGCCGCCACATCGATCCCACTCATCTCGAACGGCGGCAGCTCGCGCCGCACGTGGACGACGTCGCGTGTCATCTTCGGCGGCTTGCCGAGCAACACCGCGAGTTCCATGTCCACCGGCTTGTTGTCGAACGCCGGATCGCTCACAACGAGTCTTCCGTCGGCGGTTGCCTCGCCCACCACCGCAAACGGGCAACGTTCGCGCTCACACAGCGCCGCGAAGCGCTCGAGATGCTGCGGCGCGATCGCCAGGACGTAACGTTCCTGCGCCTCGTTGCACCAGATCTGCAACGGCGACATGCCCGGCTCTTCGTTGGGAATCCGGCGCAGATCGAAACGCCCGCCGCATTTCGCGGAATGAACCATCTCCGGCAGAGCATTCGACAGTCCGCCTGCTCCCACATCGTGAATCGACAGGATCGGGTTTTCAGCGCCGAGACCCCAGCACCGGTCAAGCACTTCCTGCGCCCGGCGCTGGATTTCGGCGTTGCCGCGCTGCACCGAGTCGAAATCGAGATCTTCCTGATTGGCGCCGGTATCCATGCTGGACGCGGCGCCACCGCCCAGGCCGATGAGCATTCCCGGGCCGCCGAGCTGGATCAGCAACGCGCCGACCGGCAATTCGTGCTTCCGCGTGTGGTCCGCGGCGATATTCCCCAGCCCCCCTGCGATCATGATGGGCTTGTGATAGCCCCGCACCTCGCCCGCGACGCGCTGCTCGAACGTGCGGAAATAGCCCGCGAGATTGGGACGCCCGAATTCGTTGCTGAACGACGCGCTCCCGATGGGGCCTTCCATCATGATCTGGAGTGCCGAAGCGATGCGGCGCGGGCGGCCGCAGTTCTCGCGCTCCCAAGGTTGTTCGAACCCGGGAATCCGCAGATTTGACACGCTAAACCCGGTGAGCCCCGCTTTCGGCTTGGCGCCGCGGCCGGTGGATCCTTCGTCGCGGATCTCGCCGCCGGCTCCGGTCGCGGCGCCGGGATACGGCGAAATCCCCGTGGGATGGTTATGCGTCTCCACCTTCATGAGGATATGCGTCAATTCCTCGGTGAAACGGTACTCACCCTCCTGCGCCGGATAGAATCGCGCGGCACGCGCGCCTTCGATCACGGAGGAATTGTCGGCGTAGGCGACGACCGTTCCCCGCGGATTCCTGGCATGCGTGGTGCGGATCATGCCGAAAAGCGATTGCTGCTGCGGCCGGCCGTCGATGACCCAGTCGGCGTTGAAAATCTTGTGACGGCAGTGCTCGGAGTTGGCTTGCGCGAACATCATGAGTTCGACGTCGGTGGGGTTGCGTCCCGCGCGCCGGAAATTTTCCACCAGGTACGCGATCTCGTCCTCGGAAAGCGCCAGACCCATCGCGCGGTTCGCGCGCTCGAGCGCCGCCGTGCCTCCGCCTAGAATATCGACGGTCGCGAGCGCCCTGGGCGAGAAATGGTGGAACAACCTCTCCGCCTCATCGAAGGAATCCAGCACCGACTCGGTCATGCGATCATGGATCAGCGGCGCGAACACTGCCCTGTCGGCATCGGACAGGCGCGCGCCCTCCCGCTCAACCCAGTAGGCTACGCCACGCTCGATGCGCTCCACCGCATCGAGGCCGCAATGGCTGGCGATATCGGTCGCCTTGGAAGACCAAGGGGAGATCGTGCCGATGCGGGGCACCACGAGCAGCAGAACGCCTCGCGCCGGCTCCCCGGCGGAAACCGGACCGTAAGTGAGGATCCGTTCGAGCCGCCTTGACTCCGCTTCCGACAACGCGCGGGTCGTCTTGACGAAATGCCAGAATTCGCTATGGAACCGGACACCCGGAATGACGGCGGCTGCGGACTGGAGGAGCTTGTGAACGCGGAAAGCGGAAAGGGCGCGGCGTCCGCGCAGCCGGATGAGTTGCGACATGGGCAAAAGCGAACTCACTAAACGAATATTTTACCCGAATTCGGCTAAACTAGCCGCTGCCATGCCGGCCCTTGTCACCTACAACAGCCCCATTTATCGCACCGGGGAAATCCGCGAGATCGAAGCCGCCGCGGCGGCGCTGCCGCTCATGGAACGGGCGGGGCTCGCGGCCGCCGAACTGGCGCGGAAGATCGCGCCGGATCTCGGAAAACCCGTCCTCGTCGTCGCCGGGCCCGGCAACAATGGCGGCGATGCCTTCGTCATTGCGCGCCACCTCAGGCAATGGTGGTTCAACGTCACCGTCGTCTTCGCCGGTGACGAGACGAAATTGTCGGGTGACGCCGCGGCGGCGCTCAAAGCCTGGCGCGAAGCGGGCGGCATTGCCGTCGCTGAAATTCCTTCGGCGGGCGACTGGAGTCTCGTCATCGACGGGCTGTTCGGTATCGGGCTGCAGCGGGAAGTCGCCGGCCGCCATGCGGAAATCGTCGCGGCGCTCAACGGCATGCGTGCGCCCAGGCTCGCCGTCGATATTCCAAGCGGTCTCGAATCGGATACCGGCCGCGTGATGGGCTGCGCCGTACGCGCGGACCACACGATCACGTTCATCGCCCTCAAACCCGGGTTGTTGACGCTCGACGGCCTCGACCATTGCGGAACACTTCACGTTGCCCCGCTGGACATCGATGCGCCGGCGATCAAAGCGCCGCGGGGAACAGTGATCGGAATAGACATATTGACGGAAACGCTCCCGTCCCGCCGCCGCAACACTCACAAGGGTGACTACGGGAGTGTCGGCATCATCGGCGGCGCGCATGGAATGGTCGGCGCGGCGCTGCTTGCAGGGCGCGCTGCGCTGAAGCTGGGCGCCGGCCGCGTCTATGTGGGATCGATCGAGCGCGACGCACCGCCCGTGGACATGACGCAGCCTGAACTCATGTTGCGCACTGCGGACGAAGTGCTGAAGGTCGAACACCTCACCGCGCTCGCGATCGGTCCCGGACTGGGACAGGCGCCTGACGCCGCGTTCTGCCTCAGGTGGGCAATCGAATCACGGCTGCCGCTCGTGATCGATGCGGATGGCTTGAACCTGATCGCCGCCTCGGGATCACTGCGCGATGCACTGCCGGGACGCCGCGCGCCCACCGTGCTCACTCCTCACCCGGCGGAAGCCGCGCGCCTGCTCGGCTGCGGCACGCACGACGTCCAGTTCGACCGTGTCGCTGCGGCCGTAAGGCTCTCGCACGCCCTCGCTGCGGATGTGGTTCTCAAAGGTGCCGGCAGCATCTGCGCATCCCCGGACGGGACATGGGGAATCAATACCTCCGGCAATCCAGGAATGGCCAGCGCCGGCATGGGAGACGTTCTGACCGGCTTTCTCGCTGCCCTGCTCGCTCAAGGCGCCGACGCCAAAACGGCGCTGCGCGCCGCTGTTCATCTGCATAGCGCCGCAGCGGATGCGCTAGTCGCTGACGGCGCCGGTCCAGTTGGACTCACCGCCGCGGAAGTAATCGACTCCGCGCGTCGATTATTCAATCACCCCCGCTAACAGCGCCAGACGTATTTCGTGCATCGGACAGGTTGGCGTCGCGCTCAGCCCGTGACGCCGATGTTCCAGGGGACGAACTCGTGGTCACCGAGGCCCAGCAGCTCGCTCCTGGTTTTCTCGCCGGAGGCGACGCGCAGCATCAGATCGAAGATCCGCTGCCCCATCTGCCGCATGGTGGCGGTGCCGTCGAGGATCTCCCCGCAGTTGATGTCCATGTCCTCTTCCAGGCGCCGGTACATGGGCGTGTTCGTGGCGAGCTTGATCGACGGCACCGGCTTCGCGCCAAACATCGAACCGCGTCCCGTGGTGAACATGATGACATTGGCGCCACCGGCGATCTGCCCTGTCGCCGAACACGGGTCGAACCCCGGGGTGTCCATGAACACGAAACCCTTCTCCGTCACCGGTTCGGCGTAACGATAAACCGCATTGAGCGGCCCGGTGCCGCCTTTCATCGACGAGCCGAGCGACTTCTCGAAGATGTTCGCCAGCCCGCCATGCTGATTTCCCGGACTCACCCGGCCGTTGATCTGGGTGTCGCGACCGACGGTGTAATCGTCCTTCCACCAGCGGATGCGCTCGACGAGCTTTTCCCCGACCTCGCGACTGCGGGCGCGGCGTGTCAGCGTGTGCTCCACGCCATAGATTTCCGGCGTCTCCGAAAGAATGAACGTACCACCGTGCCGCGCGAGCAGATCCATCGCCGCACCCAGCGCCGGATTGGCGGTGATCGAAGAGAACCCGTCGGAACCTCCGCACTGCAGGCCGACCATGATGTGGCTTGCGGGCACCGATCTGCGCGTCATGCGGTTGGCTTCCGGCAGCATTTCCTTCACCGCCGCGATGCCGGCTTCGATCGTCCTGCGGGTGCCGCCCGTCTCCTGCATGACGAATGCGCGCAGCCGGGAGGTTGCGGACAGGCCCTGTTCCTTGAACAGACCGCTGATCTGGTTGCGCTCACAACCAAGGCCGACGACGAGCGCCCCGGCAAGATTGGCATGACGGGCATATCCCGCGAGCGTGCGGCGCAGGAGGTCCATGGGCTCGCCCGTCATTTCCATCCCGCAGCCCGTGCCGTGCGCAAACGCCACCACCCCATCGACGCTGGAATATTCCGCAAGCCGCTCCGGCGTGAACCATTCCGCGATCTTGTGAACAACCGTTGCCGAGCAGTTGACCGTCGAAAGAACTCCGATGTAATTGCGCGTGGCCACCTGGCCGTTGTCGCGCACGATGCCCATGAAGCCCGCGCGCTCGTTCTCGGGAAGCATCTCCACGGGACGATAATCCCGGGCATGCTCGTAGTCCCGGTCAAACTCGCGGAACTCCATGTTGTGCGAGTGCACGTAGGCGCCCGCCGGGATGTCGGTGGCGGCGAAACCGATCGTGACGTTGTACTTCAGGATCGGCTCGCCCTTCCTGATGGCGCGCGCCGCGATCTTGTGACCTGCCGGAACCTGGCTGCGCGTGGTCAGACCACCTTCCAGCTTCACGCCGATGGGCACATCCACGCGCGCGATCACGACGTTGTCTGAATCGTGCAGCCGGATCGTGTGACCGGCAGCCGGTTTTTCAAGAATCTCTAGCATCGGACTTTCCTGATGATTGAATGCGGCCGCAAGTCCGGCACGCGACAGGTTCTTCTTCGTTCAACAACTCGGACGGGGCGGGAACATGTGTCACTACGTGGGCCTATTCGGCACGAATGCCCGCCTGCTCGACGACCTTGGCCCACTTCGCGGTCTCGGCTCTGATGAACCCGCCGAACTCCGCGGGCCTCATCTGCACGGCCTCCGCGCCCTGGGTCTCGAATCGCTTCTGGATGTCCGCGGTTCCGAGGATTGCGGCAAGTTCCGCGTGCACCCGTTTGATGATCGCGGGCGACGTGCCAGCCGGCGCGACGATGCCCCACCAGTTGCTCGCCTCGTAACCCGGCACTCCCGCTTCCGCGATCGTCGAAATATCAGGCAGCGCCCGGGTGCGTTTTGCGCTGCCGATCGCCAGCACCTTCAGCCTTCCCGACTTGATGAAAGGCATCGCCTGGATCAGCGAGCCGATGGAAATCTGGGTATTGCCCGCGACTACGTCGGCCATGGCGGGACCGCCGCCCTTGAACGGCACGTTCACGATATTGATGCCGGCCATGAGCCGGAACATTTCGCTGCCGAGGTGCTGGAAGCTGCCGATGCCCGCGGATGCGTAATTGAGCGCGCCCGGCTTCGCTTTGGCCATCGCGATCAGGTCCTTCACCGACTTCACGGGAAGCCTGGGATTCACCGTGAGCGCGTTGGGACCGGTGCCGAGGATCGAGACCGGCGTGAACGCCCTGGCGGGATCGAATTTGAGCTTCGACTTGAAGATGGACGGGTTGTATGCGTACGCCACCGAAATGATCAGCAACGTATATCCATCCGGAGCGGAGTTCGCGGCGATTTCGGTGCCGATCATCCCGCCGGCGCCGCCGCGGTTGTCGATCACCACCTGCTGCGCAAGCCTGTTCGTCAGCTCGTTTCCGATCATGCGCCCGACGATGTCATTGCTGCCGCCCGGCGGAAACGGCACGATGAGCCGCACCGGCTTGGTGGGATACGTCTGACCCATCCCGATAACCGGGAAAAAAACAAGCGCGAGCCCCAATGTTCCGACCATCATTCTCCAGACTCTTAACATAATGCCTCCATTGAGATTCGCCAAGTTTACCCTGTTGAGGTGTTCCGTAAATCCGCCGCCCCGATTTCCACCGCTGCCCCTTTGCGCAACCCGGCACTCATTCTTATCGAATATCCCTGGTCGACGCGCTACACGATCGTTTGACCCGGCCGGTGGCTACACGCATTTCATTTCCGCGGCCGATTTGACGTAGAACAACCCCATCTTCTCCCGTTCCAGCAGCGTGAGGAGCTTCGCGATCTGTTCCTCGCTCGCGATGAATTCAAGCTCCACCGGAAGGTCGGCGCCAAGCTCAAAGAACGTTTCCTCGTGCATTCTGCCGTGTCGCCCGTAACCCGCGATGGCGCGAAAGACCGACCCACCGGGTATGCCGAGCTTTTTGGCCTGCTCGAGTATCCATTCATAAAGGAGCTCGCCGTCGTGGTGGCGCAGTTCCGTCACGTAGATCTTGAGGCAGACGCAGGGCGTGATTTTCACGAGCAGGCCCATTTCAGGGTGAGGATGCCGAACATGGTCATGACCAGCGAGCCGGCGAGGTGCGAGCCGATCAGAGCGAGCGCCCATGCGTACTGCTGGCGCGTCAGAAGCGTCACCGCCTCGGCGGAGAAAGTCGAGAAGGTCGTCAGGCTGCCCAGAAACCCGGTGATGATGAAAAGGCGGATTTCGGGAGGCACGCTGGCATGGTGCATGAAGAATTCGACAGCCATCCCGATTACATAGCCGCCGATCATATTCGCGGTGAGGGTGCCGAGCGGCAGCGTCGGGAAGAGAGGATTGAGCAGAGCGCCGAGACCCCAGCGCGCCCAGGCGCCAAAAGCCGCGCCCACCCCGACCGCGAGAAATCCCGCTGCGTTCACTTCCCTCCCCTTCGATCGAAAAGGCGGATGGACGGGATTTACATGATTGACAGGATTGGACCTGGAACCATGAATAATCCTGCCAATCCCGTTGATCCCGTCGATTACCCTTTGAGGCGCCAGCGCTCCGCCGCCAGGTCATCCGTCACACGTGCATCGACCCAGCGCGCGCCCGCGGACGTTTTCTCTTTCTTCCAGAACGGCGCGCGGGTCTTAAGATAGTCCATGATGAATTCGCACGCGGCGAAAGCATCGCCGCGATGGCTGCTCGTGACGATGACCAATACGATCTGATCGGCGGGTTTCAGCGTTCCCACCCGGTGGATCACCAGTGCGTCGTAGATACTCCAACGAACGCGCGCCTGTGCGACGATCTCCTCGATCGACTTCTCGGTCATGCCCGGATAGTGTTCGAGCGTCATCCCGGCGACCGCATCGCCGGCGTTCACGTCGCGCACCACACCGACAAAGCTCGCGACCGCGCCGATTTTGGGATTTGCACGGCGCAGGGCTGCGATCTCAGCGCCAACGTCGAAGTCTTCAGTCTGTACCCGAACCGTCATGTCATGCTCAAATGCAAGATTCAGCCACAGAGATCACAGAGGAAAGCTTCCAGATTTTCATCTCTGTGTTATCTGTGGCCGAAGGTTCTAGCCGCCGGTAACGGGCGGGAAAAACGCGACTTCGTCGCCATCGGAGATCGGCACATCGCCGCTTGCAATGCTCTGATTGACCGCGGCGCGCACGGCTTTGTTCGCGCCGAGCGCCTCGGCCCAGGCGCCGCCGCGCGCGATCAGATGTGCGCGCAGCCCCTCGAGGTCGCGCACCGCCCGCGGCAGCGCAAGCCGCTCCGAACCGGTGCCCAGCTCTTCCCGCAACCGGGCGAAATACAATACTGTAATCATGGCGTTAGCTTACACCCGTCAGCGGGTGATTCCAAGCTTTGACATTCACTCCAGGCCGACGTGCTTCAGCACGAAACCCGCGATTGCCACATGGTCGTCGAGGTCGAACTGCGGCAATCGCGTTTCGAGCTTCTTGTCGCTCGCGATCGCCACGATATCCCGGTCGTGCGGATGAAGCAGCGGCTCGCCCACTTCCGCGCGATAGACTTCGAGCTTGGGGATGTGCTCGCGCTTGAAGCCCTCGACGAGCAGCAAATCGCATTGGGACATGTGCTCGATGTGCTCCCCGAGTCCGGGCTCGGGCGCGCCGCGCAGTTCGTGCATCAGCACCCACCGCCGCGATGACGTCACCAGCACTTCTGAACAACCGGCCATGCGATGTCGGTAGGAATCCTTGCCCGGCTGATCGACATCGAACGTGTGGTGTGCGTGCTTGATGAGCGACACCTCGAGTCCCCGCCGCGTAAAAATCGGGATGAGCTTTTCGATAAGCGTCGTCTTGCCGCTGCCGGAATACCCTGCGAATCCGAAGATTTTCATCGAGCGAAACCTGCCCGGGGTCCCTCAAAAAATGGGAAATTCTATCAGGTGCAGCTGCTTGCGCTGATCGTGCCTTGCATCCCGTGTGCCTCATGTTACCGTGTTCGCCGCCGGTTGCGTCCTGCGCCTCTTGCGCTGGGGGGAACCGCGCGCCTCATCGGGCGGCATGAGGTGTATGCCATGGCCGAGCAGCGAAACGACGACATCGGCGCCCGGCCTGACATTATTGCGCTGCGCGACGTGCAACGGAATCAACATGAAAAGCGGCGGTTTGTCCGTCCCGCCGACGTGAATGGCGACGGCCGCGTTTTCGCCCAGCCGCACGAATTCTGCCACCACGCCCGCGACCGGGTTCTCGCTCTCCCCGCGTGAAGGGCGGTCGCGCCGGTGCAGGATCAGCTGCCCCCGCGGAATCGCCCACGTCACCTGGCTGCCGGGCGCGAACGCGGCCTGCAGCCGCACCTCCAGGCGTCGCCCCCGCCACTCGATAATCGTGATCGCTCTTTCGTTGTCGTGCGAGATCACCCGCGCCCGGAAGACGTTCTTCATGCCCACCAGTTGCGCCACCTGCGCCGTGCGCGGCCTGGTCATCACTTCGAGCGGCGCTCCGGTCTGCAATGTCCTGCCTTGGTAAAGAACGCTCATCCGGTCGGCGAGCATCTGCGCCTCGTCCAGGTCGTGTGTAACCAGAACGACCGGCATCGCGAGCTCGCGGCGAAGTTCGGCCAGTTCCCGGTACAGGCGTTCCCGGGTCAGGCGATCGACTGCCGAGAACGGCTCGTCGAGCAGCAGCACGTTGGGCTCGCGCGCAAGCGCGCGCGCGACGGCCACTCGCTGCTGTTGCCCACCGGACAGTTCCATGGGCCGTCGCAGCTCCAGTCCGTCAAGATGGACCCTCGCGAGCAGATCGCGGGCCCGGTGCTCACGCTGCGCGCGCGGCAGATCGATCAACGCCTCTATCACGTTTCCCAGCGCCGTCAGATGCGGAAACAGCACATAGTGCTGGAACACGAACCCTACGCGCCGGCGCTGCGGGCTGACCCCGATCCCTTTCGCCGCGTCGAACCAGACGGCGCCGTTGCAGGCGATGCAGCCATTCTTTGCACGAAGCAACCCGGCGATGGCGCGCAGGATGGAGGATTTGCCGCTACCCGATGGCCCCACCAGCACGAGCATCTCCCCCGGGGCGCAGGTCAGATCCACATCCAGAGGGATGGGAGCGGCCTGCTTCAGACGCACGTTCAGGCCGGATTCAGTCATGGTCGCGTGGCCGGCGGCGCGAAGTGGTGAGGTACGTGCATCCGATCGCGAGCAGCGAGATCAGCAGGAGAGCCGCCGACATGATGCCCGCCCCGGCCGTATCGAAGGACTGCACGCGATCGTAAATGGCGATGGCTATGGTCTGGGTCTCGCCCGGGATATTTCCGCCCACCATGAGCACGACGCCGAACTCGCCCAGAGTATGCGCAAATGTAAGCACCAGCGCCGAGAGTATTCCCGGCCACGCCAGCGGGATTTCGATACGCCACAGGGTGCGCCAGTGGGACAGCCCGCAGCAGGCGGCGGCATCGCGAACTTCCTGCGGGATCGCCTCGAATGCGCGCTGCATGGGCTGAATCGCAAAAGGCAGGTTGAACAGTACCGATGCGAACAGCAGGCCCGCGAAGCTGAACACCAACTGCTGCCCGCTCAGCTCCTGGTACAACTGCCCCAAGGGAGATGCGCCGCCGAACGCCACCAGCAGATAGTAGCCTAATACCGTCGGGGGCAGCACCAGGGGCAGGGCCAGCATGGCTTCGATCAGGGGTTTGCGGCGAAACCGCCGCCATGCCAGTACGCGCCCGAGCCAGATCCCGAGCGGGAGCAGAATGATCATCGTCCAAGCCGCCAGCTTAAGCGACAGCGCGAGGGCGGACCAGTCCATGGTGCCTTATTGCCCGCCCGGCGCGACGAAACCGTATTTTTTCAGGAGGTCGCGCGCCGCAGGTTGCTGCACGTACTGGTAGAACGCCCGCGCGGTCTCCCCCGCGCCCTTGAGCAATGCCATTCTCTGACGCAGCGGCTCGTGCAGCGTTTTCGGGACCAGCGCATACGTGCCGAGCCTGGAAACGCTTGGCGCCAGCGCCAGCGAATAGGCAAAGATGCCGCCTTCCGCGGAACCGCCGGCGGCAAACTGAGCGGCCTGCGATACGTTTTCCCCGAGCACCAGCCTCGGACGCAATGTCTTCCATAGATCGAGTTTCACGAGCGCCTGCTCGGCCGCGCGACCATAGGGCGCATGCTCGGGATTGGCGATCGCAAAACGGCGGATACGGCCGTCCGCAAGCGCCGCCTTTAGCCCTGCCATTTGCGCATCCACCTTGAGCGGCGATCCGTGCGGGGCAAACAATACTATCCGTCCGATCGCGTACACGGCGCCCCGGTCTTCGGCCCTGCCGGATGCCGCCAGCCTGAATATGAAATCCTCGTCCGCCGACATGAACATCTGAAATGGCGCCCCCTGCTCTATCTGCCGGTAGAAATTGCCGGACGAACCGAACGCGAACTTTACATGCCGCCCGGTATCCGACCGGAATTTCGTCGCGATGCCCTCCACCGCGAACTTGAGATCGGATGCCGCGGCAACCGTCGGAACGTCCTTCTTCGATTGCGCGTTCGCGGTTGCGCACAGCAATGGAAACACCAGCAACAGCCCGCAGCATATCCTTGGCATGCCCGGCGCGGCGCGTTATGGTTTATCGAATATAGCGATAGTGCGCATGCGCTGCAAGCCGTCGCGGAAGCGGCGTCTTGACTCTATTTCGTCCCGCGGCCTTTCGGCGCCGGTTGTCGCACATGCCGCGTGAACGTTGCGAGATCGGCGGCGATGGCAGCGGATGCCTTGCCTTCCATTGCGCGATATCGCTCCACGAGGCGGCGTCCGTACGCCGTGACCTGCGCCCCGCCTCCGTGCCGCCCGCCGACCTCGGTCACGACCACCGGCTTCCGGAAGCTCGCATTCAGCGCATCGACGAGCTGCCACGCCCGTCGATAGGACATGCCCATCGCCCGCGCCGCGGCCGAAATCGACCCGGTGCGGCCGATCAGCGTGACGAGCTCGGCCTTTCCCGGCCCCATCACGGGGGCCTGCGTGCCGAAAATGCGTAGCGTCAACCCGCGGTATCTCGCCATGACATCGAATCATCACGAATTCCGGGCGATTCTAACCCGATCGGCGCCCCGCGTTGGGAAAGAACAACCGCTCGTTGTTTATCCGGTAGCCGGCGATCGCGTTCTGCCCCTCCGGAGAGACGATCCAGTCGATAAAAGACTGGCCCGAGTCCTTTTTCACATGTTTGTGTTTCGCCGGATTGACGAGGATGACGCCGTACTGATTGAAGAGCCTGTTGTCGCCTTCCACGAGTATGGCCAGCTCGCCGCGGTTCTTGAACGAGAGCCAGGTGCCGCGGTCAGCCAGAATATAGGCGTTCAATGAGGATGCCGTGTTGAGGGCGGGGCCCATTCCGGAACCGGTCTCACGGTACCAAGGTCCCTTGGACGCCGGCATGTCGGTACCCGCGAGTCTCCAGAGTCGCAGCTCCGCTGCGTGCGTTCCACTCTTGTCACTGCGCGAAACAAATGGCGCCTGCGCGGTTCGGATTTTCCTGAACGCCCCGGTGATATCCCTGCCGTCTTTCACTTTGGCCGGATCGTTCCTCGGGCCGATCAGCACGAAATCGTTGTACATCACGGGCAGGCGCTTCACACCGTGGCCATCGGCGACGAATTTTTCCTCCGCCGCCTGGTCGTGCACGAATACGACATCGGCGTCACCGCGCCGTCCCATGTCAAGCGCCTGCCCCGTGCCCAGTGCCACCACGCGCACCTCGATGCCGGTCTTCTTCTGGAACATCGGCAGAATGTGCTTGAACAAGCCCGACTGTTCCGTCGAGGTGGTCGAAGCCACGGTGATGAACCGCTGTTGTGCCCATCCACCCGGCGGAATGAGCGCTGCACACGTCAGCCCCAGCGCAATGAACATCGTCCTGTGCGACTTTTTCAGGGAAGTTCCCCTCTCAGGAACGCGGTGGCCTCTGCCGAAGCGGGTTCGCGAAAGAACCGGTCCGCGGAGGAACGCTCTGTGAGCCGGCCCTGGTTGATAAAAAGGATTTCATCTCCGAGCCGCCGCGCCTGGCCCAGGTTATGGGTGGTCATGATGATCTTGGCGCCGCTGGCATGAATCGCCCCGATGATGCTTTCGATCTCGCGGGCGGCGCCCGGATCGAGGTTCGCAGTGGGTTCGTCCAGAAACAGCACTTCCGGACCCAGCGCCCAGGCGCGAGCGAGCGCAAGGCGCTGCTGTTCGCCGCCGGACAGCACGCGGGCGGGATGGTGTGCGACATGCGAAAGCCCCACGGCGTCCAGCACGTCATGCGCCCGCAGTTCGCACTCCGTGCGCGACACCCCGGCGAGCTTCAGCCCGTACATCACGTTGCGAAGTGCCGAGCGCCGCAGCATCACCGGCCGCTGAAACACCATCGCCTGGCCACCCGAGCGCCGGTTCGGGCGCCGCCCTGTCCAGGCGACGGTCCCGGATGTCGGCTTGAGCAAGCCATGGCAAAGACGCATCAGCACGCTCTTGCCCGCACCGTTCGGTCCCAGAATGATCGTGCGCGGCCCGTCCTCGATTTGCACCGAGATGCGGTCGATGATGGTGTTGCCGTTGATGGCAAAGCACAGATCCCTGAGTTCGAGCGGCAGCATCGGTACTTGTCTCAGCCGTAACGGCGCAACGCCGCTTCCCTGATCAGACTTGCCGCGGCGTTGAGCGCGATCACGAGGCTCACCAGGATGATCCCGAGGCCCAGCGCGAGCGGCAGGTCACCCTTGCTGGTCTCCAGGGCGATCGCCGTCGTCATCACGCGCGTGACACCGTCGATGTTCCCGCCGACGATGATGACCGCGCCGACTTCCGCCACGGCCCGTCCGAATCCGGCCAGAACTACCGTTACCAGAGAAAAGCGCGTGTCCCAGAGGAGCGTAGAGGCGGCCGTCAGCCTCTTGGCGCCAAGAGATCGCAGTTGCTCTTCATATTCCCGCCACGCGTCCTCCATCGTCTGGCGCGACAATGCCCCGATGATGGGTATGATGAGAATCGCCTGCGCGATGATCATCGCCGTGGGCGTGAACAGAATGCCGAGTGGCCCTAACGGCCCGGCGCGTGACAGCAGAAGATAGACGAGCAGCCCCACCACCACGGGCGGAAGGCCCATCAAGGCATTGAACAGAACGATCACCGCCTGCCGTCCGCGAAAGCATTCCACCGCAAGGGCCGCACCTATGGGCAACCCGATCACCGCCGCAACCGTAACGGCGGTGAGGCTGACCTGCAGACTGAGGACAACGATTTCGAACAGTTGACTGTCAAGCCGGCCGATGAGCGCCAGCGCCTGCAGGCAAGCCTGCCTGAGCTCTTCCATGGCTGAATATGCGTCGCGTTTCCTAATTTGTTCTTCGGGGATTTTGATCGGGTCTGCCGCAACGTAAAATATGCTGTATATTGCATATTAATGAGAGCGCGCTTGGAACTGCGCTGGAAGCTCGGTGACACCGATCTGGACGCCCGGGTCGTCGAACTGCTGCGTGGCGTCGCACATGGGGGTTCGCTGCAGAGTGCGATCACCCGCGCGCGACTGTCTTATCGCCACGCCTGGGGAACACTGGAACGGATCGGAAACGCCCTCGGTGAACCGCTTGTCATACTGGAGCGCGGGCGCGGCGCCCATCTCTCCCCCCTTGGCGAAACGCTGCTGCGGGCCGCGGACGAGGCGAACGCAAGACTCCGCCCGCATCTCGAAGCCATTGAAGCCACGTTGAACCCGCGTTTCGGCACGGTGCAATCGGCGCCGAATGCCGAAGTCGTTATCCACGCCAGCCACGATATGGCCCTCGCCGCGTTGCGTGACCGGCTCCTTGCCACGCGTCGCGTTCACGTGGAGCTGCATTTTCACGGCAGTCTCGAATGCCTGGCTGCTTTAGACCGCGGCATGTGCGACATCGCGGGATTTCATGTCCCGGAAGCGGCTGCAGTCGGCGTGCCGCTGGAGCAATATCGCCCCTGGCTCAAAGGGCGGACGCTGCGCCTCATGCACTTCGCGACGCGGCAACAGGGACTGATGGTAGGCAGGGGCAATCCACATCGGCTCAAGACATTGAGGGATATTGCGCAAACCAAGGCGCGGTTTGTCAATCGCCAATCCGGGTCCGGCACACGCCTCTTATTCGATCATCTGCTGGCAGTCGCCCGGATCCGCCCGACGCAGATCAACGGCCACCAGCACGAGGAATTCACGCATGCCGCGGTTGCGGCCACGGTCGCCAGCGGCATGGCCGATGTCGGCTTCGGCATCGAAGCAGCCGCCCGTCAACACCGTCTCGAATTCGTCCCGGTCGCCTCCGAGCGTTATTTTCTGGCGGCCCGCGCCTCGGTTCTTGCCCGCCCCGGCCCGGCAGTGTTCCTCGCGGCATTGAGAAGCGGGATGCTGGGCGCCGTGTTGCAGGAGCTTCCGGGATATCGCGAGCCGCGATCATTGGAGTTGCTGAGCGTTAAAGACGCGTTCCCCTCCATGGGAACCGGCCATCATTCATTCCTGTAAAATTCCGTCTTCCGGTGGATGCGGCGAACCGAGGCCCCGACATGAACGATCCAGAAAAATCGCTCCAACAACTCTCCTGCGCCGGCGATTACGATCCGAACTCGATGCCGGTCGACAAGGCGCGTGAAGTCATCGCCCGTTTTCTCTCCCCGGTGACCGCGACCGAACGCCTCCATATCCGGGCTGCGCTGGGCCGCGTGCTCGCCGAAGATATCGTCTCTCCCCTCGACGTGCCGGCACACGACAATTCCGCGATGGATGGCTATGCCGTTCGTTTCGCCGACCTCCGGAGCGACGGTGAAACCGTGCTCGAGGTTGGCGGGACCGCCCTCGCCGGTGCCCCGTTTTCGGGAGAAGTCGGCCTGGGGCAATGTGTACGAATCATGACGGGCGGAGTCGTTCCAAGGGGCGCCGACACCATAATCATGCAGGAACACGTGCGAGTCGACGGGAGCAAGGTCAGGATCGGCGGCGGGCACCGCAAGAACCAGAATCTGCGCCGCGCCGGCGAAGACCTGAAAGTCGGCCAGGTCGCGCTCAGGCGCGGTGTTTCCCTGCGGCCGGCCGAGGTTGGGCTCGTGGCGTCGCTGGGCATCGCCGAAGCCAACGTGTATCGCAAGCTGCGCGTGGTGTTTTTTTCCACCGGTGACGAGCTGGTTTCGATCGGCACCATCCCCAGGGAGGGCCAGATCTTCGACAGCAACCGCTACACGATTCACGGCATGCTCACGCGGCTCGGCTGCGAAGTGATCGACATGGGCGTCGTCCGCGATGATCCGCGGCTGCTGGAGAACGCCTTTCACGACGCCGCCGCAGCCGCTGACGTCGTGATCACCAGCGGCGGTGTCTCGGTGGGCGAAGCCGATTTCGTCAAGGACCTCCTCAACAAGCTCGGGGAAGTCGTATTCTGGAAAATCGCCATGAAGCCCGGCCGCCCGCTCGCCTACGGCCGCATCGGCAACGCGCACTTTTTCGGCCTTCCGGGCAATCCCGTATCGGTCATGGTGACCTTCTACCAATTCGTGCGGGACGCGTTGCTCAAACTTTCCGGGCGCGACCCCGTTCCGCAACTGCCGACTTTCAAAGTGCCCTGCACTTCCAATCTCAAAAAAGCGCCGGGGCGCACCGAGTTTCAGCGCGGCATTCTCAGCCGCGACGCCGAAGGCAACTGGTCGGTGCGGGTCACCGGCGAACAGGGCTCCGGTATCCTGCGCTCGATGTCCGAGGCCGATTGCTTCATCATCCTGGCCACCGAGCAGGGCAACATCGGCGCCGGAACCCTGGTTGATGTCCAGGTGATGGAAGGCATCATCTGATCCACGAAGGTATTGAAGCGGTGTTCTGGAGCGGCGTTTTGGCACGGACACTTCGCGTGCGGTCATCGAACTGAGCATCGTGCACGATAATTGACACGCACCGGCTGTTGAGGGAATATTCTTCACGCACTTGATAACAACAACCATCCAGTTCAATCCAAAGGAGAGAGCCATGAAGCGTACGGCTGGAATTCCCCTTCTCGTAGCCGCGTTGGTGACGGCAATCCCGGTGGTGGCGGCCCAGGCCGCGAACATCAGACTGCGTATTGCAACGGGGCACCCGCCGGCCGTCGTCTACGCGGGCCAGATGAAGGACTACTTCCAGGTCGAGCTGAAGAAGCGTGTCGAGGCCAAGACCAAGCACAAGATCGAGTGGGTCGAGGGCTATGGCGGATCCATCGTCAAGGTCTATGAAACCCTCGGCGGCGTGCGCGACGGCATCGTGGACATCGGCGGCTTCTGCTTCTGCTTCGAGCCGGCCAACCTGCCGATGCACGCCTTCCAGGTCATGCTACCCTTCGGGCCGGTCGATCCGATCGACAGCCTGCGAGTTGCGCAGAACGTCTATTCGAAGGTCCCTTATCTGACGAATGTCTTCGAAGAGAAGTTCAACCAGAAGCTCCTCGCCCGGATCACCGACTCGAGCTACAACCTCGGCACCAACTTCGAGTGGAAGTCGCTCTCCGATCTGAAGGGCCGCAGGATCGCAGGAGCGGGCCTCAACCTCAACTGGCTGAAGTATGCTGGCGTAACGCCGGTCCAGAGTTCGCTGCCGGAGGCCTACACCAGCATGCAGACCCGGGTGTACGACGGCTGGATCATGTTCCCCAGTGCCTGGGTCAATCTCAAGCTCCACGAAGTGGGACCCTATTACACGCAGATCGGCTTCGGCACGATCGTCTGGCACGGCCTCACGGTCAATCTCAACACCTGGAAGCGCCTGCCCAAGGAAGTGCAGGCCATCATGCTTGAGACCGCAAAGGATTTCGAGGAGCAGGTGGGCAAGGTGAACCGTGCGCGCTATCAGAAAGACATCGAGACGCTGCGCGGCCTGATCAAGGTGAACGACATCTCTCCCACGGTCCGCGCGGACTGGGCGCGGGCGCTCAAGGACTGGCCGCCGGCGATCGCCAAGGAGCTCGACGCCAAAGGCCTGCCGGCGTCCCAGATTCTCAAGCTGACGCTGGAAGCGGCAGAGAAGAACGGTCACAAATGGCCCTACCGTTACGAGATCAAGTAGCGGCTGGATGATCGGGTCCTCACGCAGTTGCGACCGGTGCGGTTGATCCGGGCCGTGTCGGCTGCTCGCGCGGGCTTACGGCGGGAGCGGCATCGCCGCCCCTCGGGGCCTTCGGCCAGCTAACCCCGTGGGTGCGCCCCTCCGATCCCCGCCCTCTTCATTCTCCGGAGCAGCCATGCCCTTGGTTCGCTACGTCATCCGGTTCAGCGACCAACTGTCGAAATTCCTGATGATTCTCGCCGCCGTCTGGGCCATGGGCCTGTCGGTGCTGATCGTGGCCGACATCATCGGCAACAATCTGTACGGACATGCCATTCC
>JACQOJ010000074.1 GCA_016202605.1 Betaproteobacteria bacterium
CGCCAGTGAGCGCGACGCGGCCCTGCTGGATCCCTCACGACCGGTCCGAAAGCTCGAGATCGGCGAAGGCGTTCTGCTCGACCGTCACGACCGTCACGCCGCTCGCGCGCACCTCCTTGGTAATGTCAAAGGCACGCTCGACGATGTTGGGCGCGAGGCTGAGTTGAATCATACATACCGCACGTCAAGGACGTGCAGTTCTTGCTATTTTGTGCCATTAGCGGCAATTCGGACATCGATATTGGATCCTAGCTTCATTCTGCTCGTAACCCCGCCTGAAATCGCGACGGCTTTAATCATTTCGGCATCAATGGACAACAGATCGTTGTCCCCGTTTATCGAGATCACGATCCGATCTCGCTGCGTCGCGCTCGCGTGTTTCTCAAAAAAGACGTCGACACTGATATTCTTGCCAGAAATGCCTCTTTCTCTGAAGAACCGGAGCAGCACATCCATGCTGCACGAGCCAATCGCCAGCAGGAGCAATTCTCCCGACATGCAGCCAATGTCTGTCCCACCTTCCTCTACAGGACGATCAGTCACTACCGCATGATGCCGTGCGATGCCCAAGAGTTGCCTACCGGCAATCGGGCGAACTGTGACCTTGCGTTGCATGCCTCAACCCCGTCTGGAGAATTATGTCTGGATAAGACCGCGTTCCTCGGCGGTTACGCCCCCGCCTTGTTTCGATCTACCACCCTCTCGCCTTTCCCGAATCCTGGAGATACACGTCGGCTCGAAGTTCTCAAGAATACAGACGTGTCCGTTCCCCGGGGGCTGATGGTCGGCGTCAGCCCATAATCCTGCTGGTGGCCTGATCGATTCTAACGCGCGCTATCCTGTCTAGATCGGTTCCGGTTACCCGCAGATAACGGCAGCCGACTGGCGTGAAGGCCGCGTGCAGTTGCTTACCCCAGTACATCCCGACCCGCCCCGGATTTAGCTTGTACCTGGTCTTGACTCCAAGCTTTGCGATCGTCGGGTCTGTCCCGTCATCAATGCGGTCATATTCCGTCATTTCCGTGTAGTCACGCACCTGGCCGTAAAGCGCCCAAGAATTGCCGTGATCGTGGACCGGCGTACTGTGCGCTTTCTCGCACCGATACCCAAGTACGACGAAGCCCAGTTCGCCATCGACATATAAGCGGCGCACCCCATGCTCGATCTCATCGTGAAAGTATTCCTTGATGAAATCGTCGTCCTTGATCAGGCGCCCAATGTTCGCCATGACGCTCTTTACCCCGCCGCGACCGGGGTCCACTTTCAGGATCCGCTTTGTATCTTCACAAAATTCTTGTAGCGAGTACGGCATGACGCTCCTCCTCATTGCATGACCGATTAAAGGGTTATCGCGCAGCAGCACCGCGCCAGGCGATGCATCCCGACGACGATGCATTCACGTGCGACAGCTGACCAAGGAAGTTGATCGATCGTTCCGCTGCAGAAAAATCTTCCTGCCGCCGCTTGATCCGGTTCGCAGAGTGCAGGCCCGTATCCCGTACCGCAGCGCGAACGGCAGTCCAGCACTTCGCGGAACCGTATGTTCAGCAGACGTTGCAAGCGCTTCGCCTGGCGTCGGCCCGCATATACGCGTGGGGTGATCTGCGCACTCCGAACCCGCGGCATCAATCGACGCGAATCTGTGCGTCTTTGACCACCTTCGCCCACTTTTTCACTTCCGCACGAATATAAGCCGCGAACTGCTCGGGCGTGCTTGCAAGCGGCACCGCTCCCGCTTCGCCAAAGGCGGCCTTCACTTCCGGACGCTTGAGCGCACGCACAGTCTCGGCGTTCAGCTTGCGCACGACTGACCTGGGTGTGCCCGTCGGGACCAGGATGCCGTGCCAGTTGTCGGCTTCGAACCCGGCGAGACCCGCCTCAATTGCGGTGGGAACGTCGGGCAACCCCGGGAAGCGCTTGACCGAGGTGACGCCCAGCGGCCGCAGCTTACCCGCCTTGACGTGAGGCAGCGCCGGCGGCATTCCGGCGAAAAACACCTTTGTTTCTCCGCCCAAGATAGCCGTCACCGCGGGACCACCTCCCTTGTAAGGGATGTGCGTCATATTGACGCCGGTCACAGACTTGAATAACTCCGTGGCGAGATGCCCCGATGTCCCGACGCCCCCCGAGGCATAGTTCAGCTTACCGGGTTGGGACTTGGCGAGCCCGATCAATTCCTGTATCGAATTCACCGGCAGCGGTGGATGGACAACCACGACCAAAGGTACCGAAGCAACCAGCGCGACCGGCGCGAAGTCCTTCACCGGGTCATAGCCGAGCTTCGAATAAATGCTGGGGCTGATCGTGACGCCCACCGCGCAAATGAACAGGGTGTAGCCGTCGGTCGGCGCTTTGGCGGCTAATCTTGCGCCAATGTTGCCTCCTGCGCCGGGCCGGTTATCCACCACCACCGGCTCGCCCAAGCCTTCATTAAGCTCCTGACCCAGTATGCGTGCCAATATGTCCGTCGCACCGCCGGGGGGGAACGGTACCACCATGCGAATCGGCTTGATCGGGTAGTCCTGTGCACGAACCAATGGAGCGGAAACGGCGATTGCTCCCGCCAAGATCCATATTGCAGATTTCATGTCTCCTCCTGATTATCTTGGTCAGTCTGTTCCTTTGGCACCCGACTCCTTGACCAGCCAAGCGAATTTCTTGCTCTCGGCGTGCACGAACCCGGCAAGCTCCTCGACGGAAAATCCGACGACCGCGGCGCCGACGCCGGTGAGCTGGGATTTGACATCCGGCAGCTCGGAAAACAACATCGAGACGTATCCTCCGACGAGGTCGACAATCGCCGGGCCACCACCCTTGTATGGCACGTGCACCAAGTCGACCTTCGCGGTGATCTTCAGAAGCTCCCCGGCGAGGTGTTGCGCCCCACCAGTGCCTGCGGAAGCATAGGTAATCTGGCCGGGACGCGCCTTCGCCAACGAGACTAGCTCCTGTACAGTCATTGCGGGCGCCGTCGGATGCACAACGAGTATCAGCGGGATGATCACCGCGAGCGATAGCGGCGCGAAATCCTTGTCGACGTTGTATGGCAATTTCTGCAGGTGAGGCAGCACCGCGATCTCGCCCGCCGCTGCCAGCAGCATGGTGTATCCGTCAGGCGCGGCTTTGGCGACGATATTCGTGCCGATTACGTCATTGGCACCCGGCCGGTTGTCGGCCAGCACGATCTGTTTCAGACCATCGTTCATCTTCTGCCCTACAACACGCGCGATCAGATCGAGCCCGCCGCCAGGGGGTGCCGGCACAACCAATCGCACCGACTTGTTCGGAAAGTCCTGCGCGTTGACGGCCGCAACAAATAGCATCGCGAGCACTCCCAATCCCCATACCGTTTTCCGCTTCATCTCCGTGTACTCATATCAGTTGGGCAAAATGGCCGAAGCACGTGTCCTCCCCGTCCCGGCGCAGGCAACGGCTCGCGAGATCTTGCGCGAACGCCTTATCACGGAATTCATCCTATTTATAGCCTGGTCTATGTATGGAATGATGCATAAACCATGCCATGGTAACCGCCCACCGGCCCAGAACGGGAATACCGACCGCCACCCGCCACTTGCCGGCATGACCGCACCGCTGCGACGCATCGATCCGGAGCATGCCCTAAACCGGGGCATCGTGGCCGCACGCGCCTTCGACCCGGTGCCGTCACGCGCGGCAGCGGAATGGCGCCGCGCAAGGCGAGGCTCGTGCGTTCAAGCGCGCGAAGTTGCTTTGCATATCTCGGCGTACCGCCGCAACGCATACTGGTCATCGCGAAACATGATGGGCGATCGGGCGCGCCAATACATCCGATTGTTTCCCGCTGGCGAAGCAGCAGCGATTGCATCGATCGCAAGGGCACGAAGTTGCTTCCGCGAACGTCGAAGTTACCCCAGGGCCCGTGCGTGTGCCGGCAGCGGTGCGGGCAAGAAGCTCAAATCGACGATATCCTCGGCACGCATCGGCTGCTTGATTGCGCCAAGCCGCATCTGCAGATCGATCGCCCGTTGCAGCCCGCGCATGTCGATCTCGCCATCGAAATGCAAGCCGCCGGATTCCCGCATGATGGAACGTGCCATCGTCTCGCGCGCGATGCCGAAGTAATCCGCGCCGAATGCAATCCACTCATCCGGGTGTGCGGCCGCATAGTGGTAGCTCCTCTGGCAGCCCCGCAGCACTGCCCGGACGAGCTCGGGTTCGTTGGCGATCATGCCCGGCCCAGCGACGACTACGCTCCATTGCATGTCGGGACAAAACGCCGGATCCGTAAGCCCCAGCATAACCCGATACGCACCACGGCCCTCGCCAATCGAGACGTTCGGCTCCGAGAGCACCGCACCGGCGAGCTTGCCGCAGACAAACAGATCGACAACCTCCGGATAACGTTCGCCCAGCCCCACGATCTCCAGGTCGGCATCGGGATCGAGCCCATGGTGGCGCAGAATCTCTCGCATGAACCAGTAGCTGCAACTGCCTATCGACAGCGCCGCGACCGTTTTCCCGCGAAGATCGTTCCAGTACTCGATGGCAGGAGCCGCGACGAAGTATTGAACCGCGCGCCGTCGCACGCTGCTGGCCACGATCTTGAAGCGCGCGCCGCGGCCCACGGCGGTTATCGCCGGCGGAGTTCCGAGCTCGCCGATCTTCAGCGCACCCTCGTCGTAGGCGCGCGCGATCTCAGGTCCGCCAAAGACGATTTTCAGCGAGAGAGCTATTCCTTCGTCGCGAAAAAATCCGCGCGCGATGCCGAGGCGCAGCTGGAGCGCCTCTTTGTCGGTCGGAATGCCGTACTCGAGCCTGACGCTCATTCTTCCGCCATATCGGCTGCTGGCCTTGTCTCTCCATCCTTGTACTCGCCCCACGCGGCGGAGAGCTGTTCCATCGACTGTGGATCAAGATCGAAGTGCGGCACGTGGTCCGCGTCCCAGTATCCATCGTCGTCCCGACCGCGCACCAGCGTCGCGCGCCTGCGGCTGATGGTCGATCGCACGTAAGTGGGGATGTGGAAGAATGCGAAGCCAATACGGCGATCGGCACCGCGATTCGGCCCCGAGGCATGTGCTGTGCGCTCGTGATGCAGCGAGAACTCTCCCGCTGCCAGCTCCATGAACACGGCCCGATTTTCATCCAGAGCTTCGATGCTTTGGCCTCTCGCGAGCATGTTGTCTTCGGCGTACGTCTCGACGTGCCGCATGTCGGGGGCGAGAGGCGTGCGCGGCATGACCTTGAGACAACCTTTCTCCATCGTGCTGTCCGTGAACGCCACCCAAGCAGTAACTTCCTCGTGCGGAGCAAGGCCGAAGCAGACTGAATCCTGATGCCAAGACACGTAGCGGGGATCACGGCCATCCTTGGCGAAGATCGAGGCCCCGAACAGCAGGATATTCGGCCCGATCACGTCTTCCACTGCGTCAAGGATGCGTGGGTTGCGCCCCAATTTCATGAGCCAGGGAAAGGCGAGGTCGCCCTTGATCTTGAGCGTGCGGTTGGCGTCGTGGCCCGCCTGGGCTTCATAGGCCTCGATGCGCGCGCGGCATTCGGCCGCCCGGCCAGGACTCATGGCCCGCAGAGGAAAGACATAACCTTCGCTGCGAAATCGGGAGAGTTGCGCCGCAGTCAGATGTTTAGGCATCGTGTTCCTCTTCGACACGCACGGAGCGACGTAAGGCCCCCAGCACACTCCAGTCCGCTGGCGCGGCCCATGTGGAGTGCTCGCTTGATATCTATGTCGGCCTATGATAGGTTTATTATGTGTGCTTATGTTAGATATCATAAGTTGACTCCAATGCTATTGCAACTTCTCCGTTCCGCTCGAATAGCGGACGGACCGCTAGACGGTGGCCAAGCCCCA
Organism: Betaproteobacteria bacterium; assembly: GCA_016202605.1. Lineage (GTDB taxonomy): Bacteria > Pseudomonadota > Gammaproteobacteria > Burkholderiales > SG8-41 > DSOT01. The sequence goes on from JACQOJ010000074.1 coordinate 5,849, forward strand.
CGAACACTTAGCGTATGCGGTCTTCCTGACGTGATCGAACGAGATTCCCCGGCGGCCTCGCTCGTATCAAACCGCCAGCAAAACGCAGGGCAGACATGAACTCAGTCCGTGTTCGGGGGAAGCATGCGGGCGGGACCCGGTCTCATCTTCGAAACCACCGTGAGCCCCCATACCGGCGGGCACAGATCGTGCTTTGGATCGACAAACTGCGCAGCGCGCAGCCCGAGCCGCCGGCGAATGGCCGGAGCAGCTATCGAACTTGGTACTTGGCAGCCTGACGCTTGAAAAGGGGAACCAAGCATGAAGAGAGTCGCACTAGCCTCGGCCTTTCTGGCCACTTGTCTTGTTGGCGCCTCCAATGCCCTGGCGCAGGGATATCCGGCAAGATCGATCCGGCTGATAGCGCCGTATCCCCCGGGTGGCGGCGTAGACGCGACTGCCCGCATAATCGCTCAGGCACTCACCGAGCAACTCGGACAGCAGGTCGTCGTTGAAAATCGTTCAGGCGCGACGGGGCGCATCGGCACTGAAATCGCGGCCAAGGCGACCGCTGACGGTTACACGTTACTGCTTGGCAGCGGAGCACCGAACGCCGTAGTGCCCAGCGTCACTCCCAACCTTCCCTATGATCCGATAAAGGACTTTGCGCCAATCAGTCTCGTGGGCACGACGGATTATGATCTCCTCGTGCACCCCTCTCTGCCGGTGCACTCCGTCAAGCAGCTCATCTCTCTTGCAAGGGCGAAACCGGGAGAAATTACTTATGGGTCGAGCGGCATACTCAGCAACACACATCTTGCCGGCGAACTGCTGAAGCAGTTGGCGAACGTGAACATGATTCACGTCGCGTACAAGGGCACGGGGCCTGCCATGGTTAGCGTCCTTACGGGCGAGACGGCGATCACATTCGGAGGCGGACCGGGCGCGGCACCGCATATCAAAGCAAAGAGGTTACGGGCGTTGGCGACGACCGGAACGAAGCGCAGGGATCCGAATTTGCCGACAATCGGTGAGACTTTGCCAGGCTATTCAATCAATCAGTGGTATGGGGTGCTGGCGCCCGCGGGTACCCCGTCAGGAATCCTCCAGCAGCTGCACAAGGAAATCGTTCGTGCGGTCGCCAGTCAGAGGATCGCTCAACAATTCACAAATCTTGGAACCGAACCCGTTACCAACAAACCTGAAGAATTTCAGGCGTTCATCAAATCGGAAATCGCGAAATGGGGGAAAGTCATCAGGGCGGCCAAGATCGAGGTGAAATAGTTTTCGTCAGCCCGCCTTATTCCTGCTGTAAGACTTCGCCGGAAACGGTTTGAATATCGTAATTTGCGGTTGAGAATCGAAGATTCAACCATCCGCAAGTCCTGGAACACGCAACGTCAATTGATTGGCCAATCTCTGTAGGGAGTCAGCATGCTGTTTCTAACCGAGAAAGACGTGAAGAGCGCCCTGGAAGGTCAAAACGCCGCTCTCGAATCCGTCCAGACCATTGAAGAAGTTCTCAAGCAGCAGTCCGCAGGAAGCACATTTCATCTGAAACGATACACCATGACCCACCCGAAACATCCGGGACACCTCTGGCATAACATCCGAATTCTGCCTGGAATGGTTCCTGACCTCGGAGCCGCCGCGGTACGAGTCTATTCCGGCCACCGCGGAACCAACAGGTCGGAAGTGATCTGCCTGTTTGACTGGTCCGACATGGGAATGGTGGCCATCATTTCCGACTACCGTCTCCACGCCATCCGGACCGCCGCACCGTACGGTGTCGCGGCCAAATACCTGTCCAGACCGGAAGCCAGCACCCTCGGGATCATCGGCACGGGGCGCTATGCCCGCGGCATGGCCCATGCGGTCTGCGCGGTGCGCCCCATCAAGAGGATAAAAGTCTACAGCCGCGACCCGAACAATGTCCGCAGGTTCGTTGAAGCCATGGAGCAGAGCCTCGGTATCGAGGTCGCGCCCGCCGGCACGGGACGCGAAGCGGTGAGGAATGCGGAAATCATGATTACTGCAACCAGTGGAAACACCATTGTCTTCGAGGGAAGCTGGCTCGAGCCAGGCGTGCTTTACATGTCGCTCGCACCCGGCGAATGCGACGAAGACACAGTATTGCGTTCACGCGTCTTTCTGTCCGGCAGCGACCAGGTGCTCGGGGACAACCCACCCCGGAAGCCTTTCAATACGCTGCTGTCAAGCGGGAAATTCAGGCCCGAGGATGTTGTAGCGGAGTTTTGCGACGTAGTGGCCGGAAAGAAAGCCGGACGTCAGAGCCCGGACGAAATCACATTTTTTGAGTCACCGGGCATGGGCATCCTCGATGCCGGCATAGGGCACTGGGTCTATACCCGGGCTGTCCAGAACGGCCTCGGAACGAGACTGCCTTTCGGCGAAGAGGAGCGAGAGCTCGCGTGAACACTTCAACAAAGCCGTAGCGTCAAGTAAAACGAATGGCCAAATTGAAGCTGAGTGTAGCGCTGGACAGGTACGATTACCTGCAGCCCTTCTATGAGGGAAAGATCCAGGCGGAAGGATTGGAAATCGACTTGACGATCCTGGACAGCAAGACACGCCACATACGTATGTACCGCGACGGGGCCTTTGATGCGTGCGAGTTCTCGATGGCAAGCTATCTCGTCGCCAGATCCAGGCACATCGATTGGCTGCAAGCGATTCCGTTTTTTCCCCGCCGGATGTTCGGCCATCATTACTGTTTTGTCAGAGCAGGGTCGGAATTCAAGAGCCCCTCGGATCTGAGAGGCCGCAGGATCGGGATCAGGACGTATGAAAATACTCTGGCGGTCATGGTCAAGGGAATGTTTGACCATGACTATGGACTCCCGGTTGAGGAGGTCACCTGGGTTTGCGCGAATAACGAGTTGGTTGGAACCAAACCGCCCCCATCCGTCAGGATCGAGCAACTCAAGGAAGGAAGAAAACTCGAAGATCTCCTGGCAGCCGGAGAGATCGACGCAACGGTGGAACCCGCCCTGCCGCAGGGCTGGCTTGCGGGCAAGGGAACCGTTGCACGGCTCTTTCCCGATTTTTGGAAGGAAGAGCAGGAATACTACAAGCGGACGCGCGTGTTTCCCATCATGCATCCTGTCGTGATCAAGAAAGAGGTTCTTGACCGGGAGCCGTGGGTGGCCAGGAGCCTTTTCGATGCTTTCAACAGGAGCCAACGGCTTTACGAGCAATTCATGCAGCAGCCCCATCGCCTGAGCTTTGTATGGGCTGCGTCGTACCTCGAGCAGGAGCGAGCGCTGTTCGACGGGGATCCTTTTCCTCAGGGATTGCGCGCGAACCGTCACGATCTCCTGACGATGATCGGCTTCGCACAAGAGCAGGGACTGCTCGACCGGTCACTGGCGGTGGACGAGATCTTTACAGAAAACATGCGGGAAACCTGAATTGGAATGTGAACCCTGCAGCGAGGGCCATGTGGCCGGCCCCCGCCATCGCGCTACCCGCCAGCGGTGACTCATGCTATCGTATGTAAAATAGTATAATTTAGCTCGGCCAGCACCGGACAACAATCGACGTATGGAACAGAGCGCCGTGGACATGAACCGGCAGAGCCTGCGGGGCTTTCTTGCCATGGTCGAGCGCGATTTCCCCGAGGAAATCCTCCGCATCAGGAACCCCGTCCGCGCCGACCTCGACATCACTTCGCTCGTCTTCGAGCTCGAGCGCGCAGGCCGAAGCCCGGTTGTCGTGTACGAAAACGTCGAGGGCTACACGATGCCGGTCGTCACGAATATCGCCGGCAACCGCAGGCTGCTCGCGGCGTGCCTCGGTGTCACGCCAATGGAACTGCCAACCGCATTTCGCGAGCGCTGCCAGAAGTACGTTCCTTGCGAGGTGGTCAAGAATGCGCCCTGGCAGGAGGTCGTACTCGAGGGCAACCAGGTCGACCTGGGAAGGCTGCCCATTCCGCTGCACTTCCCGAACGATGGCGCACCCTATATCACGGCAGGCCAGATCGCGGCACGCGACCCGATTACGGGAGTCGATACGACCGGGTTCCATCGATTGATGATCAAGGGCGGGAACCGGCTGGGCGTGTCGCTGCACTCGCGTCGCCGCATGCACGAATTCCATCGCCGCGCCGAGGAACGCGGGCACAATCTGCCCGCGGCGATCACCGTCGGCATCCATCCCCTCCATTACATGGGTTCGATGGTCTATGCTTACCCGCCACACGTCCGGAAATTCGAAATTATCGGCGGCCTTTTCGGTGAACCGTATCTCCTGGCAAGAACGAACGTGCAGGACCTCGAGGTTCCGGCGGGCGCCGAGATCGTCATCGAGGGCGAGATTCTGGCCCAGGTAAGAGAGCCGGAGGGCCCCTTCGGTGAGTTTACGGGGTACGCGTCCTACCGCAGCACTGAGAACGTATTCGTCGCCCATCGCATCCGCATGCGACGCGACGCCATGTATCACTCGATCGTTTCGGGAATGTCGCAGGACCACATTCTCGTGTCCTGCGTTACCCGGGAAGGCGAAATCCTCAATACCCTGCGCCGGAACCTGCCCAACGTCAGGGCTGTGCACGTACCGCATCGGACCTGCGGGGCGTTCCTCGCGATCGTAAAGATGACCAAGACGGCACAGGGTGAACCGCAGCAGGCGATCATGGCCGCACTCGGAACCGAGTTCTATACGAAGCACGTTATCGTGGTCGACGATGACGTGGATATCTACGACATGAACGATGTAATGTGGGCGGTGGCCACCCGCGTTCGGGCAGAAAAGGATATCGTCCTCATCCCGGAGTGCAAGGGAGCAATCCTCGATCCGACATCCGATCCGGACAATTTCACCGTTACCAAGATGGGAATCGACGCTACGCGGCCGATCGGGCAGGACTTTGCCGAACGGCTGATCATCTCGGAGGAGCAGCGCGCACGCGTCCGCGGCATACTCGAGGCGTCGGGAGTGAAAGTCTGACGGGATCACGAAAGATTGCGCGCGTAGTCGCCACGCGTCCTTGCATTGACTATGGGCGACAGGCCAACATCACCAAGGAGGCAACCTATGAAACTCGTTCGTGTCATCACGTTCATGGCCGCCGCAGGTATCTGTCTGGGTGTGGCGCCTTCTTTCGCGCAGCAGAAGGCCAGCCTGCGTTTCGGCACCGTCGGTATTGGTTCGGCCTGGTACAACTATGGCGCCGGCATCGCAGACCTCGTCAAACCCAAGCTGCCCGCCGGCTCCGCGATTGACGTGCTGCCAAAAGCCGGCGGCGTCGGCAACATAAAGCTTCTTCAGTCCGGCGAGATCGAACTGGGGTTGAGCTTCGCCGTGACCTCGTCCGAGGGTTGCGGCGGATTCGGTACCTTCAAGGAAAAGCAAACCAGGCTGCGAGGCGTGCTCGGCGGTCTTGATATTTATTACGTCGGCACGTTCGTAACCAAAAAGTCGGGCATTACGTCGTGGGACGAGATCGCGGCGGGCAAGAACAAATTCCACCTGCTTACGACAAGGCCGGGCGGAACGGGCGAGCAGGCTGTCCGCCAAGTGTTGTCTCTCCTCGGTTCGAGCAAGGAGGACGTCGCGAAAAAGGGCGGGCAGATCGAGGCGACTACACGCTCCGGCGCCGCCGAAACCATCAAGGACGGCCAGGCGGACGGCTGGGCCCACATCGTGACCAAGGGCCATCCGGGGGCCACGCAGATCGTGACGATCAACGACATGATCATGCTGCCCCTGCCCGATAAGGTGATCAAGGGCATGGTCGAGAAGTACGGCTGGGCACCGGCAGAAGTACCGGCCAACACCTTCAAGGGCCAGACCGCGCCGGTGAAGACCGTGAAGGCGGCCTCGAACCTCCTTGTCAGGGCCGATCTTCCGGATTCCGTCGTTTACACCATCACCAAGACAATCATCGAGAACGCGGGCAGGCTGCCGAAAATCCATGCGGCCCTCGGCGACTTCGATCCAAAAATGGCGGCGGATCCCGGGCTCAACGGAAACTGCCCGATGCATCCCGGCGCAGTCAAGTACTACAAGGAAGCCGGATTGATGAAGTGACAAGCCCGTTGAGCGGAGGCTAAAAAAAGGCAGGGTGATCAGAGTGCAATTATCCGCCGCGGGGGTCCGGTGGCCGCTCGGCGCGATCGCCGTCACTTTGACGGTGGTGGAATTCTCCCAGCTCATGCTGGGCCGCTCACTCGATCATCTCACCTTCCTCGGCATCCACGTCGGGGCAGCGACGGCAGTCACGTTCTTCATTTGCGGCTGGCGGGAGCGGCGCAAGGCTGATCAGCCTGTGCCGTTTCCCGACCTGTTGCTTTGCCTGGTTGCCCTAGTCTCGGCAGGTTACTTCGCGTTGCAGGGTCCGCGCGCCACCGAACGCATAGCCGGCGTGGATGCGGTTTTTACGCTCGATATCGCCTTTGGCATTGTGCTGATCCTGGTCTTGCTCGAGGCATGCCGCCGCATCGCGGGAATCGTCCTCACCGTCATCGCGGCATTATTCGTTGGTTATATCCTTCTTGGGCCTTACCTTCCCGGTAGCCTTGCCCATCGGGGCCTTAGCTTGATGCGCTTCATCGACTTACAGGTGCTGTCGACTCAGGGCATCTTCGGTACGCCGATCTCGGCCTCGGCCCACATGGTTTTCTACTTCGTATTGGTTGGCGCTTTCCTTGAGCGATCTGGAGCGGGCAAGCTTTTCGTAGACCTCGCCTACTGCCTGACCGGTCGCGCGTGGGGTGGCGCCGGCAAGGCATCGGTCATCTCCTCGTCCCTTTTCGGGACGGTTTCGGGCAGCGCGGTCGCCAACGTCCTGATGACCGGTGTTGTAACGATCCCGCTCATGAAGCGCTCGGGGTTCAAGCCGGCCCAGGCTGCCGCAATCGAGGCGACGGCGTCCACGGGCGGTCAGCTCGCGCCTCCCATCATGGGGGCGGCCGCCTTCATCCTCGCCGATATTGTCGGCATCAGCTACGCGAGTGTTGTCGTTGCCGCCATCGTGCCGGCCTTACTCTACTATCTCTCGCTCTTCATGGTGGTCGATTGTTACTCACGGCGCCATGCATTGGGACCGGATCCGTTGCTACCCGTCGCAGAATCACTGGCCGGCCTGCGCGAACGGTGGCATCTGATCCCGCCACTCTTTTTGATGATCTATCTTCTCATGTCGCATTACTCGCTGATGTTGACCGGCGGCATCACCGTGCTCGCCATCATCGCCGTGAGCTGGATACGCACCGCGACTCGCATGGAGTTCAAAGCCATTGTTGACGCGATCATCGCGGGAACGCGCACCACGGCGGAAGTCGCCGTGCCCTCGGCCGTCGCGGGAATTATCGTAGGCACCCTGGTAGAAACCGGCATGGCGCTGAATTTGCAGCGCTGGCTTCTGGACGTCGCCGGCAATTCCCTCATGATCTCGCTTTTCGGCGCGATGCTCCTGACGATCATCTTCGGCATGGGCATGCCGACCGCCGCAGCCTATCTCGTATCCGCGATTCTCGTGGCGCCCGCCCTGCAAGAGCTCGGCGTGCCGGCGCTGGCCGCGCACCTGTTTGTGTTCTATTTCGCGATTCTCTCGATGGTGACGCCTCCGGTGGCGCTGGCGGCCTACGCCGCCGCCGGCATCAGCCGCGCGAACCTGTGGACTACCGGCTGGAAGGCCTTCGTCATCGCTGTCCCGGGTTTCCTTATCCCGTACGCGTTTGTGTTCGACCAGGGCATTCTGCTCCAAGGCGACGCCCTGCACATCGCTCGAGTACTGGTAACGGCGACAATCGGCGTGCTAGGCCTTTCCGCTGCGACCGGCGGCTACGCCTTCGGACCGCTCGCGTGGCCCCTGCGCGTGGCGCTCTTCTGCTTTTCCCCGCTATTGATCGATCCGCGCCAATTTACCGACATGGTCGGGCTCGCCGGCATCGTGGCCACAGTCAGCTACCAGATCTGGCGCTACAAGCTTTCCGGGCGGCCGAAGCCTGCTGCCGCACCTCCTCAATTGTAGTTTTGAAAGGAACACAACGCATGCGCACCAGAATCAATGCGACGTGGATCGTTGGTCATTCGGGCGGCCAGCATCAGCTTATCCGTGACGGCGTCCTCGTCTACGAGGGAAATAAAATCGTTCATGTGGGCAAACGCTTCGCGGGCCGGGTCGACAAGACCATTGACGCCACCGGCAAGCTGGTCGCTCCCGGCTTCATCGATACCCATGTGCATTCCGGCCACCGCGCCTCACATCGGCTCATTACCGACACGGGTCGCCCGCTGTACTTCGGCCAGCCCTTTCTCGAGATCAGCGTCCCCAAGGAAGGCAAAGTCGTCAAGGGAGACCCGAGGTATCTGAAACACGGCGACGCGGGTGTCGAAGCGGCGTTCCATCTCAACGCGTCCTTCACCGTCGCCGAGCTTCTGAGAAACGGCGTCACGACTTTCATCGAATACGGCAGCCAGCTGCGCGTGCAGGATTCGCTGCTGGCGGAAGTAACGCGTCTTGGCATACGTGCTTATCTCGCGCCCGGCTACGATTGCGGGCGCTGGGTCGGAGACGAAAAAGGGCGGTTGAAGCGCGTTCGCGACGATGCGATGGGACTGACCGGGCTGGAGACCGCGCTCCAATGGATCGAGATGCACGACGGAGCGGCCGGCGGTCGCGTGCGCGGAATCCTCGTGCCGCGCGAGGTCGAGACCTCCAGCGTCGAACTCCTGACCCGCACCCGTACGGCCGCCGACGAGCGCAAGCTACCGGTCGCAACGCACGCCGCGTACAGCGTTCTCGAGTTCCATGACGTCGTACGTGAGCACATGATGACGCCGATAGAACTTCTGGACGATATCGATCTCCTCCGCCCAACCCTCAACATCGGCCACGGCAACTTCATCGCCGACAACCTCAACTTGAACTACTCGGCCGCCCGCGACCTCGCGCTCATGGGAAGCGCCAGAGCCACGATCTCGCACTGCCCGATCAACATCGTGCGGCGCGCCCGCACGCTCGATAACTGGAAAAAATACCAGGAGGCAGGCGTCAATATCTCAATCGGCTCGGACACCTACCCGCGCGACATGATCATGAACATGCGCACGGCCTCCTATCTCGGCAAGATCATGAGCCACACATACTTCGCCGCAACCGCAGGCGAAGTGTTTCGCGCCGCGACCCTGGGCGGAGCAACCTCCGTCGGGCGCGATGATCTCGGCCGCCTTGCCCCCGGTGCGCTTGCCGACATCATCATCATCGACCTGTCAGGCCGGAACTCTCTGCGTTACGGTCCCGTGCGCGACCCCGTGAAAAGCGTCGTCGAGTGCGGCGTCGGCGACGACGTCGACACCGTGATCATTGACGGCAAGATGTGCATGGAGGGCGGCATTATTCCCGGCGTCGATTTCTCGAAGTTGCGCGAGCAGGCACAGGCGGCGGGCGAACAAGTGTGGGACACCCTGGCCGAGTGGGACCCGCTGGGAAGAACCGCCGAAAAAGCGTGCCCTTGGTCTTTCCCGCTCGCCGATTGAAAGGGGTCCTACCAGTTATAAGATGTTCCAGAACGCGACTCAAGTACGGTCAGCGCATCCGGAAATTCCTCAAGGAGCCGTACGAAAGCCCGACGCGAACCCGCGGATTTCGTCCCTGACTCACTTCCTGTCCTGTGCGATGATTTCATCCACAGCGGCCTCGAGCTTGCGGGCGGATTCGGCAAGGCGGGCGTCGATCCCTGAGACGACCTGCTCGTCCGCAGCCGTCGTATCCTCGAAAAGCTGCGCCTGCCGCAATGACTCCGCTTTCTCTGGACCACCCTGCAGCGCGCGAACGGCGATGAACCTTTCCGGGTCCAGGGCTCGGTTTATTGCCTCTTGATCGAGACCCGCCGGAGCTTCGTGATAAAGCACCGCCGCTTCGTCCAACAGCCCGGGCGTGACATCAGCCGGTCCGAGCCCGCGCTCTTCGCACAGCCTCACCATGATGCCGACGATCTGATGCGCCGTCCGCCAGGGCAGGTCACGCTGAGTGACCAGCGCACCGGCAAGGTCGGTCACCGTCGCCCAGTTCCGCCAGGACTGCTCGCGCATGTGCGGTTTGTTGACGACGAGCACCGGAAGCAGGTCGCAGAACCATCCGAGATCGCGAACCGCGCTGTCGGCGACTTTCCACAGCATCTCGCATGCACAGTAGCGCTCGTTGACGGGCATCCCGGTCGTGCCCTTCAGGCCGTGGTAGGCTACAACGTAACCGCCCAGCGCCTCCGCAGACGCCCCCTTGACCTCCGCCGGACCGATCACGTTCTTCTTCTGCATCATGATCGACGATGTATTGCAGTAGCGGTCGGGAATGTCGACAAAGTTGTACTCACTCGTGCTCCACTGTATGAGGTCGTCGGCCCATTTGGCCAGAGAATGGTAGAGAATCGACACCACGGCCGGCACCTCGAGGCTGTCGTCGTTGGTGAGTTCGAGAATGGCATCGGCGCAGTTCTCGTGAACGGCATCGAAGCCAAGCAGCTCCGCAGTGCGCTGACGGTTTATCGGGAACTCGGAGCCGACCATGATCGCCGCACCTGCGGGACTGCGATTCACCCGTCCGTACGCCCCGTGCAACCGCTCGAAGTCGCGGGCGAGGGTTGCCGCCCACGAGAGCCACAAGTGTGCAAGCGTCATGGGCTGCGCCTGCTGCCCGAAGCTGTAGCCCGGCAGGATGGTATCGGTGTGCTGGCGGGCCAGATCGATCAACACGCGGCGAAGCCTGTTTACCGCGCGCATCAATGCGAGAAGCTTCTGCCGCTGCGTGATATTCATCCCAACCGAGCTCAGGTCGCCAGAACTCCGCGCCACGTGCATCCGGCCACCGATGTCCTCACCCAGCAGGCGGATCAGATACTGCTCTCCGGAATGGAGACCGCCGCCGACTCGTGTGCGCGTCTCGACAACATCCCCGGCCTCCATTTTCCGCAGCCCGCGCAAAAGAGCAGCGCCCACCTCGGGCGTCAGCACGCCCTGCTCTACGAGCATGACAATGTGAGCCTTGTCGAAAGCATGGATCGCCGGTATCAGCACCGGGATTCGGGACCCGTAGAGCTGCGCGAGCTGCGGCACCATTTCTTCTTTCAAACGAATCCCCGCATTGCGGAAACCGCGGTACTCAGACGACTTCTGCTTCAACATGGATTGGCCTCCTCCTTGTTTTCAGTCGATTTTCAGTCCGACCGTAGTGACCAGCCTGCGGTAGCGCGCGAGCTCGGATTTGATGTGGGCTGAAAGCTGCGGAGGTGTACCCACGGCGGCATCGATGCTCTGTTTCCTGAGCCGACCGATCACATCGGGCTGGTTGAAGCCCGTGACCACTTCCGCGTTGAGACGCTTGATCACGTTCGGCGGGGTATCACGCGGCGCCACGATGCAGTTCCATCCACTCACTTGAAAACCTGCGACTCCTCCCTCCGCGAACGTCGGGATTTCCGGAGCCCCTGCGGCGCGTTTCGCGCTTGCGACGGCGAGCAGCCGCAACTTCTTTGCGGTCGCATGCGGATAGAGCGAGGATATGCTGCCCAGCATCAACCCGATCTGTCCTCCAATGAGATCGATGATTGCCGGGCCGTTGCCCTTGTAAGGGACGTGCACGATGTCAATGCCTGCAACCTGTCTGAACATCTCTGCGGCTAGGTGATTGCCGCCGCCCGCGCCTGCTGACCCATAGCTCAATCGGCCCGGGTTGGACTTCGCGTACGCGACAAGCTGTGAAACGGAATTGACAGGCAGTGACAGGCTTACTGCCAGTACATACGGCTGGGTCGTAAGCAGCGATATCGGGGCAAAATCCCGCTCCGGATCATAGGGAAGCTTCGTTCGCACTGCAGGATTCACCGCAAAAGTGGTCTCAGACGACACAAACAGGGTGTAACCGTCCGCCGGCGAACGTGCCGCGATTTCGGCGCCGATCGCCGTCGCGGCGCCTCCCCGATTGTCCACCACGACATTCTGCGACAGGCGCTTTGCCAGCACATCGCTCGTCAGGCGCCCCATGATGTCCGTAGGGCCGCCGGGCGGGTAGGGCACAATGAGTCGTATCGGCTTGTTCGGATACTCCTGCTGAGCCAGAGATGCAGCCGACGGCAGCAGAAAGGCCACAACGAACGCCATGCGTAAGATAACAGTTATTTTCATGTTGCCCTCACTGATGAAAAAGCAATGAACTGTGGATTCCTCCCCGGAGCGTTCCGGCATTCGGGGAAAGTTACGGCCCCTCATCCCGGTACGTGCGAAACGCGCGCTTGTCGAACTGCTTGTACGGATACCTTGCAAGCGCCGCCTCATCGATATCCACGCCCAGCCCCGGCGCCTCGGGCAGCGAAATATAACCGCCTTCGACTTCAAGCTGGCTGGCGATCCGGCGGCCCTGATCGAGGAAAGCGATGAAGCACTCCGCGATGAGGAAGTTCGTCATCGTGGCCGCAACGTGCACGGTCGCAGCCTGTGCCAGCACTGTCGAATTGAAATTGTGCGGCGAGATCGCCACGTAGTGTGGCTCCGCCATCGCCGCTATCTCCTTCATCTCGAGAATGCCGCCGACGATACAGACATCAGGATTGAGAATATCGGTCGCGCGCTTCCCGAGAACCGGAACAAACTGCCCCTTTCCGTACAACGTCTCTCCGGTGACGATCGGTATCTTCGTCTTGCTCCGGATCTCCGCAAGCGCATCGACATTGTCGATCGGGCAGGGCTCCTCGAACCAGTATGGCTTGAATTCTCCTATTCGTTCTGCCAACTCCACGGCCTGCATCGGTGACAGCCGGCGGCATACGTCCACCATCACGTCCGTCCCGGGTCCCACCGCATCGCGAACTGCGCGCACGATCTCCACTCCCCGCGCTATTTCTTCCTTCGGTGGATACAGGCGATTCGCCGGAAGCTGCGATCCCTTCTGGAAGGGATAGCACTTCAGCGCCGTGTAGCCCTGCTTCACCGTCCGCTCGGCGGCGCGGGCGTGTTCGGCCGGCGTCCTGGTGCCGTAGAACCAGCCATTGGCGTATACGCGTATCTTCGGGCGACAGGCGCCACCCAGCAAGTTGTACACCGGCTGTTTCAAGACTTTCCCGACAATGTCCCACATCGCCATCTCGATGCCGCTCAATGCGCTGTAGAATTCCAGAGATCCATGGCGCCAGGCAAAGTCGTCGCAAGCAACCTGTACAAAATGCTTGATGTTGAACGGGCTATAACCGACGACATACCGGCTCATCTGCTCCAGATGGCCGACGACCGCCGTGTCCATGTCGAGCGATGTGTGAGCCTCTCCCCACCCTGCTATGCCCTCATCTGTTTCAAGTTTCACGAATATGAAATTCTTGCGTTGCTTCTCGTGAACCAGGTAAGTCTTGACACTGGTAATCCGCATACGCTCCCTTTATGCGCGCGCGCGCTCAACCGCCCTTGAGGATGTGCTCACATTTGGTTCGACTCGCACGCCGCGCGCCCCAAAAAGCGTGACGCGGCGTAATTACCAGGCTAGTGGGTTCGGGGCGCGGTGTGCCGGTGCCGAGCGTAACGAGGCGGATCGGTTTATTCATGACGGTTTAGTCGCCATGGCCAGGCTCGCAATCGCAATGCAAACGCCGGGAACCCGCCATCATCCACGGCTGTGCCATGTTGCAGCCTTTTCACTGACTGTGGAATACCGGTATCATGTCCTTTCCAATGATTCTATTTATGGTATGTTAGAATGTCAAATTGACGCAATGCCCTCTTTTCTTTTGTGCAGCGGCTGCATCAAGTGACAACAAAACGTGGAATCGATGGATACCTATGAGTCGGATTGACCTTGCTCCAGAGATCGCCGATGAAAAAGTGCGCGAACGTGCGGTACGCCGCTTGCGTGAACTGCGGGTTCCCCTGCCCACCCTGTCCGAACTCGCCGAGCCCGACCTCATCCCCGGCCCGCAGCAGGTGACGCTTTCGGGCATTGGCCCGGACGAGCCGCTGGCCGCGAACCTATGGCGCGTCCATTGGTTCAATGACGAGACGCGGACACGACGGGTGCCCGTCCCGGGATACCTGTTGCTCCCCGAGGCCCTGACGGGCGTAAAGGCCAGGATCGTGGTGGCGCTCGGGGACCGCTTTCCGATGATTGGCGCGCACAAAGTTCTTGCCGCCTATGGTTGTCTGGTCCCGCGTCTCGTCACCGGCCGCTTCGACCCGACGTCCGACAAGGCGATCTGGCCGTCGACCGGAAATTACTGCCGCGGCGGAGTGGCGATCTCGCGCACGTTGGGCTGCCGCGGCGTTGCTGTACTGCCGGCCGGCATGAGCAAGGAGCGATTCGCCTGGCTCGAGGGCTGGGTGAGCGACCCGGCAGACATCATCCGGACCCCTGGCACCGAGAGCAACGTCAAGGAAATCTACGACAAGTGCGCAGAACTCTCCCGCGACCCGCAGAACGTGATCTTCAATCAGTTCTCCGAGTTCGGCAATTACCTCGTGCATTATCACTGCACGGGGCGGGCGCTGGATCGCATATTCGACGACGTGCGCCGCAAACAGGACGGCCTCCATCTCTCCGCCTTCGTCGCGGCCACTGGCTCGGCAGGCACCATCGCGGCAGGCGACTATCTGAAGTCCCTTCACGGCAGCAAGATCGCGGCCGTCGAGGCAGTCGAGTGTCCGACAATGCTCTACAACGGCTACGGCGAGCATAACATTCAGGGTATCGGCGACAAGCATATTCCGCTCATTCACAACGTGATGAACACGGATATCGTTGTTGGGGTGTCGGATCGCAGTTCGGACGCGCTCAACCTCCTGTTCAACGACAAGACCGGCCTTGGCTATCTCGTCAAGCGGCGCAAGATCGATCCCCTGCTGGCGAAGCAACTCGAGAATATCGGGCTCTCCGGCATCGCCAACATCGTTGCCGCCATCAAGCTGGCCAAACACCTCGAACTCGGCGCCTCGGATGCCATCGTGACTGTCGCGACCGACAGCGCTTCGCTCTATGATAGCGAACGCGCCGCCCATCTCGGGCGTCATTATTCCGGCGGCTTCGACGAAGTACATGCCGGCGAGATTTTCGGCCAGCACATCCAGGGCATATCGGACGATCATCTGATCGAGCTCACGCACGTTGACCGACGCCGCGTGTTCAACCTGGGCTACTACACGTGGGTCGAGCAGCAGGGCGTCTCGGTAGTTGATTTCGACCGCCGGAAGGAAACCGGTTTTTGGTCCGAGCTCCAGGCCTCTGTCCCCGCGTGGGACAAACTCATCAAGGATTTCAATGAGGACACGGGAGCGATGCACGCGGGGTGACTCGCAATGGTCACTGGCCCGCGATAACGCAATGGTTCGCACATGATGAGCCCGTCTTATCTCGATCTGCGGCGCAGACTCACGGAACGCGACCGGAGTCTTCGCGAAAAGGTCATGTCCCTGACGGAGGCCGCTTCGCTCGTCAAGGACGGCGATACAGTCGGCATAGGCGGCAGCACGCTGTCGCGCACCCCGATGGCGATGATTTGGGCCCTGATTCGCGCGCGCAGGAAAACCCTCACCTGTGCGCGCGGCATCACTTCGAGCGAAGGCGACTGGCTCCTGGGCTCCGGCGCCTGCGATCGCGTGGTGACAAGCTGGTTCAGTCAGGGCATCGTGTGGGGCATCTCCAAGGTGATGCGTTATTACGTCGAGAGCGGCGCCGTCCGATTCGACGAGTGGAGTCACATGGCGATGGGGATGCGATTCAAAGCCGGCGCAATGGGTGTGCCCTTTCTGCCGATGCGCTCCATGCTGGGCTCGGACGTCATGCGGCAACGCCCGGAAGCGCGCGAGATGGATTGTCCCTTCAGCGGAGACAGGCTTCTGCTTGTGCCGGCACTCAATCCGGACGTCGCGCTTATCCACGTGCAGCGCTGCGACGCTTATGGCAACGCCCAGATCGATGGCTTACAGTTCCTGGACATCGACCTCGCGATGGCGGCAAACCGGGTCATACTGACAACCGAACGCATCATTTCGAACGACCAGATCCGGCGGGCTCCGGACCAGACGAAGATCCCGTTCTTCGCGGTGGAAGCCGTAGTGGAAGTTCCATTTGGATGTGCTCCGCACGAATGCAGCGGTGCTTACGAGCCGGTTTACGAACATATGGATTACTACACCGCGCTGGTCAACAACAATCCGGTCGACGGAATGCAGGAATACCTGGATCGTTATGTCTACGGGCCGGCGTCGTGGGTCGACTATCTGAACCTGCTGGGTCTTAATGCCCTGCTCGACGCCGCACGCCGCGGGCGGAGCGTCTCCAATGCCTAGCACGGGAGACTACACCGCGAGCGAGTTGCTCGCAGTGATGAGCTCGAGGCTGCTCGAGGACGGACAGATCGTGTTCGCCGGCGTCGGCATCCCGCTGCTCGCGGCCACACTTGCGCAGGGATTGCACTGCCCGAGCCTCACGATCCTGTTCGAAGGGGGTGTAATCGGGCCCGTCATAGAACCCGGAAAACTGCCACCTTCGACCAACGAACAACGCTGCACCATACACGCCAACATGGTGCTCGGCAGCACGGATGTGCTGCTTCTCCTGCAGCGCGGCTACGTCGATGTCGGCTTCATGGGCGGCGCCCAGATCGATCAGCACGGTAACCTGAACTCATCCTTCATCGGGGATCCCGCGCGACCAAAGACGCGCCTCCCGGGCACCGGCGGCGGCAATGATATCGCGAGCCTCGCTCAGATGATCGTGGCAATGAAGCACGAGAAACGGCGCTTCGTCGAAAACGTCGATTTCGTGACGAGCCCGGGATTCCTGCGCGGCGGTAATTCACGCCGGGACAGCGGGTTACCCGCCGGCGGGATGTACAGAGTCGTCACGGACCTTGGCATATTCGGCTTCGACGACGAAACGAAGCGCATGAAAATCCTTGCGCTTCACGCCGGCATCACGGTGGCGCAGGTGCAGGAAAACACGGGATTCCAGCTCGCCGCCGCACCTGATATGGGGGTGACCGAGGCGCCAACCGACCGCGAGCTCGAGTTTCTTCGCAGGCTGGACCCCGATCGGCTCTATACCGCCTAGAGAACGACATTTGGCGAGCACCATGATCAGACGGTGGTAATCCAGGAGGATCTGCATGTCCGGTTTGCACAACACATTCGGTATCGCCGTTCGAAACTTTACCGCCTACCCGGAGATGCCGGATGCAAAGGCGCTGGTCGATTACGGCATCAAGATGGAAGAGATGGGCTTCGACTCCCTGTGGGTCTGGGACCACATCCTGCTCGGCGTCGAGCCGAATTTTCCGATCATCGACTCGCTCACGCTGCTGACCGCGATCGCCGCACGCACCAGGCGGATCAAGCTCTCGACCGGGATTCTGGTGCTTCCCTTGCGCAATCCGGTGGTGCTCGCAAAGCAGCTCGCGAGCATGGATCAGCTCTCGGGTGGTCGCCTGCTTCTGGCTATGGCCGCAGGCTGGTACAAGCGCGAGTTCGACGCCGTGGGGGTGCCGTTTGAGCGACGCGGCAAGATCATGGACGAGAACCTCGATATCCTGAAGCGCTTCTGGACCGAGGACATGGTCAAAGGAGAGTGGACCCACCACAAGATCCCTGCCGGGGTCATGTATCCCAAGCCGCTGCAGCGTCCGCGCCCGCCGATTCTGATCGGCGGCTACGTCGATCGTGTGCTCAAGCGCGCGGCGACGGCAGGCGACGGCTGGCTTACCTATTTTTACCGGCCCGAAAGTTTTGCCAAGTCATGGGCGAAGGTTCTAGCCTTCGCGAAGGAAGCCGGCAAGGATCCCGATACCCTGATGAATGGCGCGCAATTGCCCATCATGGTCGGCGAGTCACGCGCCGACGTTGAAAGCAGAATGATGGAATGGCTCGGCAAGGAGTGGGACTATGCGTCCTGGAGCGATTCGACGAAGGACAGTGCCATTATCGGCACGGTCGACGAGTGCGTGGCACAACTCAGGGAACATCTTGCCGTCGGCGTTCAAAAGATCATTTTCGTGCCCTACAAGTACGAGATGAACCAGATCGAGATCATCGCCAACCAGATCATCCCAAGACTCAGAGCGTCCCACCAATAGCATCCTACATATCGCAAGGCGGCCGAACTCGTCAATTGTTCTCATAAGCATATTGAACGCAAGGCAGTCACAACACAGTGATCAGCATCTTTGATCTCTTCAAGATCGGCATTGGGCCATCGTCATCACACACCGTGGGCCCCATGAAGGCTGCTGGAGCTTTCATGAGCGCGCTCACGGCGGACGGAAGTGTCACTTCCATCGCGCGCCTCAACGTGCGGCTGTTCGGTTCTCTCGCCTGGACGGGTAAGGGTCATGCCACCGACAAGGCCGTCACTTTGGGCCTGGCGGGGCGCGCGCCCGATACGGTCGATCCGGACGAAGCGGACGGCCTGTGGGTATCCGTACAGGTTTCAAATTATTTGCCGCTTCCCGGCGGCCGGAAAATCGATTTCAATCCGGCACGCGATTTCGTCTTCGATACTGCGGTTACGTTACCGCGTCATTCCAATGCGTTGAAATTATGCGCAACGGACGAGGCGGGGCGATTGGTAGCGGAACAAGTGTGGTATTCCGTCGGCGGCGGCTTCATCGTACGGGACGGCGATGGCGAAGAGGTCTCCGCAGCCGTTACCGAAGCACCATTCCCGTTTCGGTCTGCCGAGGAACTTCTCGCAATGTGCCGCGAAGACGGTCGCTCCATAGCCGATGTCGTTCTGGCGAACGAGCTCTCGCTGCGCATGCGCCAGGAGATAGATGACTATATCTCCCGGGTCGCCAATACCATGTTTTCGTGCATTGATAATGGAATGAGCGCCAAGGGCGTATTGCCGGGCGGACTTAAGGTGAGACGTCGTGCGCATGCGCTTTCCCAGCGATTAGAGGCCGATCGTCTCAGCAGCACACGCACGCCACATGACGTCATGGATTATGTCAGCATCTACGCCATTGCGGTGAACGAGGAAAACGCTGCCGGCAGGCGCGTCGTCACCGCGCCGACTAATGGTGGCGCCGGGGTAGTGCCAGCCGTGCTGCGATACTACCGCGATCACTGCCCGTCAGCGTCGACACAGGGGCTTGCAACCTTCCTCTTGGTCGCAACGGCGATCGGCGGACTTTTCAAAATGAACGCCTCGATCTCCGCGGCCGAAGTGGGCTGCCAGGGGGAGATCGGGGTCGCGTGTTCGATGGCGGCAGCCGGTCTTGCAGCCGCTCTTGGCGGTACAAACGAACAGATCGAGAACGCAGCCGAGATCGGCATGGAGCACCATCTGGGCATGACCTGCGACCCGGTCGGCGGCCTGGTGCAAATTCCGTGCATCGAGCGCAACGCATTTGGCGCCGTAAAAGCCATCAATGCGGCCTCGCTCGCATTACGGGGGGACGGAGCGCATCATGTCAGCCTCGATCAGGTGATCACGACGATGCGTGATACCGGGGCCGATATGCAAGTCAAGTACAAAGAGACGGCTCTTGGCGGGCTCGCGGTCAACGTGCCGAACTGCTGAGCAAATTCTGCCTTCCGGGCGAATGGACAGAGGCTGGACGGCAACTCAGAAAGCCGGATTCAAATATAACCTCGGAGGCGAGGAGCGATGACTTTGGAAAACACGAAAAACGAAACTTTCCGCGAATTCCTGGAGCGCCTGCGGCAGGAGCACGAACTCGTCGACATCAAACAGGCAATCGACATTCGCCATATCGCAACACTCGTCGATCAATCCGACAAGGCGCTGCTCTTCCATAATGTCATCGGCTACAAGATCCCGGTCGTTTCCGGCATCTTCCGTAATCAGCAACGCACCGCCTTGTCGATGAGCTGCAGCAATTTCTCCGAGATCGAAGCCAGGCTGCGGCAAGCCATCGATCGCCCCATCCCGCCCGAATATCTCAAGAGCGCGCCCGGAAAGGAAGTTATCATCCTCGGTGACGATGTTGATCTCTTCAGCCTTCCGGTGCCTATATGTTCGATATCCGATGGCGGGCCGATGATCACCGCCGGCGTGGTGATGGCGCGTGATCCCGAATACGGCATCAATGCCGGTGTTTACCGTTTCCTGGTCAAGGAACGAAATATTACGGGCATCGACATCAACACGCCGAACAACCTGCGGCTGTTCGCCCAGCGGGCGCTCGAAAGCGGGCGCTCGTGCCCGATCTCGATCTCCATCGGGACCCACCCGTTCGACATCATGGGGGCGGGTTATCGCGCCCCGCTGGGGGTCGATGAGATGGGGCTCGCCGGCGGCCTGCGGGGAGCACCCTCACGACTCGCGCCGTGTGAAACCGTGGACGTGCCGTGCGTCGCCGATGCCGAATTCGTGCTCGAGGCCGAAATTCTGCCGACCGGATGGGTGTGGCCGGAAGGACGTTTCGGAGAATTTACCCGACTGATGGGGGGCTTGCACTGGAATCCGCTGGTCAAGATCAAGGCGATCACGCATCGGCGCGACCCGATCTACTACTCCCTGCACATGCCATGGGAAAACACCTGGGTCGGTGCCCCGACCCGCTATGCGGCGATCCGTGCCGCACTCAAGAATGCCGGCGTGCAGGTGAAGGACATCAATGTCACCATCGGCGGCTGCGCAATGTGGCACGCCGTGATTTCCGTGAAAAAGCAGGCCGGTGAAGGCAAGAACGCCCTGCTGGCCGCGCTGTCCGTGATGGACCTGAAGCATGCCGTCGTGGTCGACGACGATATCGATGTGTTCGATCCGATCGACGTCGAATGGGCGATCGCGACTCGCGTCCAGGGCGACCGCGACGTATTCGTCATTCCGGGCGCGCGTGCCAAGCCACTCGATCCCAGCCTCCCGGTGGTCCCTCCCGGCACCGTGCCAACCGGCGCAAAGGTCGGCATCGATGCCACCATCGGCGAAGGCATTCCACGCGAGCGCTTCGAGCGCATCGCCTACGCCTACGCAGAAAGCGCCAAGCTCAACGAGTACCTCGCGGGCAAAGGTGACCGGTTGCCGGCAATCGTAAATGCGCCGTCGGACCAGGTGTCACAGCTCGCACAGAAGATCCATGCGCTGATCGAGAAAACGCCGGGCTATTACTCCGAGATCGCAGAGCAGTTTTCCGACTATGACTTCCAGTCGATCGCGCGCGCGCTCGGAAAGCTGCATGCCGAAGAGAAATTGTGGCAGGATCCACGCGGCCGCCTGTGCATCCGGGGTTCTGCATTCGCCGCCAAACCTCCGATGAAGAGCTGACACATGGGTGGTCGTCTGACGCGCGCGGAGATGCGACCTGCGGGTCGGGCGGCGGCCTCACGCGACCCCGCGAAGGGGGTTGCCTGTCTTGGCATCCGTGGCCGTGCGGTGTTTCGCGGCATGCCCATTAATCATCGCTCATGACGCGCGGCGCCGATGTCAGGTCTCGAAGTCCTCGTCTTCGCGCCGCTGATCGTCCTGCTTGCCAACATCGTCTTCAGCATCTCCGGATTCGGGCTGACGCTTATCGCAATTCCCCTGCTCGCCCACCTCTTCCCGATCAAATTCGTGATCCCGATGGTGGTGCTGCTCGACGTCGTGTCCTCGCTGAAACAGGCCACGAAACTGCGCAGCGGCATCTACAGGGAGGAACTCGTGCCACTGCTGCCATTCATGCTGGTCGGCATGGTCGCGGGCGCATTCCTCCTCATCCGCCTTCCGGCGGAAACCCTTCTGCTGGTCCTGGGAATCCTGGTTCTGTGCTATGGCGTCTACTATCTGCTGCGCCACGATTCCGCCTTTCCGCTTGCCCGCTGGACCGTGGGTCCGATCGGACTGTTCGGGGGCACGATATCCGCCCTCTTCGGCGTCGGCGCACCGCTTTACGTAATGTATCTCACCGGGCGTGGCGCGACCCCCGATCACATCCGCGCCACCATGCCAGTCATTTTCAGCTTCACGACCGTGGGGCGCATCTTGCTGTTCGCCGCGACCGGACTCTTCACCGGGGAAATCCTGCTCGCTGCGGCCTTGCTGGTGCCGGCGATGCTGCTCGGCCTCCATTGCGGCAACCGGCTGCACCTTAACCTGTCACGCGATCACCTGGTCCGCATCATCGGCGGGCTGTTGATCCTGAGCGGAATCTCGCTGCTGTTGCGCGCGATGTAATTCGTCTCGCGCATCTCGCGGATGCTGGCGCAATTTCAACGGTCGCGATAATCGCCGCGCCCGGCCGGGTATTGTTTTTCCCACTCCCGCCCATTGCTCTGCTCCACGGCCATCTCTTCGACCGTGCCCTCGTCGAGACACCGCGCGTTCACGCTGAACCCGTCCGGGTGCGAGCGCGGCACGTAAAAGGACTTGATACCGCACACCGAGCAGAACAGATGCTGCGCGGTACGGGTGTTGAAACTGTAGGAAGTCAGCACTTCGCACCCGCTGAGAAGGGTAAAACGATCCGCGGGAACGACAAGATGAAGGTAGCCGGACTTGCCGCAGATCGAGCAGTTGCACTCGGAGACGCGGATTTTCGCCGGCGCCAAAACCTCGAAGCGCACGCGGCCACAGTGGCAACCGCCGGTGTGCCTGACCATGAATGCTCCCTTTACGCCGCGGTGCTCACGTCCACCCGGACATCCGGCGTCGCAACTGCGACGCTGCCGTAGAGTGGTCACCGGCCCTTGAACTTGTCGATGAGCGCGGAACTTTGCGCCTCCGTCACGCCCGCGAGCCGGAACCGCAGATGCACGGAGTTGAAAACGGAGACGTCTCGCCGCACCGGATTGCTGCGATCGAGCGTGCCGGCAATCTCCACCTCGACCCCGCGCAACGGAACCTGGTCGGCCCTGGCAAAGGATTGCAGGAGCTCCACCCCGCAGGCGGCGATGCCGGTGAGGAAAAGCTCGGCGGGCGTGACCGCCTCACCGGGGCAGCCATTCTGGACCGGGCCGTCGACAATGAAGTGGTGGTTGCGGGTGTTGCACAGCACCCGCCCGAAGGTGTCGGTCGAGCGCGCGTTGACTGCGTAGCTCCGAACTTCGCCTTGTGCCATTTCATTTCCCCCATCGCTTTTCTGTGTCATGCCCGCGAAGGCGGGCATCCAACGTGCCGACCGCAATTAGATTCCCGACTGCTCGGGAATGACACAGTAGATATAGTCTTGGTGTCCAGAAAATGCTAAACCCATATCCCGGCATATACAAGTTCTCGCCGATGAACGTGCCTTCGGTGGCAGATTGATGCGAAGCTGTTACGGCCATGGTGTCAGCGGCTCCTATAATATCGGCGTGACTTTGGTGAGGCACCCATGACCCGCTCGAAGCTCCTTCTCGCGCCCGGTACGCTTTGGCCGGCGCTCGAGCGCGCGACGCGCCATGCGCTCGCATGCGGTGCGATGCAGCCCATCGAGACCGAGCAGGAAGTCGTGGAGGATGCCGGCGTGCGTTTCCTCGTGCGCCGGGTGTCGAGCCTCGCGCGCAAGGAACTCGAACGGCGCCGGCGCATCGAGAGCCCGGTGAATCCATTCCTGCCTCACGAGCCCGATCTGTTTGTTGCGGAGGTGTCGGCGACACACGTCGCGCTTCTCAACAAGTTCAACGTCATCGACCGGCATCTGCTCATCGTGACGCGGCGTTTCGTGCACCAGGAGACGCTGCTCGACCGCGACGATCTCGCCGCGCTTCTCGCCTGCATGGCCGGGCACGAGGCGCTCGGTTTTTACAACGGCGGGGTTACCGCGGGGGCGAGCCAGCCGCACAAGCACCTGCAGATGGTGCCGCTGCCGCTTGGCGAGGGAGGGACGCTTACCCCGATCGATGCGCTGCTCGACACGGTGCCGCACCGGCCGGGGTTCTGCACCGTACCGCGCCTCCCCTTCCGGCACACGTTCGCGTGGCTCGAACCCGCGCTCCCCGGCGATCCGCTCAAGGCCGCGGCGCGGCTCGAGGCGCTTTACCTCGCGGCGCTCGCACATATCGGCGTGATGGCGGTTGAGGGCGAGGGCGAGCACCGGCAGTCCGCGCCCTACAACCTGCTGGTAACACGCCGCTGGCTGCTCGCGGTGCCGCGGACACGCGAGCACTTCGATTCCATCTCGATCAACGCCCTCGGGTTTGCGGGTTCGCTCTTCGTGCGCGACGAAGCCCAGTTCGCCGCAGTGAAGCGCGCCGGGCCGATGGCGGTGCTGCGCGCCGTGGTGGAGTCTGCTTGACGCCGGCATGTTTACTTCATGAATCCGGAGACCTTCGAGCAGCAAGGCTCCGCGAGCGATACATCCGGCTACGCCGCCGTGCTCACGTCCACTCGGATATCCAGCGTCGCAACCGCGATGCGGCAGTGGAGCGATCATCCGAAGCCGCTATACGAAGTCCTTGATGAATTCGTAGTATGACCGCGCGCCATACTCGGAATGCCTGATCACTGAACGCCTGATCTTCTCGATCCTGTTGAGGTACTCCTGGAGCGTGAGGTTGTTCACTATTCCGACGCGCTCCGTGCCGACCCAGACGCACCAATCGATAATTCCTTTCGCGAGCGGATGATCGGTGACCCTTTCGTTCTTCGCATATCCGAACTGTTTCTTTACGGCCACCTTGGCATTATCAAGCGCAAAAATGCAGACGGTGTCCGTGAGATCAGGATTGAGCTCGTATTGCTTCTTGAGACCGACTTCGATGTTCTGGAAAAC
The DNA here is from genome assembly GCA_016202605.1 of Betaproteobacteria bacterium. Taxonomy (GTDB): domain Bacteria; phylum Pseudomonadota; class Gammaproteobacteria; order Burkholderiales; family SG8-41; genus DSOT01. The sequence continues at coordinate 30,463 of JACQOJ010000074.1, forward strand.
ATCGAGGTGTTCATCGTCATTGAGGTCCTTCATGCAGTTGCCTTCAATACCCGGCGGCTTCTTCCATCAAGAGTTCCGCGGGCGCCACGGATCGGAGTTCGTGCATCATCATTTTTCGTCAATGATGGTCCGCGATTTCGATGTGCCGAGCGCCTGCGTCCGTGCTACCGGCGGTACCGGTCTTGCGCCCCTCAACGACGCGCTGTGCGGCAGGCCACGAGATCAATAGACTCGGTTTTTGCGCGTTCGAGGCCGCGTTTAACTTTCTCGAGAACGTACAAATGATACTGAATGTCCTCGTAGCTCGCGTCGTCCGGCAGCTTTCCCAACAACGCGCGTACTTCGTCTTTCGGGCTGCCCATATCGCCTCCAAACGTGTGATTCGATGCAACAGCACACTCGACACACAAGGGCTTCTCCTTTTCCATCCGCAGAAAGTCGCCCTTCGACAGTTCCGCTCCGCATTCCGAGCACACGGATGCTTTGAGTATCGAGAAGACAACCACGTCCTCTGCGGGCGCGGCCTTGCTCCGGCGCGTTTCCATTTACTCCTCAGCGAAGAAACTCGCCGATGCGACGTACGCCCTCCTGCAACCGCTCGACTGAACTGGTGTAGGCGAAGCGCACGTGGGCGTGGGGCGTGTTCGCGCCGAAGTCGATGCCGGGCGTGATGGCCACACCGGCCCGTTCGAGCAGGTCGCGGGCGAACGCGAAGCTGTCCCGCGTGAGCGCGCTGCAGCCGGCATAAATGTAGAAGGCGCCCTGCGGCGTCTGCGGAATGTCGAAACCGAGCGCGCGCAATGCCGGCACGAGGTAATCCCGACGCGCCTTGAACTCGGCGCGACGGGCTTCGAGTATGGCGAGCGTCTCCGGCCGGAACGCCGCCAGCGCCGCGAGTTGCGCCGGCGTCGGCGCGGCGAGAAAGATGTTCTGCGCGAGCTTGTCGATCTCGCGCATGTAACGCTCCGGCACCACCATCCAGCCCACGCGCCAGCCGGTCATGTTGAAGTACTTGGAGAAACTGTTGATTACGAACACGTCGTCGGCGAGCGCAAGTGCGGTGGTCGCCTCCGTGTCGTACACGAGGCCGTGATAGATTTCGTCCACGATGAGCGTGCCGCCGCGACGGGTCGCGAACGCGGCCATCGCTTTCAGTTGCCCGGCGGAAACCAGCGTCCCGGTCGGATTCGACGGCGAGGCGACGATCGCAGCCACCGCGCGAGAGCCCCAGTGCTGTTCGATCAACTCGGGCGTGAGCTGGTAGTTGCTGTCGGCGCCCACCGCGACCGCCACCGGCTCGCCTTCCAGCAGCCGCACGAAATGCCGGTTGCAGGGATAGCCGGGGTCGGCGACCAGCACTTCCTCGCCGGGATTGACGAGCGCGCCCAGCGCCAGCAGCAGCGCGCCGGATGAGCCGGTGGTCACGATGATGCGCGAAGGCGGGATCTCCACGCCGTAGCGGGAATGATAGAACCCGGAGATCGCGTCGCGCAGCGCCGGCAGGCCGAGCGCCGGCGTATAGAACAGTTCGCCCTTCTCCAGCGCCGCAATGCCCGCTTCGCAGATCGGCCGCGGTGTGGGGAAATCCGGCTCGCCGATTTCCATGTGGATGATCGAGCGACCCTGCGCTTCCAGCTCGCGCGCGCGGGCGAGGATCTCCATCACGCGGAAGGGCGCGATGTCCCCCATGCGCGCGGCGAGATGCACGTCTTTAGGATGCCCGTCACACGGGCATGACACAAAGCGCCTGCGCGGCCACGACAGGCCTGTGTCATTCCCGAGAAGCCTGTCCTCCGAATTTTCCATCTCTGTGATCTCTGTGGCAAAAAATCAAAACAAGCCACAGAGCACACAGAGTTCACGGAGAGCAGCCCCGCTCCCGCGTTGCAGTCGGCCCCGGTATTTTCGATCTCTGTGGCTTAAATACAAGGAACTTGATCCTGCTGGCGTCACTCGGCGTCAATCGGCGGTTATTTCACCGTCACGCCGCGGTCGGCGAAGTACTTCACCGCGCCGGGATGCCACGGCACGGCGGTCGCGCCTATGGTCTGGTTCTCCAGCGTCATGTTGGCGGATTCGCGGTGCGCGATGACGAGGTCCTGATGCCGGTCAAAGAATGTCTTGAGAATGTTGTACGCGAGCTTCTCGTCCATGCTCTCGTGAACGAGCAGCACGCCCCACACGTTGATCGTCCGGCTTTCCTTCTCCTGGCCGGGGTAGGAGCGCGCCGGGATCCTGCCGGTGGCGTAGATCGGGCCGTACTTCTTGCGCATCGCCTCGAGGCCGCCGGCGTGATCGATCAGCTTCAACTTGATTCCCGGCGTTGCCGCGACATCCGTCACCGCGGGCAGCGGAACCCCGGCGGCGTGCATGAACGCGTCGATCTTGCGGTCCTTGAGCGCGTTGGCGGCCTCCGCCACGCTCAGGCGCTCGCGGGTGATGTCCTTGTCAGGATTGATACCGTGGGCCTCGAGGATGCGCAGCGCCATCACCTCCGTGCCGCTTCCGGGCGAACCGGTGGATACGCGCTTGCCCTTGAAATCGGCGATCTTCTCGATTCCCCTGCCCTCCGCGGAGACCACGTGCATCACGAGCGGGTGCACGACCGCAAGCGTGCGCATCGGCACCTTGTTGTCCTTGAACTTGCCCGTACCGTTCAGGCCTTCCCAGGCGACATCGACCATGGAAAAACCGACTTCAGTCTTGCGCGTGGCGATAAGCTTCACGTTGTCCACGCTGCCGCCGGTCACTTCGGCGGTCACCGCCGTATTCGGCATGTGTTTGGACAGAACGTTGGCCATCGCTCCGCCCATCGGATACCACACGCCCCCCGTGCCGCCGGTGGCGATCGACAGATTTACCTGCTGGCCGTGGGCAGTGATCGCAAACCCTAATGCGATCACTCCGCCGATCAAATATTTTTTCATGGCTGCTCCTCCTTTGGGAATCAGAACTTGACCATATCGAACTTGGTCAGCGTCACGTTGCGCGAGACCACCGGCCCGTTGGCGAGGTGCCATGCCGTGTACTGTTCGGTATAGAGATCATTCGACACGCCGTCCACCGGTACGATGACTTTCAGCCCGCGCAATGCCGCCGCGCCGGCGGTGTAGAGGACCGCGCCGTGTGCCGCCGTGCCGATGGTGATCACGGTCTGGATGTCTTTGTCCTTGAGAATTTTCTCGAGGTCGGTGTTGATGAACTTGTCCGGCCCGGACGAAACGACAGGCTCGCTGCCGGTCGGCGCAACGTCCTTCAGGGTATCGGTGATCTTCGCGTTGGGAACCGTCGCGTACACGACGAACATGCCTTTGGAGCGCGCCTCGTCGAGGAATTTCCTGGCCGCCGGCAGTGACGCAAGACAACGCGGCCGCTTGCCGCAATTCTGGATCACGAAATCCAGCATCAGCAGCGCAGTGGTCTTCGCCTCAACCGTTACCGGTTTCAACTGGGGCGCGGGCGGCGCCTTCACACTTGCCCACTCGTCCACGATAGTCTGCGCCGACATCGCGGGAAAAGCCAGGCTGCACGCCGCGACGAACAGAAGTCCCAGCGTCGATCGCCGGCCGCGGCGCTCTTGGCGAGACTGGACATGCAGGTTCTTGTCGAGATCGTTCATGGATGTCCTCCGGTGGTGGGCAGATTATCGAAAAAGGTGCTCAAGGCTAGGCCAAAGACAGGCCGCTGGCAAGTCACAGGGCCGGGGCGCGCTTTATTCCACCGCCGTGGACAGCCGCTACGAACCGGCACCCCGTCGGGCGCCGCTGCCGGCTCGAGCCGGCAGCGGCAACGCCGTCTTGTACTTCACCTGCTTCAGCGCGAAACTCGATTTGATGCTGGCTACCCCGGGGATTTTCGCGAGGTAATCGACGATGAACCGCTCCAGTGACTGCACATCGGAAACCACGACCCGCAGCAGGTAATCCGCATCCCCCGTCATGAGGTAGCACTCCATCACTTCGTCGCGCGCGAGCACCGAGTTCTGGAACACGTCGAGCGCATTGCGCACCTGTTTCTCCAGGCTCACCTGGATGAACACGCTCACCGTGAGCCCCAGCCTGAGGGGGTCGAGCAGCGTCACGTAGCGGCTGATGATCCCGCTTTTCTCCAGCGCTCGGACGCGATTGAGGCACGGCGAGGGCGAGAGGTTCACCGCCCGCGCCAGCTCCACATTGGACGCGCGTGCATTCTCCTGCAGCCGGCCGAGTATTTTCCAGTCCATGACGTCCAGTTCCGAATTCAGCATTTTATTTCTCCATCCTATTTCTTTTCAGCATTTAATGCTGCATATGGATGACCTGTCAAGACGGTCCGCAACCATCTGCCGCGCGAGCTGCGCTATCATGAAATCCGATACCGACGTTCCGGATCCGGCTCCAGACCACGTACCACGAGCCACGAACCATGTCCAGAGGTTGTCATGACCGATCTGTCCGACTTTTCCTTTTCCGGTTTCTGGCGGGTGCTGCCACGGGATGCCGATCCGGTGGAGACACGCGAATGGCTGGATGCTTTCGACGCGGTCATCGAGTCCGAAGGCAGCGAGCGCGCGAATTTCATCCTGCGCAAGCTTCTCGACCGCGCGCGGGCGCGGCGGGTGCCTCTGCCGCCGGTGCTCAACACGCCGTACTGCAACACCATTTCGCTCGCCGACCAGCCGCAATATCCCGGCAACCTCGACATCGAGAGCCGCATCATCGCCATCGTGCGCTGGAACGCGCTCGCCATGGTGGTGCGCGCGAACCGCGAGCACGCGGAACTGGGCGGCCATATCGCGACCTACGCGTCGATCGCCGATCTCTTCGAGGTCGGATTCAACCATTTCTTCCGCGCGGCCGGTACCGGTGACGGCGCTGCAGCCGGCGGCGGGGACCTCGTCTACTTCCAGCCGCATGCTTCGCCCGGCGTCTATGCGCGGGCTTTCCTCGAAGGCCGCCTGACCGAGGAACAGCTTGCAAACTACCGGCGTGAGACTGCCGGAGCGGGACTCCCCTCCTACTGCCATCCGTATCTCATGCCCGAGTTCTGGCAGTTCCCCAACGCCTCCATGGGTGTGGGCCCGATCACGGCGATCTACCAGGCACGCTTCATGCATTATCTCGAGCACCGCGGCATTCTCGAAACCGCGGGCCGCAAGGTGTGGGCCTTCGTCGGCGACGGCGAGATGGACGAACCCGAGTCGCTCGCGGGCCTGTCCGTGGCGGCGCGCGAAGGGCTCGACAACCTGATCTTCGTCGTGAACTGCAATCTCCAGCGCCTTGACGGACCGGTGCGCGGCAACGGTTCGATCATCCAGGAGCTGGAAGGCCTGTTCGCGGGCGCCGGCTGGAACGTGGTCAAGCTGCTGTGGGGATCGGACTGGGATCCGCTGTTCGCGCGCGACGAGGAAAGCGTCATCCTCAAGCGCCTGCACGAAACGGTGGACGGCGAGTTCCAGAAATACGCGGCGACCGACGGGCGCTTCAACCGCGAGCACTTCTTCAACAAGTATCCCGAACTCAAGGCGATCGTCGCGCATCTGTCGGATGAAGACATCGACCGCCTGCACCGCGGCGGCCACGACCCGATCAAGATCTACGCAGCGTACCACGCCGCGGTCAACCACAAGGGCCGGCCCACGGTGATCCTGGCGCAGACCAAGAAGGGCTACGGCATGGGCCACTGGGGCCAGGGCAAGATGGGCGCCCACCAGGCCAAGAAACTGGAGGACGAAGCGCTGCTCGCGTTCCGCGACCGCTTCGCGCTGTCGCTTTCGGCGGAAGACGTCCAGAACCTGCGCTTCTACAAGCCTCCGATGGACAGTCCGGAAATGAGATACCTGCACGCACAGCGCGGCAAACTGGGCGGTTATCTTCCGGCGCGGCCGCGTGCGGCGCCGGCGCTTCCGGTTCCTGCGCTCGCCGCTTTTTCACGGCTTCTCGAAGGATCCAACGGGCGCGAGGAATCGACCACCATGGCCTTCGTGCGCCTGCTCTCGCAACTGCTCAAGGACGCGCAGATCGGCCGGCGCGTCGTTCCCATCGTCGCCGACGAAGCGCGCACGTTCGGGATGCAGTCGCTCTTCCGCCAGGTCGCCATCTATTCCGCGGTCGGACAACTCTACGAACCCGAGGACCGCGACGAGCTGCTCTACTACAAGGAAGCGCAGGACGGGCAGATCCTCGAGGAAGGCATCACCGAGGCGGGCGCGATGTCGTCGTGGATCGCGGCGGCGAGCGCCTACAGCGCGCACGGCGTGCCGATGGTGCCGTTCTACATCTTCTACTCGATGTTCGGCTTCCAGCGCGTGGGCGACTTCCTGTGGGCGGCGGCGGACTCGCGCGCGCGCGGATTTCTAATCGGCGCCACCGCCGGGCGCACCACGCTGTCGGGCGAAGGCCTGCAGCATCAGGACGGATCGAGCCAGCTCGTCGCATCGACCGTGCCCAACTGCGTTTCGTACGACCCCGCGTTCGGCTACGAGCTGGCGGTGATCGTACACGATGGAATGCGCAGGATGCTCGAGAAGCAGGAGGACGTTTTCTATTACATTACCGTCATGAACGAAAACTATCCGCAGCCGGCCATGCCGGGCGAACCCTCACCCCCGCCCCTCTCCCGCACTGATGCGCGAGAGAGGGGCGATTCGAGGCGCGCAGGCCCGCGTGCGCGCGAGGATGCGATTGAAGGCATCCTCCGCGGCATGCACCTGGTCCGTCCCTCTTCCCTGCCTCTGCCCGCGGGAGAGGGTCGGGTGCAAGGTTCAGGGTTCAAGGTTCAAGGTTCAAAGCTCGAGGTTCAAGGGTTGAAGCGCGTCCAGCTTCTCGGCAGCGGCACCATCCTGCGCGAAGCGCTGGCCGCAGCGGACATGCTCGAAAAGGATTTCGGCATCGGCGCAGACGTGTGGAGCGTCACGAGTTTCACCGGGCTGGCGCGCGATGGCATGCGCGTGGAGCGCTGGAACCGCCTGCACCCCGAGGCGCCGCCCCGCGAAACCTGGGTGGATTCTTGCCTCAAAGACCATGCGGGTCCGGCGATCGCCGCAACCGATTACGTCCGCGGCTACGCCGAGCAGATCCGCGGCCTGGTCCGCCGATCCTATACCACGCTCGGCACCGATGGCTTTGGCCGCAGCGATACTCGCAGCGCGCTGCGCGCGTTCTTCGAGGTCGATCGCAACCACATCGCGATCGCGGCGCTGAAGGCACTCGCCGAACAGGAAATCCTGCCGGCCTCCACCGTCCGCGGCGCCATCGACAAGCTCGGCATCGATGCGGAGCGCATCGAGCCCTGGCTCACGTGAGGTTCGCCTGTAGTTACTGTGTCATGCCCGCGTAGAGCCTGCCCTCGAGTGCTTTAATCGGGGGGCGGGCATTCAATTTTCGCCGCGTTGAAATTGGATTCCCATCTTCATGGGAATGACAAAGGTCTGTCATGCCCGCGTAGGCGGGCATCCAATTTTCGCCGCGTTGAAATTGGATTCCCGTCTTCATGGGAATGACAAAGGTCTGTCATGCCCGCGTAGGCGGGCATCCAATTTGTCGTGGTTCAGATGAGATTCCCGATTGTTCGGGAACGACACAGCAGATTCAGTTCCCGGGGACAAGGCGCGTCATCGGCATACCGGCGCCGATGTACACGTCCTGGGGGCCGGGACCGCCGGCGACCGCGATGTAGATCTCGTCTGGACTCCGGGCGCGCCACACGGTATTCGCATCGCCACGGCCGGCGGCGATTTCCATCTGCGCGAAGTCGGTCGCAAAGTGCGATACCGGCAACCGCGCAAGTTCCCATAACCGCTGCCGGATGTCGCGCTTGGTAAGTCCGGCGCCATGCAGCGATTCCGCGTGGTTGACGCCGAGCAGCAGCAGCGCGCCGTCGCCTCCGCCGTACATCGGCGGCATGTTGGTCGCGATCTGGCGCAGGATCTCGTCCGGGCCCACGCCCTCGCCGCCCGAAATATTGCAGAAGTTCGACGCCTTGAATACGGTGACGGTGCTGTCTTCGCGGGAAAATCCGCGATCCACATGGAACGGCGCCCACGGATTCTCTTCCTCGTTCTCGCCGCAGATGTAGGAGTAGCGCAGCGGCGAGCCGAAGCTCACCTTCGAATATATGCCGGGCAGCGCGCCGCCGATATTGTTGAGGATGAGGCGAATCGCGCGGCCGATGGTCGCATTCGCGCGCCATCCCGGTCCGAGGCAGCCGGTGCCGAAATTGATCTCGAGCTCGTGACGCACCGGTCCGTTGACGAGCAGAAAGGGCGTCATCGGGTTGGTCGTCACCTGCATGAATTCGAGCGGATAGTTGGGATCGGTCAACCCGTCCACCGCGGCGACGAGGAGCGGCATGTACTCCGGACGGCATCCGGCCATGACCGCGCTCACCGCGATCGCCTCCACCGTCGCCCTGCCCTTGCGCGGGGGCAGCAAGGCGATTACCTCTTCCGCCGCGCGGCCGCTTGCGGCAATGAACCGGTCCACGGCCTCCGGTGTTGCGGGGATGATGGGCAAGCCGTCGGTCCAGCCCTGTTCGTACGCGTGCTCGTAAGCGAGCGTGATCAGCTCCGCTGCCGACGGAGCCTCGAGTTGTTTTTGGGCGTGTGTCATCGAAGGTGCTCCATCATACAGGCACCGAGGCGCGCACCATGCCCTCGGGATGAATCTGCCGCTTCGCGATGTCCTTCAACCGGGTTTCGATCTCGGCCGGCGGCAGCGTGAGCCCTTCGACGAGCGTGCCGATCATCGCTTCGGCACGGACGCGCAACGCCTCCGGCTCGAGCTGGCGGATGGGGTTCGGGGTCTCCGCGATGATCACGTACGGGCAACCCTGCGTGGACGACATGCGCCGCGCGAACTGCGCGAAGGTATCGGTGACGATCATCGCCGTCGGGATGCCGCGGGCTTCAAGAGCGGGGGTGACGTGGCTACACCACGTCGTGCACGAGCCTCAGTCGCCGGTCGCGGTGATCGCCACGTCGACGCGGCTCGCGAAATTGTCGAGCGTCTCGCGCATGGTATCGAGCAGTTTGCCGGTGCGAATCGGCAGTTCGCGCACCGGCTGCTCGATGACCAGCGCCTTCAGGCGATAGCGTTCCTCGAGCAGGGTCCCCACCGCCTTGAGGATGTGCAGCGCCGAGGGCCGCCAGTTCGGCAGCAGCCCCACCACCTTGCCCTCCAGCGTCGCGGGGCGCGGCGCAAGCGTGCCGCTCGTCTCCGCCTCGTCCAGGTAAACGGGAAGAGGCGAAACCATCGTGAGGCGCATCATGGACTCGGACATGGATGACTCCTTTTCTGAAAAATGGCTCGTTTAATACCCCATCGGGGATGGTTGAAATTGGATTCCCGATTGTTCGGGAATGACAAGAGAAGCCCCCTCGGGAATGACACAAGCGTGTCATTCCCGCGCAGGCGCGTTGTGTCATGCCCGCGCAGAGCCTGCCCTCGAGTGCTTTAGTCAGGGGCGGGCATCCAATTTCGTGATGCTGAAACTTGATTCAGGTCAAGCATGGGCTTCGCATGGCGCCAGGTTCACGCCTTCGTGTTCGCGTAATGGTCCTTGCACTCCGCTTCGCGCCCGCGCACGACTCTCATGCCTGACAGCGGCCCGCGCGTTTCGGTGACCGCCGTATGCTGTCCCTCGGAGTGGTGATCGTCATAAAAATAGATCACGACCCAATCGCGCACCTTGTCCAGCCGGTGCGCCTGCGCGGTGTTCGAATAAAGAGCGGTAAAGTGCCACACCGCACGCTTCGTATGCAATACCGGCAGCCATGACTCTCCCCCGGGGTTGAAGCGGCGCGGCGCGATGGTCGGGAGCTTTCCTGCCTCTGCCTTCTCGCGGTACTCCCGGTCCACATCGAGGAGCAGCGCGACCGAAGGACCGTCCGCAAGCCGCGCCGCGCGGGGCGGAGGCACCCGCGTGCGCCTGAGCATCGTGGCGAGCGCGCCGCGAATCGCCGCCGCCCGCCGCGGCCCCATGCCCGGAACACGCTCCAGCCGCCCGTCGTGCGCCGCCGTTTCCAGCGCCTCGAGCGTATCGACGTGCAGATCGTCGTGAATGCGTTCGGCAAGACCGGGGCCGATCGCCGGAACGGACTGGAAAAGCGTGACCGCGTCGACCGTCCCGCGCAGGCGCTCGAGCTGGCTCCAGCGGCCGGTGATGAGTATCTCGGCGATCGCCGAGGCGATCCCGCGCCCGATCCGCGGCAGCGCCTCCAGGCCCTCGGCGCCCTTCTCGTCGAACACGGACCGAACGCCTTGCCCGAGCTGCACGATCTCCGCCGCGGCATTGCGGTAGGCATTGACGCGGAACGGATTTGCGCCCTGCACCTCGAGCAGGGTCGCCGTCTCGCGCAGCATGTCCGCAATCCGGACGTTTTCCGCGCGCGGGCCGGTGCGCGGTTGATTCACGGGAGTGCCAATTATTGTGACCACTGACCGGGATTATATTGCAGCTCTTGCCCCTGCCGCGCGACAAGGGCACAATCGTGCGGCAAATCCGATCCGTGCGGGGCAACGGCCTCGCCTCGGACTGACGGCGCCAAAGGAGAGGGTCATGAAATTCGCTGGTTTCCTGCATTTGAACGTTCGCTGCTCGAAGAGCGACATCCCCGCAATCGAAAAGTTCTACGGCGACGTGCTCGGCCTCAAGAAGGGCTATCGGCCGGCGTTCATGTTCGACGGGATCTGGCTCTATGACGGGGACGATCCCATCGTGCACGTGTCGGCGCGATTTCCGGAAGGCTCGATCGCGAAGAACGACAAGCACACCGGCAGCATCGACCATATCGCGTTCAAGGCGGCGGGCGCCGCGGACTTCCGCAAGCGCCTGAAACAGTTCGGCGTCGCCTTCGAGGAACAGAACATCGAGAACGCGGGATACCAAGTGTTCCTGCACGATCCCGTGGGCACCAAGCTCGAGTTCAATTTCCTGAACGAAGCGGTTCCGGACGCAGTGCCATTGGGCACCACGGCGGCAACCAACATCGCGTAAGCGCCAAAGCCTCGATCCCGGTTCATTCATCTGCGCGTGCCGCATGGGGCGTCAACCGTCTTTGCGGGGAGCGCAGCGACGAAGCAACCCCGGGATCGGCCGCCGGACCAACGCGGGTGCCCGACGTGGGAAGAGATCGTGATGGCGCCGTGACCACCTTCCGCATGCGCCGCCGCCTCGTCAATGGCGCGGTGGCGTGGTTGACCGGCGGATTCGCAACCGGCTTGTTCGTCGCGCGGGAGGCGACGCGTGCGGCGGGTGCAGAGGCAAAGCAAATGTCGCGATCAGTTGTTCACCCGGACGCCGGCTCGTCCCACCTCACGCTCTTTCTGTGCGGCGACGTGATGACGGGTCGCGGCATCGACCAGGTGCTCCCGCATCCCGGCAAACCACATCTCTTCGAGCCCTATATGCGCTCGGTGCGGGGCTACGTGGCGCTGGCCGAGGAGAAAACGGGACCGCTGAAGCGGCCGGTGGATTTCGCATATGTCTGGGGCGATGCGCCGGCTGAATTCGAGCGCGTGCGGCCGGACGTGCGGATCATCAATCTCGAAACCGCGGTGACGACAGCCGAGGATGCCTGGCCGGGTAAAGGCATTCATTACCGCATGCATCCCGCCAACGTCCCCTGCATCACGGCCGCGGGCATCCACTGCTGCGTGCTCGCGAACAACCACGTGCTGGATTGGGGCTACGACGGCCTGCGGGAAACCCTCGATGTGCTGCGCGGCGCCGGCATTCGCGTTGCGGGCGCAGGGCGGAACGATGCGGAGGCGGCCGCACCCGCGATCATCGAATTGACCGGCAAGGGCCGGGTTGTGGTGTTTTCCTTCGGTACCGAGAGCGCGGGCGTGCCGCGCGCGTGGGCGGCGCATGGAAATCGCGCGGGTGTGAATTTCCTTCCCGATTTCTCCGAACGGAGCGCGGATTCGATCGCGCGGCAGATCCGCGCCGCGAAACGCCCCGGCGACATCGTCGTGGCCTCCATCCACTGGGGAAGCAACTGGGGCTACGAGATTCCCGACGAACAACGCGCCTTTGCACACCGTCTCATCGATGCGGCCGCCGTGGACGTGGTGCACGGGCATTCTTCACACCATCCGCAGGCAATCGAAGTCCATCGCGGCAAACCGATCCTCTACGGTTGCGGCGACTTCCTGAACGACTACGAAGGCATCAGCGGTCACGAATCGTACCGCCCCGACCTCGCCCTGATGTACTTCCTGACGTTCGATGCCGCGGGCAGCCTGGCGCGCCTCGCCATGACGCCGACGCAGATCCGCCGCTTCCGCGTGAACCGCGCGCCGGACGAGGGCGCACGCTGGCTCGAACGGATGCTGAACCGCGAGGGGCGCCCGTACTCCACGCGCGTCGATCGCGTCCCGGACAACACGTTCCTGCTGCGGTGGCGCTGACAGCCGCTCACGGCCGCAAACCGTTCCCCCATCCGCCTTCGAAAAAGCGCTCGGCAAGCGGTTTTCTGCCGCGCGCGCGCAGTTCCTTCGCCTTTGTTTCATCGTCGAGGATGTCGGGCTCGGCCTGGTAGCCGACGGCGATCATCGACATCGGCGCGTACTCGGCGGGAACTTCGAATGCCGCGCGCGCTTTCTCGACATCGAATCCTCCCATCTGGTGCGCGACCAATCCCAGCGCGAGCGCCTGCAGCGCGATGGACAAACTCGCCGCACCGGTGTCGTGCTGCGTCCAGCGATTGGGTTTGCCGTTATGCTGGAAAAGGCTGCCGGCGCACGAGAGCATGAGCAACGGCACGTTCTTTACCCATTTCCGGTTATTTTCCGACAGGCAGTCGAAGGCTTTCTGCCAGCCCTCGGGATCCCGCTTTCGCTCCCAGATCAGATAGCGCCACGGTTCGTCGCCGTTGCACGAGGGCGCCCACCTCCCCGCCTCGAGCAAGGTCACCAGTTGCTCGCGCGTGACCTCGCGCGCGGGGTCGAAGGCGCGTGGACTCCACCGCCGCGCCAGCAAATCGTGAATGGGAACACTCGTCGTCGCTCGTCGCTCCTGCATTTCGGACTTCCTTTGTTGAGTAGTTCTAGGTTCAAGGTAGGTCGGCAATCCTTTGCCAACAATCGCCGGCGGCATGGGAATACCGCCCTACCATGTCGTCGTTCATCGGTCATCATTCATCGTTCATTCTTTGACCTTCGCCTTGTCCAGGGCGAGCGGTCCGGCGCCGAACGCCATCACGTAGAGCAGCCCGCCGATCATGGCGACATTCTTCATGAAATGGTTGAGCTGGTTGCCGTAGTGCGCGGCATCGGCCGCCCAGAAATCGTGAAAGACGAGGGTCGCGGGAATCATGAACACGATCAGCAGCAATGCGCCCCAGCGCGCCTTCCAGCCGATGACAAGCATGATCGCGCCCGCCAGCTCGAGGACGATCGCCCCCACCAGCAGGACCTCCGCCATCGGCATGCCCTTGCTCGCCATATAACCCGCCGTGCCGGCGAAGTTCGTGACCTTGCCGAAACCGGACTTCAGGAAAATCAGCGCCATCAGGATGCGTCCCGCCAGGGGACCATAACGTTTCGCCGCTTCGCACAGTCGCTCCATGTTGCCTCCTTACTCCATAGGTACGTCGATCGCAATCTCGTGTCCGGCGGCAATCCACGCCTCCAGACCGCCTTCGAGCGGGCGCACGCGTTTGAACCCCTTGTCCATCAACAGGCGGGCGACACGCGCCGCGCTCGCTTCATTCGGTCAACTGCAGTACACCACCACGTCGTGGTCCGGGGGCACCGCGGCAAGACTGATCCCGGGAACGTTGATGTCCACCGCAACCGCACCCGGAATGCGACGCGGATCGAGCCGGCGCGCCATGCCCGACCGGGCATCAAGTATCACCAGTTCAGCTCCACTTCGCATCAGGTCGTGCAACTCCCCGACGCTGATGCGGACCATCCGCAGAAAGCGAATGAGGAGGTAGCGCTCCAACCCCTTGATCCCGGCGTAGGCCGCAATGATACCCGCGAGCAGCATCAGCGCGCCGGTGCCCGTGTTCACCAGCCACGCGAGGGCCTGCTCCACTTCGGAGTGAAAAAACATCCCGGCAACCACCGGCACCGCGGCCCACAGCAACGCACCCGCGGAGCTGTAGCCCGCGAATCGCCCGATGTCGAGACGCATCGTGCCGGCCAGCGGCGGCGCCACCGTCGCGAACCCCGGAATGAACTTCGCCACCACGAGCGACGGGGCACCCCAACGCTCGAAAATGTTCTCCGTCTGCTTGACGCACGAGTCCGGTTCGATCGCTATGCGGCAGAGCGTGCGCAGGATGCGGTATCCGTGGCGCCGGCCGGCGACGAACCACAGCGCATCGCCGAGCAACGATGCCGCGACCGCCGTCACGAGCACCCCGGCCATGGCGAGTTCTCCCTGCTGCACGAACGCTCCGGCCACCACGAGCACCGGGATCGCCGGCACCGGCAGCCCGGCCTGGGTGAGGAACACGTTCACGAACACCAGCGTCAATCCATGCTGGGCGAGGAGGTTCGTCATTTCCTGCATAAGGTTCGTGGTTCGTGGCTCGTGGTTCGGAGCGGCAGGCGCTGCTGGCGCTTGGCGGGTGAAATCACGTTCTGGGAGCGGGCGCGGGTTCGCTTTCTCTCCTCAACACCGCGGTTTCTCCTTCGGCGATCCGCACGCGGTCGCCGACGATGTAAGTGTAAGCGGTGGGGATCACGTAGAGCGTGAAGAGCGTGCCCACGCTCATGCCGCCGATCACCACCCAGCCGATCGCGGAACGGGACTCGGAGCCGGCGCCGGCCGCGACGGCCAGCGGCACCGCGCCCAGCACCGTCGCGAAGGTCGTCATCAGGATCGGGCGCAGCCGCAGCGCGGAGGCCTCGACCAGCGCGTCGAACTTCTCCATGCCGCGGTCCCTCAACTGGTTTGTGAACTCTACGATCAGGATGCCGTTCTTTGTGATCAGCCCGATCAGCATCACCAGCCCGATCTGGCTGTAGACGTTGAGCGTGATGCCGGCGAGCTTCATCATGGCGAGCGCTCCCGTGATGGCGAGCGGCACGGTGAGCATGATGACGAGCGGGCCGCGGAAACTTTCAAACTGCGCGGAGAGCACGAGATAGATGAAGGCGAGCGCCAGCACGAACACCACCCACAGCTCCTGACCCGACTCGCGAAATTCACGCGACTGGCCGTCGAGCGCCGTCCGGTATTCGGCGGTGAGCATCTCTCCCGCCGCTTTCTCCATGAAGATCAAGGCTTCGGACAGCGTGTAGCCGGGAGCGACGTTCGCCTGGATGATGGCCGCCCGCAGGCGATTGAAGTGATTGAGTTCCTTCGGCGCGACCGTCTCGTTGACCGTCACCAGGTTGGCAAGCTGGTTCAACCGCCCGTCGGCGCCGCGCACGTAGATCGCGGTGAGATCGGTCGGCTTGCGGCGGTCCTTGTCCTCGAGCTTGACGATCACGTCGTATTGCTTGCCCTCGCGCTTGAAGCGGGTCACCTGCCGGCCGCCGAGGAGCGTCTCCAGCGTGCGGCCGATGTTCTCCACCTGCACGCCCACCGCCGCCGCCTTCTCGCGGTTGATGTCGACGGCAAGCTGCGGCTTGTTCAGCTTGAGATCCGAGTCGATGTTGGCGAGTCCCGGGAAGCCGCGGGCCTTCTCCATGAGCGCGTTGACCACGCGTTCGAGGTCCCCGTACGAATTGCCCTGCACCACGAACTGCACCGGCGGATTGCGAAAGCTCTGTCCGAGCGAGGGCGGATTGATGGGAAACGCCAGTACGCCCGGCATGGCGCCGAACATTTTCGGGGCAAGCGCGGCCGTGATTTCCTGCGTCTTGCGATCACGCTCGCCCCAGTCCTTGAGCCGCATGAACGACAGGGCGAAATTGACCGGGTTGGGACGCTCCAGTCCCGGCGCCACGACCACGAAATAATTGATGATCTCGGGCACCTCGCTGTAGATCTTTTCCCAGATCCTGGCGTAGCCGTCGGTGTAGTCCATGGTCGCGCCCTCCGGTGCGACCATCACCCCGATGAAGTAGCCGCGGTCTTCGAGCGGAGAAAGCTCCGACTTGAGCGTCTTGAAGAGCAGCGCGCCACTCACGGCGACGATTGCGAAGACGCCGATCACCAGCACGCGGTGCCCGAGGCTCCAGGCCAACGACCGGCGATAGCCCAATGCGACTCCGTTGAAGAACTTCTCGAGCGCGTTGTAGATGCGACCGTGCGACTTCTCGTGATGCAGAAGCTTCGAGCACATCATCGGCGTCAGCGTGAGCGCGACGAAACCCGAAACCACCACCGCTGCGGCGACGGTAAGGGCGAACTCCGTGAAGAGCCTGCCGGTATTGCCCGTTGCAAACGCGAGCGGCGCGAAGACCGCAGCAAGCGTCACCGTCATCGCCACAACGGCAAAAGCAATTTCGCGCGCACCGCGAAACGCGGCCTGCAGCGGCTTCATGCCCTCCTCGATGTGGCGGTGAATGTTTTCCAGCACCACGATCGCGTCATCCACCACCAGCCCGATCGCGAGCACGATGCCGAGCAGCACCAGCACGTTGATGGTGAATCCCATCAGCCACACGAGGAAAAACGCGCCGATCAGCGACACCGGGATCGTGACGAACGGAATCAGCGTCGCGCGCACCGAGCGCAGGAAGAAAAAGATCACGAGCACCACCAGCGCCAGCGCCTCGGCCGCCACGGTGTAGACCGACTTGACCGACTGGTCGATGAACACCGAGGTGTCGAACGCGATGCCGATGTCCATGCCCGGCGGCAGCGCGTCGCGGATTCTCGGCAACTCGGCCTTGACCGCCTGCGCCACGGCCAGCGTGTTCGCGGTCGACTGCTTCACCACGCCCAGTCCGACGGCCGGATTGCCGTTCACGCGCACGATGTTGCGCTCGTCCTGCGGCCCCAGCTCGGCGCGCCCCAGGTCCTTCAGCCGGACCGGATAACCCTTCACCTCGCGCACGATGAGCCGGTTGAACTGCTCGGGCGTGCGCAGGTCCGATTCGGACAGCACCGTGAATTCGCGGCTGCGGCTCTCGATCCGGCCCGCGGGCACCTCGATGGTCTGGCGCCGCAGCGCGTCCTCCACGTCCTGCGGCGTCAAGGCGTAGGCCGCGAGCCGTTCGCGGTCGAGCCAGATGCGCATCGCGTAGCGGCGCTCGCCGCCGATGATGACGCTGGCGACGCCCCCCAGCGTCTTCAGGCGATCCGCGACGTAGCGATCCGCGTAGTCGGAAATCTCCAGCGCGTTGTGGCGGTCGCTGAACAGGCGCAGCCACATGATCGCCTGCGCGTCGGCCTCGACCTTGGCGATGATCGGCTCGTCGACCTCGTCGGGCAGCCTGCCCCGCACCCGCGAGACGCGGTCGCGCACGTCGTTGGCCGCGGCATCCGGATCGCGTTCGGACACGAACTCGACGGTGATCTGGCTCACCTCCTCGCGGCTCACCGACTTGAGGGTCCGCACGCCCTCGATTCCCGAGATGCTGTCCTCGAGCGGCTGCGTGACCTGGCTCTCGATCACCTGCGGGCTCGCGCCCTTGTAGACGGTGCGCACCGACACCACCGGCGAATCGATTTTCGGGTACTCGCGCACCGTGAGCCGCAGGAACGAAATCACGCCCACCAGCACGATGAGCAGGCTCATCACCGTCGCCAGGACCGGACGCTTGATCGAAATGTCAGGCAAAAACATCGATGAACAATGAACGATGAACGATGAACGGCGATGTCACACGGCGACCCGCTTCCGGCGTTTTGCAGTTCTCACGCTTGCCACAAGCATTGAAATCAGTTCTTCTACCTCGTTACGCAGCACTTGAATTTCCGTTTGCGTGACGGTCTTTGGCTCACCCAAGAGCTCCAACCAGTATCCGGTCTCTTCGAGCTCCTGCAATGCGCCTTCCATCTTGCTAATGAAATCGGCGACGGACTTGGCGCGTCGGGCTTCGCGGTACTGGGCACCAACCGATGTTCCGGATCTCAGGAGCTGTCTGCCAAGCACTTGGGCCACCGTCGATTTCGGAAGATCCGTATATAAGCTGATGATGTTCAGGGCGAATCGCTTGGTGCGTCGAAGCAGATCGCGTGGGTCAATGGCGCTCGCGTCGTTAAGTTCATCGATCACCGTTCCGCGTTCATCGATTGATTCATCATTGTTACTTGGTCATCGTTGCAAGCGGTTTATCCTTCAGGACCATGACTGAGGCACCATCCTGGAGCTTCAGCTGGCCGTCGATGACGATGGGGTCGCCACTGCTCAACCCTGTCACCACCTCGACGTCACCGATGCGGCGCAGGCCGATCTCGACCTTCGTCATCGCGGCCTTGCCCTCGACGATGCGGAAAACGAAGTTGTCCTTGCCGCGCGGCACGAGCGCCTGCTCCGGGATAAGCAGCGCGTTCTCGCGCGTACCGAGCACCAGGTTCACGCGAGCGAACATCCCGGGTTTCAGCCGCACGCCGGGATTGGGGACGCGGGCGCGCAGCAGGACCGTGCGCGTCTGTTCATCGACCGCCGGCTCGATCGCGTAGATCTCGCCCTGGAAAGCGTCGCCGGGATAGGCGTCGACGCGCACCTGCACCGCCTGCCGCGGCTTGAGCCTGCCCAGGTAGATCTCGGGCACGCGGAAGTCGAGCTTCAACGTGCCGATGCCCTCCAGCCGCGCGATGTCCTGTCCCGCCTTGACGTAGGCCCCGGGGCTCACCTGCCGCAGCCCGGCCACGCCCTCGAACGGCGCCGAGATCACGGTCTTGTCGAGGCGCGCCTTGACCTCCGCCTGGCGCGCGAGCGACTGGTTGAGGTTTTCGCGCGCCTCATCGAGCGCCTGCGCGCTGATGAAATTCTTCGCGTGCAGTTCCTCGGCGCGCTTCATGCGGCTGCGATTGAGGCTCAACTCGGCGTTGACCGCCGCCAGCTGCGCTTCGATTTCCGAGGAGTCGAGTGACACCAGTCTGGCATCCTTGCGCACGAGCTGGCCCTCGCCGAAGTGAATTTCCGAAATGCGGCCGTCGCGTTCCGGGCGGATCATCACCGATTCGTTCGCGAGCAGCGTGCCGACCGCGCTCAGTTCGTCCAGGATCCTTCCGCTCTTGACGACGCCCGCTTTCACGGGCAGGCCGCGCGGCGGACCGCCGCCACCGCCTGGACCCGCCGCCTTTTGTGCAACAGGCGAAGAAGTCGAGTACTTCCAGTAGTAGCCGACTCCGCCCAACACGCCGACAGCGAGCAAGATCAACACCAGTTTTTTCATGACTTTCCGGATGCGGTCCCAGGGGACAGGAGGACAGATTGTATCCTCGCTCCGGCCGGGCCGTCAGCGCGCGGCGGGTTCAAGGTTCGGGGTTCGGCTTTCAGTTCTTGTCGTCGGTGAAGCCGATCTTCTTGTGCGTGCCGTCGCAGAACGGCTTGTTCCGCGAACCGCCGCAACGGCAAAGGAAAATCGTCTCCTGCACCGCGATCGACTCGCCACGGGAATTGCGGCAAGCCGTTATGCCCGTAACCTTCAGCGGGCCGTTCTTGATGATCTCGATCGTCGCTTCAGTCATAGGATTCAAGGTTCAAGGTGCAAGGTTCAAGGTAGGCCGGCAATCCTTTGCCGACAATCGCCGGCGGCATGGGAATGCCGCCCTACTGCTGTTGTTGGGCTTCCTGCTCGGCGATTTCCTGGTGGACCTTGGCGATGTCGAGTGCCTTGGCCTGGGCGATCACGCTCTCCAGCCCCTGCGCCGGCAGCGCGCCGGCCTGGGAAAACAGGATCACCTTCTCGCGGAACACCATGAGCGTCGGAATCGAGCGTATGGCGAAGTGCCCGGCGATTTCCTGCTCCTCGTCGGTATTGACCTTGGCGAAGACGACGTCGGGGTGCTGCTCGGAAGCCGCGTCGAAGATCGGTGCAAACCCTTTGCACGGGCCGCACCACGGCGCCCAGAAATCGACGATGACCATGTCGTTCTTGGTCACCACGTCCTCGAAAGTATCCTTGTTCAGTTCAAAAACCGCCATCGCGTGCTCCCGGAAAATGTCCGCCACAGAGATCGAAGAGAAATTCGCTTGATACCGTCAGACAGCCGGCGCGCCAGGAAGTTTATCAGGAGCGCAGGCCTCAGCCCTGATAAATTACTTCAGCCACGGAGTTCTGTCATTCCCGAGGAGCTTGTCCCCGAGTGTCTTAGTCGGGGATCGGGAATCCAATTTCGGTGCGCTTCAAATTGGATACCCGCCGCTGCGGGCATGACATGAGGGCTCCGATGCGGGAGCGGGGAATTTCAAGCATTCGATAGCGACCTTCGCGTTCTCTGTAATCTCTGTGGCTAATGAAGCTTGATCCTGGGTTCGGTGCGGCGCGTGATCCAGCGCGCGAGCGTGTCGAACACCACCTTCGCGAGTCCGTGCAGCGCGTAGAGATGCATGCGGTAGAGCGACACGTACATGAAACGCGCGAACAACCCCTCGATGAAGATGCTGCCGCCCAGCAGCGCGCCCATCAGGTTGCCGACCGTCGAATATTCGCCGAGAGACACGAGAGAACCGAAATCCCGGTACACGTACGGCTTGAGCGGTTTCCCGGCGAGACGGCGCCCGAGCATCGACACGAGATGCAGCGCCTGCTGATGGGCGGCCTGCGCGCGCGGCGGCACCGGATGCGCGTGACCCGGCCAGGGACAGCTCGCGCAGTCCCCGATCGCGAAGATGTCGGGATCCCGGGTCGTGTCGAGCGTCTGCCTGACCACGAGCTGGTTCAGGCGGTTGGTCTCCAGGCCGCCGATGTCCTTGAGGAAATCCGGCGCCTTGATCCCTGCCGCCCACACGGTCAGTTCGGCCGGGATTTTCCTGCCGCCCGCCGTCAAGACGCCGTCGGCGACCACTTCCGTCACACGCTCGCCGGTGAGCACCTGCACCTTGATGTCCTGCAGCAGGCTCTCGGTCGCCTTCGACAGACGTTCGGGCAGCGCCGGGAGAATGCGCGGCGCGGCCTCGATGATGGTGAGCTTCACGTCGCGCTCCGGATCGATCTTGTCGAGCCCGTAGGCGATGAGCTCGCGCGTGGTCTTGTGCAGCTCGGCGGCCAGTTCCACGCCCGTCGCACCGCCGCCGATGATCGCGACGTTGAGCTGCTCGGGCTTTAGCGGCGCGGCCTGGGCGTTGGCACGGATGCAGGCATTGATGAGCCGCCGGTGAAAAAGCTCCGCCTGCTCCGGAGTATCCAGGCTGATCGCGTGCTCGCGCGCGCCGGGCGTGCCGAAATCGTTGGTGTTGCTGCCGACCGCGATCACCAGCGTATCGTAGTGAATCTCGCGGCGGGAAATGAGCTCGCGGCCTTCGTCATCGAAGCTGGGCGCAACCAGCACCACGCGGCGCACGCGATCGATGCCGTCCATGCTCCCCAACTGGAACCGAAAGTGGTGCCAGCGCGCCTGCGCCAGGTAGTCGAGGTCGTGGGCATCGAGATCCATGCTGCCCGCGGCGACTTCGTGCAGCAGCGGCTTCCACAAATGCGTGCGGGCACGCTCGACGAGCGTGATCCGCGCGCGCTCCCGGCGGCCCAGCGTGTCACCCAGCCGCGTAGCGAGTTCGAGCCCTCCCGCACCCCCGCCGACGATTACGATACGACGGATGTCTGTCATTGCGCGTTAAGAATAAACCGTATGGTTATCGGGGACACGATTTTCGTGAACCTGCCAGCGTGAGCTGGGAGCGGAAATGGGTGTCCCTATTATAAATCGCGTAGAACCTCCACATCGTGATTATCGGGGGGAGAACGCGTCATGAGTGGCGCCAAGACCAGTGGATTCGCCGCAATTCTTTTTGCTCTCGCTCTGGGCACTCAGGCAGCACAGTTTCCCGAGCGGCCGGTACGCATGATCGTGCCCTTCGCTCCCGGAGGCAATGTGGACATCACCGCGCGCACCGTCGCTCCCGCGCTCGGCCAGGCTTTCGGCCAGCAGGTGCTCGTGGAGAACCGGGCCGGCGCGGGCGGAACGATCGGCGCCGATGTCGTCGCCAAAGCCGCGCCCGATGGTCACACGGTCCTCATGGCTTCGAGCAGCGTCATGACCAACGGCCCCGCGCTCTATCCCAAACTGCCGTACGACATCGTGCGCGACTTCGCTCCGGTCGGACGCGTCGCCGTCGTGCCCCTCGCCATCGTGGTCCACCCCGCGGTGCCGGCCAGGACCACCAGGGAGCTGATCGCGGTCGCAAATGCGCAGGGCGGCAGGATGCTCATGGCCAACGCCGGAGTGGGCACCACCAACCACCTCATCGCCGAGTTGTTCATGATCAGGGCCGGCGCACGCATGACGCTGGTCCCATACAAGGGAAGCGGACCGGCCCTGGTGGATCTGATCGCCGGGCACGTGTTCGCGCATGTGGACCAGATCTCCTCGGCGCTGCCGTATATCAAGGCGAACCGCATCCGGCCGATCGCGGTGACCACGGCGAAGCGTGCCGCCGCCCTGCCCGAGGTGCCGACGCTTTCGGAGTCCGGCGTCCCGGGATTCGACGCCAGCACGGTCACCGGCGTGCTCGCTCCGGCGAAAACCCCGCGCGACGTCGTGGCCCGGCTGAACGCGACGCTCGTGAAAATTCTCGCCGCCCCCGCCATCAGGGGGCGCTTCACCACGCTCGGCGCGGAAGTCCAGCCGAGCACGCCGGAGGAACTCGGCGCCTTCATCCGCGACGATCTCGCGCAGTGGGTGAAGGTCGTCAAGCAGGCAGGGATCAAAGTCGAGTTGTAGCCACAGCACCCCGCCTTCCCGAGGAGGGATGCCGAACAAATGTTAGGCGAGGTGGTGTTACGCGCCAGCCTGACTGGCGGCGCTCTGCTGCAGGAGCTTCAACATGGCCGCCGCCTTGTCGAAGGTTTCCTGGTATTCGTCCTCGAGCCTTGAATCGGCGACGATGCCGCCGCCCGCCCAGAAGCGGATCGTTCCATGAGAACGGACCAGCGTGCGGATCGCGATGTTGAGATCCATGTTGCCGTCGAAACCGATGTAGCCGATCGCGCCGCAGTAAACGCCGCGGCGATGCGGCTCGAGCTCCTCGATGATCTGCATCGCGCGCACCTTGGGCGCGCCGGTGATCGAGCCGCCGGGAAAGCACCCGCGCAAGAGGTCGAGCGCGTCGCGTCCCGGTCTCAGCTCGCCCGTGACCGTGCTGACCAGATGGTGCACCGTCGCGAAACTCTCGACATCGAACAGCTTCGGCACTTTCACCGAGCCGGACGCGCAGTTCTTCGACAGGTCGTTCCTCAGCAGGTCGACGATCATGACGTTCTCCGCGCGGTCCTTCTCGCTCGCGCGCAGCACCTCGGCGAGCTCGGCGTCGAGCCGCGGATGTCCCACGCGCGGACGTGTGCCCTTGATCGGTTTCGTCTCCACGCGTCCGTTCTCCACCTTCAGAAAACGCTCGGGAGAGGCGGAAAGAATCTGCGCGTAGGGCGTGCTCAGAAACGCGGATAACGGCGCCGGATTGATGACGCGCAGTCGCTGATAGGCGAGCCACGGATCTCCCGCCGCGCCGGCCGCGAAACGCTGTGCCAGATTCACCTGGTAGCAGTCCCCGTTCCCGATGTAGTCGTGAATGCGCCTGAATGCTTCTCCATAGGTTTCCCGCGTCATGTTGGACACGACCGGCGAGGTGACGCAAAACGGCACGCGCGCCTTCTCGGGCTGCGGCGCGCTGAAACACGCGACGAGGCCGTCCCACTTGACGTCGGTATCGGGATCGCGGCCCTGGCCAACGAGCCAGCTCCTGCGCTCGAGGTGATCGACCACTAGCGCCCAGTCGTAAATGCCGATCGCCATGTCCGGGATCCGCTCGGAATCCTCGGCAAGCGCGGGAAGATTTTCCAGGCGCCGCGCGAGATCGTATGCGAAGTAGCCGATCGCCCCGCCGCAGAAGGGAAAATCATTGCGCGCCGCCGCGTCGATCTCCAGGTGGCGCCTCACCAGCGCAAACGGGTCCTCGCGCGAGAGCTCGACCGCATCGGCGTGAATCTCGGTGAGGCCGCCGCGCGTCACCAGTCGCACGTACGGCTGCGCGGCGAGGATGTCGTAGCGCGACTGGCCCGGATGGTGTTGCCCGCTGTCGAGGAACACCGCCCATGGCAGGTCGGCGATCGCCTCGAACAGCGCGACGCTGTCGGATCGATAGGGCAGTTCGGTGCGAAGTGGCGCGGTCATAATCATGAACGGAATCGAGCCTGCGAAAAGCGTTCAGCCACAGAGATCACAGAGAAAAGAACAAAAGCTGTAGCCCGGATAAAACGAAGTGGAATCCGGGGTCGGAATCACCCGGAATCCGCTCCGCTTCTTCCGGGCTACCTGCTGGTTTTACATGCGTACCGCCGATTTGTCATTCCCGAGGAGCCTGTCCCCGAGTGTCTTAGTCGGGGCTCGGGAATCCAATTGTAACTCGCAAGGGGCTGGAATTTCCCGGAATCCGCCCCGTTTCTTCCGGGCTACCCGCTAATGCGAAAAGCGTTCAGCCACAGAGATCACGGAGAAAAGAACAAAAGCTGTAGCCCGGATAAAACGAAGTGGAATCCGGGGTCGGAATCGCCCGGAATCCGCTCCGCCTCTGCCCGGCTACCCGCTTAACGATCTTTCTCTGTGATCTCTGTGGTCTCTGTGGCGAAATCGTTTTTCGCATTAGACTGTAGCGCATGGAACACTGCCGCGGGCGCTTTGCGCCCTCCCCCACCGGTCCGCTGCACTTCGGTTCGCTGATCGCTGCGGTCGGAAGCTACCTCGAGGCAAGATCGCGCGGCGGCGAATGGCTCGTGCGCGTCGAAGATCTCGATCCGCCGCGCGTCGTTCCCGGCGCGGTCGGCGACATTCTGCGCGCCCTCGACGCCTGCGGCATGCATTGGGACGGCCAGGTCATCTATCAGAGCGCGCGCAGCGATGCTTACCACACCGCGCTGCACGAATTGCGCCAGCGCAGCCTCATCTATCCGTGCGCCTGCAGCCGCCGCGAGATCGCCGATTCGGCAGTGACCGGGGTCGATGGCTTCGTCTATCCGGGCACCTGCCGCGCGGGCCTTCCCGCCGGCAAGACCGCGCGCGCGTTGCGGGTGAATACGCGGAACGCGGCGATCGGATTCGTGGACGCGCTGCAGGGCCGAATCCGGCAGGATCTGGAAACGGATGTGGGCGATTTCATCATCTACCGCGCGGACAGGGTTTTCGCATACCAGCTCGCGGTCGTCGTCGATGACGCGGAACAGGGCATCACCGACGTCGTGCGCGGCGCCGATCTTCTCGACTCCACGCCGCGCCAGATCTATCTGCAACGGCTGCTCGGTTTCGCGACCCCGCGCTACGCCCATCTGCCCGTCGCGGTCAACGCGGAGGGCGAAAAGCTGTCCAAACAGACCTTCGCGCCCGCAATCGATCCGCGGCGTCCCGTGCCCCAGCTCGTGGCGGCTCTGCGGTTCCTCGGTCAGGAGATCCCGCCCGCGCTCGAACAGGCCGACGTGCGTTCCTTATGGGACTGGGCGCTCGGCAACTGGAATCTCGCACGCGTGCCGCGCGCAAGAAGCTTGGGTGAATTCAGTGTTGAAGGCGTGACCGGTGACCGGTGACCGGTTTGTCATTCCCGAGGAATCGGGAATCCAATTTCAAGCACGGAATTGGATGCCCGTCTACACGGGCATGACACGTGACTGTCATTCCCGAGTAGCCTGTCCTCGAGTGTCTTGATCGGGGATCGGGAATCCAATTTCAGAGCATGTCATTCCCGAGGAGTCGGGAATCCAATTTCAAGCACGGGATTGGATGCCCGTCCCCCGACTACGGCACTCGGGGGCAGGCCCCGCGGGCATGACACTCGGCGGAAAAGGTGGTCCCCGATTTTTCTCAAATTACGCCGCTCTCGCGCAACCCGCGTATGTCGTCGGCGCTATAGCCCAGATCCTGCAGCACCGCATCGGTATCGGACCCGACCGGACGCGGCGGAGTATCCGCCTGCGGGCCGTCGTGCTCGAACCGGAACGGCGCGAGCGGAATCCGGAGGTCGCGGGAAAATCCGGTCATCCCGGGCGGAAAGGTGTGGAACAACGATCGCGATTCGATCTGCGCCTCGCCCAGGGCTTCCGGTATCGTGCGCACGCGCCCGCCCGGCACGCCGGCCTCATTGAGCAGCGCTTCCCAATCCGCGGCGGTGCGCGACATGAGCGTTTGCTGGATCGCCGCGCGCAGCGCCGGCACGTTTTCACGGCGGGCCGACGGCTGGGCGAAGCGCGAATCGTTGTTGAGTTCCTGCAGACCGAGGACCCGCAGCAGATTCTGATACTGATGCTCCTCGTTCACGGCGATGGCGAGCAGCCCGTCCGCGGTGTTGAACGTGGTCGATGCAGGCGCACGGCTGGCGGCGTCGTTTCCCGCGGGCTTCGGCGCAACGCCGGTGTTGAGGTAAGCCGTCACCACCGAGGCCATCAGAACCATCGTGGTGTCGAGCATCGAGAGATCGATGTACTGCCCTTCTC
This sequence comes from Betaproteobacteria bacterium, assembly GCA_016202605.1. Taxonomy (GTDB): domain Bacteria; phylum Pseudomonadota; class Gammaproteobacteria; order Burkholderiales; family SG8-41; genus DSOT01. The sequence goes on from JACQOJ010000074.1 coordinate 56,934, forward strand.
CCGTCCGGCCGCGCTGGAAAAGCGCGGCGGAGACCGCGTACGCCGCGGCGATTCCGGTCGCGTAATCGACGATCGGCGGGCCGGCCTTGAGCGGCGCGCTCTCCGGCGTGCCGGTGATGCTCATCAGGCCCGACCATGCCTGGATCACGCTGTCGTACGCCGCGTGGCGCTGTTTCGGCCCGGTATTTCCGTAAGCCGTGACCGAACAGTAGATGACCCCGGGGTTGAGCGCCTTGATGTCCTGGTAACCGATGCCGCGTTTTTCGGCGGAACCGGTGCGCAGGTTCTGCACCACGACGTCGGCGTTCGCCGCGAGCCTGAGGAAAATCTCCCGCCCCTCGGGCCGGTCGACGTCGACCGCGATGCAGCGCTTGTTCGCGGCCTGCGTCATGAATCCCAGCGACATGCCGTTCCTGCCGAACGCCGGATCGGCCTCGGTGCGCCAGCGGATGGTTTCACCGCGGCCCGGGCGCTCCACCTTGACGACGTCGGCGCCCAGCAATCCAAGCTGGTACGCGCAGTACGGTCCGGCCAGCACGCGGGTGAAATCAAGTACCTTGATCCCCGCAAAAGGGCGATTATTCATTCGGCTTTGACGAGGGCCGGTTGCGCGCGCGCGCGGGTCAATCGGTGCTTCTCGGCGGCGACCCGGGCGATGATCTCGCGCAATTGCGGTATCGCTTCGCGCGCGGCTTCTTCACCTGCCGCGACGTTCTCCAGCTTGCGGTCGAAATCCAGCATGCGCGTGCGCACGGTGCGCGGCGCGATCACGACGTCGGCCTGCGCAAGTTCCCGCTCCAGCAACTGGTAGCGCGGCCGGCGCTGTGCCGCGTCCATGTCTCCGCCGCCGTTGCGCGCCTGCGCGAACCACGACACGTCCACCGCAATCACCACGTCCGCACCCATGCGCCGCGCGATGTGCACCGGCACCGGACTCGTCAGCCCGCCGTCGACATACTCCTCGCCGTTGATGACCGGCGGCACGAAGAGATTCGGAACGCTCGCCGATGCACGCACCGCAACGCCGGTGTTTCCCCGATTGAAAACCGTCAGCCGCCCGCTCTTCGCCTCGGTGGCGACCACCGCGAACGCCCTGGGCAGCCGCTCGATCGGGCGTCGCGCGAGCAGATCGTTGACGAACTCCTGCAACGCTTCACCGCGCACCCATCCCTTTCCGAACAGCACGAAATCGACGAGATCGTCCTGTTCGAGGCCGACCGCGATTTCCTCCAAGCGCTGCGCCTTGTATCCCGCCGCGTAGAGCGCCGCAACGACGGCGCCGGAACTCGCTCCGGTCACGATGTCGGCCTCGATTCCTTCCGCTTCCAGCGCCTTGATCACGCCGACGTGCGCGAAGCCGCGCGTGCCGCCGCTGCCCAGCGCCAGCGCCACCAGAGGCCGCTCGGACCTCAACGGAACGATACGCGCGCTCGACGGCGCGCCGTCCCCGTTGTATTGATCGGGAACGATGGCGCACGAACCGAGTCCCGCAAAGAACAGCAGGGCGATCAACAGACGTTTCATGGGGGTCAATGCTACCTCATTCCTGCAGCGGCTCAAAAATGACACCTTTCCCGGCCCCGAGTTCCCGCGGCGGCGGCAATCGCCGCCGACTCGGTCCGCCGCAGGCTGGTGGGATATTCGCGCCCATTTGTGCGGAATCGGGTTGCGGGTTTATTCTATGCGCCATCGAAACGGGGCGTGGACCCCGGACGATGCAGGATGCATTCCAACAACGAGAGGAGAGAACCAATGAGACTCAGCACATTCGTCGCGCTCGCGGCGGCGGCTACGGCGTTGATCAACACCCCACCGGCCGCGGCAGCGGACGCGGCCAAGGATTTTCCCACGCGTCCGGTACGGTTGATCGTTCCGAACGGGCCGGGCAGCGCAGTGGACACCTTGAGCCGCATCGTGAGCAACGAACTCTCGGAAGTCATCGGGCAGCAGATCGTGGTGGACAACCGCGGCGGCGCGGCCGGCATCATCGGCATGGAAATCGCCAAGAACGCCAACCCGGACGGCTACACGCTGATTACCGCCACAACGGCAGCCACCACCATTGCGAGACTCCTCGTGAAGAATCCCACGTATCATCCCGTGAATGACTACGACTCTGTCGTGCAGTTTGCGGAAACGCTCAACGTGCTGGTGGTGAACCGCTCGCTGCCGATCAATTCGGTGAAAGACATGATTGCTTACGCCAGGAGCGGCAAGACGTTCAACATGGCCTCCGCCGGCACCGGTTCGCAGAGCCACCTTGCCGGGGCGTACTTGTTACAGGCGGCCAGGTTCAAGTCGCTGCACGTGCCCTACAAGGGCGGCGGCGCATCGTCGGCGGCGGTCGCGTCCGGCGAGTCCCAATGGTCGCTCATACCTTCTCCGGCCGCGATGAGGCACGTGCAAGCCGGACGCATGCGCGCGATCGCCCACAGCCTGCCCAGGGCGACGCCGCTGCTCCCCGGCATTCCTCCGATTTCCGACACCATCCCGGGCTTCGATTACAGCGGCTGGATGGGATTCTTCGTGCCGAAGGGTACGCCCAAGGCGCTCAGCGACAAGATCCGTGTAGCAGTGGTAAAGACCATGGGAGCACCCCAGGTCAAGAAGGGCATGGCTTTCCAGGCCACGGAAATCGTCATCCGCGGCGCGAACGAATTCCGCAAGGTGGTGCAGGACTCGATGGTCAAGAACGAGAAGCTCCTGAAGTCGCTCGGGTTGAAGGCCACCAACTGACCTGGCGGCACGCATCTTCCATCGTGCAAAGGGCGGCCTCGGCCGCCCTTTTTTCCGCCGAAGATCCTGCTTGTCCGTTGAAACTGCCGCGCTCAAGTTCGTGCGCGCGTGGTATCGTACGCACGCCACGCCGGCGATGCCGTCGGAGGGGCCGGGCTGGCCGGATGAGCGACACTGGAACAGCCGGCTTACAAAACCAATACCGAATAGTGTAAGGAGTACAACAAATGAGATGCACCAGGCTTTACATGTTGACCTGCGCTGTCGCGGCTCTGGCGACAAGCCCGTTCGCCGCCGGGGCGGACGCCGTGAAGGATTATCCCAACAGGCCGCTGCGCATGCTGGTGCCGAACGCGCCCGGCAGCGCGGTGGACACTCTGAGCCGCATCGTCGGCGGCAAGCTCTCCGACGTGCTCGGGCAGCAGGTCGTGATGGACAACCGCGCCGGCGCTGGCGGCATCATCGGCATGGAGATCGCCAAGGCCGCGAACCCGGACGGCTACACGGTGATCACCGCGACCACTGCGGCCACGACCATCGCCAGGCTGCTCCTGAAGAAACCTCCGTTCGACCCGCTGAAGGACTACGATTATGTCGGGCAGTTCGCGGTCACGCCCAATGTGCTGCTGGTCAATCCGTCGCTGCCGATCAAATCCACCAAGGAATTGATCGATTACGCCAAGAGCAACCCCGGCAAGTTCAACATGGCCTCCGCCGGCGCCGGCTCGCAAAGCCATTTGTCGGGCGCGTATTTCCAGCAGGTCGCCAAGATCGATTCGCTGCATGTCCCGTACAAGGGCGGCGGCGCGTCCGTCGCCTCTGTCATCGCGGGCGAGTCGCAATGGACCATCACGCCGGCGCCGGCGGCAATGTCGCATGTCAACGCGGGACGGCTGCGCGCGATCGCCCATAGTCTCCCGCAGCGCACTGCGCTCCTGCCCAACGTTCCCGCGATCGCCGAAACCCTCCCCGGCTTCGATTACAGCGGGTGGATGGGCTTCTTCGTGCCGAAGGGAACGCCGAAAGCGATCACCGACAAGCTGCGTGTGGCGGTGGTGAAGACCATGGATCATCCCGAAGTGAAGAAGGGAATGGCCTTCCAGGCCACCGAGATCGTCATCCAGGGGCCGGCGGAATTTCGAAAAGTGGTCGAAGACTCCATGATCAAGAACGCCAGGGTCGTGGCGGCGGTCGGACTGAAAGCCAATTGACGCCCGTTCAGAGAGTAAAAGAGAGGGCGGCATGGCCGCCCTTTCTCGTTTTGGGACGCGTGCCCTCAAACGGATCGCCCCACGACTTGACGCGCATGGCCGTTTTTTCTATCTTGGCGTCCCGCCTTTGAATCACACCACCAACCGGAGAGGAATTCCACATGTTGTTAGATGAGATGGTCGAGCGCGGCCTGCCCGAAGAAACCCGCATGATGCGGGACGTCACGCGGAAGTTCGTGAACGAGCACGTCATCCCCTTCACCCGGCAGAACTGGCAGCAGGAATGGAAGATGACGCCCGGGGACCGCCTGCCGCGCAAGATCCTGGAAGTCGCGGACGAGATCGGGATCCGCACGCTCGGCATCCCCGAAGAATTCGGCGGCACGCCGCTCGATCCCAGGACCGAGGTGCAGACCTTTGCCGTGATTTCGGAAGAAATCTCGCGCGGCGATTGCGGCCTCTCCGACAAGATGGTGCAGATCTGGAAAGTCTCGGTGCTGCTCAGAAACGTCGCGCCGCGCCACCTGCAGGAACTCTGGTTCCCGCGCGTCGCCAAGGATCCGACGTTTCTGCTCGCGCACTGTCTCACCGAACCGCGCGGCGCCTCCGATCGCTGGCTGCCCTACAATGTCCCGGAAGCCGCGATGCAGACCCGGGCGGTGCTGAAGGGCGACCGGTGGGTAATCAACGGCCGCAAGCAATTCATCAGCAACGGCTACGACGCCAAGCTCTACGTCGTCTACGCCAACACCAATCCCAAGGTCGGCATGCTGCAGGGCACGTCGAGCTTCCTCGTGCCGCGCGACACCCCGGGATTCACCGTCCAGCGCTGCAACGAGACGCTCGGCGGGCGCTTCATGAATAACGGGGAGATGGTGTTCGAGGACATGGAATTACCCAAAGACCATCTTCTTGTCGAGAATACCGCGCTCTCCCGTGCCGGCGTCTATTTCCGTCCCGGTAAGATCATCCAGGGCTCGAAGAACCTCGGCGTCGCGGTGCGGGCGTTCGAGGAGACTGCCAAGTACGTCCAGGAGTACGTGCAGGGGGGCAGGATCCTCATCAAGCACCAGGCGACCGCCATCCGGCTCGCCGAGATGGCGACCAGGATCTGCGCCGTGCGCGGACTGCTGCGTGAAGCCTCGCGCGCCGTGGACGACAATTCGCCTGAGGCCGAAGTGCTGTGCAACATGGTGAAGTTGTACGCGTCGGAAGCGGTGCTCGAGGTGTGCAAGCACGCGATGGAACTGCACGGCGGCAACGGCACCATGCTCGACTTCGGCATCGAGAAGCTCTACCGCGACGCCTCGATGTTCCTCCACATGGACGGAACCGTGGACGTGACGAAGTTCAAGATCGTGAAGAACCTGTTCCCGGACACAGCGGGCAAGTACGCGGGACCGGAAGCTTGAAATGCGTGACCGGTGACCGGGGTGTCATTCCCGAGGAGCCTGTCCCCGAGGTAGTAATCGGGGAGCGGGAATCCAATGTCAACATCGCCAAATTGGATGTCCGTCTGCGCGGGCATGACATGCTGCTGTTGCAATTGGATGCCCACCTGCGCGGGCATGACAGCGCTTTGTAAAATTGGATGTCCGTCTGCGCGGGCATGACATGCTGCTGTCGCAATTGGATGCCCACCTGCGCGGGCATGACAGCGCTTTGTAAAATTGGATGTCCGTCTGCGCGGGCATGATACCCTCTTGTCATTCCCGAGGAGTCGGGAATCCAATTTCCGCCCCCACGGATTGGATGCCGACTTGCGCGGGCATGACAATCTGGTCACCGGTCACGCCGTTCCAAGTTCAGGCCATGCGCGCCTTCCTCGCCGCCAGAAAAGCTTCCAGCTCACCCTGCTGCGTCGAGAACGGAGCGTCTTCAGCCAGCGCTGACCGCCGAAGGTAAAGCCGATCCAGTAGCCCATTTCGACGAGCTGCGGTTCGCTGAATTCGGCGTGCAGGTCGGACCACAGCGCATCGTTCGCCTGCGCCGGATCGTACATGATGGCGTCCGCATAGCGCCGCGCGAGCTTCGCGCGCGGCGTGAAGCGCGCGGATTTTTCATACTGCGTCGCTTCGGCCATGCGCCTTTCGGAGTCGCGCTCAGCGCTGTGTAATCGATTATGCCGCCTCGCCCTCCGCGATGAACTGCAGCCGCGCCAGATGCGCGTAGAGGCCATTTGCCCGCAGCAGTTCATTGTGCGTGCCGACGGAATGGATGCGGCCGCGATCCAGAACGATGATGCGGTCGGCATTGCGCACGGTCGCCAGACGATGCGCGATCACCAGCGTCGTGCGCCCGCGCGCGAGGCGCTCCAGCGCCGCGGCGACCTGGCGTTCGCTCTCGGCATCGAGCGAGCTCGTCGCCTCATCCAGCAGCAGGATCGGCCGGTCGGCGAGGATCGCGCGCGCGATTGAAATCCTCTGGCGCTGACCGCCGGAGAGCTTCACGCCGCGCTCGCCCAGGTCGGTATCGAATCCCTGCGGCAGCCGCTCGATGAATTCCAGGGCATGCGCCGCGGCGCACGCTTCCCGCACTTGGGCGAATGACGCTTCGCGACGGCCGAAACGCACGTTGTCCGTGACGCTCGCGGCGAAGATCACCGGGTCCTGCGGCACGAGCGCGATCGCCCGGCGCAGGTCGCGGGGCTCGCAGTGCCGGACATCGGCGCCATCGACGAGAATGCGGCCCGACCGTGGATCGTAGAACCGCAGGATCAGGGCGAAGATCGTGGATTTCCCGGCGCCCGACGGGCCGACGAGCGCCACGCGCTCTCCGGCATCGACGGTGAACGAGACCGGCCCCAGCGCGGTGACCTCCGGACGGGTCGGGTACACGAACACGACGTCGTCGAAGCGGATCGCGCCCGTCACGCGCGACGGCAGCCGGATCGGCGGCTGCGCCACCGCGAGTTCCGGCCGCGTGTCGAGCAGTTCCATCAACCGTTCGGTGGCCCCTGCCGCGCGCTGGATCTCGCCCCACACTTCCGACACCGTTCCCGCGCCGCTTGCGACAACCGCGGCATAGAACACGAAAGCGGAGAGCTCGCCCGCCGTCATGCGTCCCGCGAATACGTCGTGCCCGCCGATCCACAGGATCACGCCCACGGCGCAAAAGCCGATCAGCATCACGAGCGAAATGAGCCACGCCTTGACTCGAATGCGGTGTACCCCGGCGCCATAAGCCGCTTCCGTCGCCCGCTCGAAATGCCCGCGCGCGTGGTCCTCGTGGCGATAGGCCTGCACCGTGCGCACTTCGTGCAGCGACTCGTCGATGTAGGCCGAAACGTCCGCCACCCGGTCCTGGTTCACGCGCGACAGACGACGCACGCGGCGCCCCATAACGAGAATCGGAACGACCGTTGCCGGCACGCCGAGCACGATCAGCGCGGCGAGCTTGGGACTGGTCGCGAAGAGCAGCGCCAGCGCGCCCACCATCATCAGCCCGTTTCTCAGGAACATCGAAAAGCCGAAGCCGATCACCTGCCGGATCTGCTCGCTGTCGTTGGTGAGGCGCGAGGCGATCTCGCCGGTGCGCGCCGAATCGAAGAACCCGGCCGAGAGCGTGAGCACATGGCCGTACACCGCCTGCCGCAGGTCGGCGATCACGCGCTCGCCGACACTCATCATCAGGTAAAAGCGCGCCCAGGTAGCGCACGCCAGCACCACGGACACGCCCACGATTGCGGCCAGCGCGGCGTTGAGCAGCCGCGGATCACCGCTGCCGAAACCGGCGTCGATCACGTGGCGCAGGCCCTGCCCCAGCGCGAGCACGCAGCTCGCGGCCACGACGAGCGCCGCCAGCGCCGCGGCGATACGCCCGCGATACGGCATGAGAAACCGGCCCAAGCGCGCAAGCTGCGCCAGGTCTCCCTTGGGCGGCGCAACGAAGTCGGAAACCATCGCCATGGGCTTATCGTAGCATTAGACCGCTTATTAGTTCGGCAGCACGGTGGCCAGGCGGGTGCGCTAAGTTGTGCCGTGCTCGCGGCGCGCGGGCGGCGAGCCGGCGACCAGCACGCCGCAGGGTTTGATCAAGCTGATCGACGAGGAATACGCACGCTTCGGCCAGGCGATCCGCCTCGCCAGGCTCAAGGTCGAGTAAGCGAGGGTTTGTTCCCGGCTGCTGCCTCGCGCGGGGCGCTCGCCGCGCTCTTCGCTTCGGACGCCGGAAGTACGGTCACCTGCCGGGCGACCAAGGACTCCTGTTCTCCGAAATGCTCGACGAGCGGCTGCAGCGGGGCCCGATTGAGATTGAGCGTCAGGACATCGGACCGGTTGTAGTGCCCGGCCACGTCGTGGCGCAACTTGGGCGCGATGATGGATTCGATGTCGCATTCGGCGTAGACGATGCCTTCCTCGCCCGGCGCAACCGTAGCGCTGCACAGGCGCCCTCCGGGCGCGAAGATTCCGGTGAAGCTCATGCACGGCCCCGACATCGCGCGGCGCTTCTCCTCCGTGTCGGCGACTTTGGCGATGACGCGCTCGTCGATGACCGCGGAGACAACGATGTTGAAGACCTTGCCTTCGAAGGCGTGGGTGGCCCCCCGCAATTCGATTTCCTTGCCGAGGTCGTAGCCGCCGGCATCGCCGCCGGGCAAGGCCGGGTAGTTCGACACGTGCACCTGTTCCCCCTGGGCGATGAGCGCATACCGCGCCAGGGGATTGGCGTTCTCGCCGCAGATGAGGGTGCCCAGCTTACCGACCACCGTGTCCAGCACGCGCAGCGTGGACCCGTCCCCGAAACCCCACACCATCTTTTCAGCATAGGTCGGCATGAGCTTGCGGTGCTTGAGCAAAATGTCTCCGTACGGCCCGATGACGAGATTGGTGTTGTAAAGCGTGCCCAGCGTATTCAGCGGCCGCTCGTTGATGCCGATGACGACATGAATCCCCGCCCTCCGGGCCGCCTCGCACAATCGCGCGGTGGTCGGGCTCGGCACCTCCACGGCATTCTTCACGAGCTCGATGAAAAACGACGTGGTGCGGAAGGGATTCTCGAGCCGGATCCAGTACGGATAGCCGGGCAGAAACACTTCCGGAAACGCGACGAGGCTCGCCCCCGCATGCGCGGCTTCGGCAATGAGAGCACACGCCTTGTCGAGGGTCGCCTCACGGTCCATGTAAACGGGAGCTGCCTGAACCGCGGCCGCCTTGAATTTTGGAAAGGTATCACCCATCACGACCTCCTTCGATGGAGTCATGCAGCGAACGCCAAGCCACCGGCGTTTTTGACAAGCTTACCATCGTCCGGCGGTGGGTGGACGCCCTGATGACTGACGACTGATGACTGACGACTGATGACTGACGACTGATGACTGACGGCTGACGGCTCGGCCCCGTCGTCCGCCCGCGCCTGGATGCCTTCGGATACGCGTCAGTGAGACAGCATGGCGGCGCTCGCCATGGTATGGTTTGGTTTTCGCGAATCACATGAAAGGCAAGATGATGCGGATCGAGAAAGTCGGATTGATGACCCCGGGAGATATGGGTCAGGCAGTGGCGATGCAGATCAAGGCGAAGGGATTCCCCGTCTGCACCGCGCTCAACCAACGCAGCGAGCGCAGCCGTGCGCTCGCGCGCGAGGCGGGATTGACCGATGTCGGCACGGTGGCGCGGCTCGTCGCCGAATGCGACGTCGTGCTTTCCGTCATGAATCCGGGCGCCGCGCTCGACTTCGCGCGCGAGGCCGCGGAGGGCTTGCGCGCGAGCGGCCGCCCGGCGCTGATCGTCGACTGCAACGCGATCGCTCCGGACACCGTGCATGAAATCGCCGGCATGGTCGAAAGCGCCGGCGGGCGTTTTCTCGACGCCGGCATCATCGGCCCGCCGCCGCGCGGCAAGGTGAAGACCAATCTCTACGTCTCCGGCCCCGGCGCCGCCGATCTCGAAGCGCTTGCCGGGCCGCAACTCGTCGTGCACGTGGTGAGCGAACGCATTGCGGACGCGAGCGCGCTCAAGATGTGCTACGGCGCTCTCAACAAGGGCACGCAGGCGCTGTGGCTGGAAGTGCTGATGGCCGCGCGACGGCTGGGCGTCGACGGTCTTCTGGAACAGCAGTTGCGGCAATCCCGCGCAGATTTGTATGACTGGGCGCTCAGCCAGTTTCCGATCCTGCCGCCCAAAGCGTATCGCTGGGTGCCGGAAATGATCGAGATCTCCAAGACTCTCGCCGCCGCAGGCATTACTCCGAAAGTGTTTCAGGGAGCGGCGGACATCTATCAGTTTGTCGCCGGCACGGCGCTCGGAAAGGAAACTCCGGAAAATCGCGACAAGAGCCGGACCGGCAAGGATGTCTTGCGCCTGCTGGCTGCGGAACGCGGTCGATCGTGACGCGCGGTCTTCATCCTTCCGCCTTCGTTCCGCCGCCTTCACGCTTCTGCGGCGGAGCTTCCAGCAGCCGCATCACTTCAGCCGCGGCGCGGCTCGCTTCCTCGCGCGTTATGCGTTCCGCCCGATCGCCATCGCGCTTGCCGATCGCGGCAAGCATGGCGCGCAGATTGTGGATGCTTTCTTTGGAGCGCTCCGCGGAACGCCCCGGATGGCTCAGGCCGAGCGCGCGCCAGCGCCAGATGCGCGCGTGCAGCGTGCCGAGCATCGAGGACAGCGTCTCGCTTCCCGCACCCTCGAACAGGGCGTCATAGAACCGGTTCTTGGTCTCGAGCACCTGCTGCGCATCGCCGCCTTCGTAGGCCGCGACCACCACCTCCAGCGCCTGCGCGAGCTTGCCGATCTGCGCATCGCCCGCATTTTCGACAAAGAGCCGCGCGGCCAGTCCTTCCAGCACGGCGCGGATGTTGTAGAGGTCCTTCGCTTCCCCCAGCGTCAGTTCGCGCACCACCGGTCCCTTGTTGGGGATGATGGCGATCAAGCCCTCCGATTCGAGCTGGCGCAGCGCTTCACGGACCACCGTGCGCGATACGCCCATCATCTCGGTCAGCTCGCGCTCCGTCAGGCGCGCCCCGGGTGCCAGGCGCCCGTCGATGATGGCCTGACGCAGTCCGTCCAGAACCTGCTGGCGCAGAGGCGCGGCAAGCCTTTGAACTTCAAGCACAGGCAGGGGATCCGCGGCTTGGGTTGACCGATTCGTCATACCGTAATACGATATTACGGTTTTCTCTTCCTGGCAACCATCAATCGAGGAGCGCCGCATGAGCAACGCCGTCAGAGTCGGCATCGTCGGGCTTGGCCGCTGGGCCAAGGTTCTGACGCGAGCCGCCACCAAGTCAGACCGGATCAAGATCGTCGCCGGATACAGCCGCTCGCAGGAGAAGCGCGAAGCCTTCCAGAAGGAATTCGGCGTGCCGCCGGTCTCCGACATGAAAAGCATGCTGGCGGATCCCGAAATCAAGGGCGTCATCCTCACCGTGCCCAACGAGCAGCATCTGCCGCTCGCCGAGGAGGTGGCAAAGGCGAAGAAGCACGTCTATACCGAGAAGCCGATCGCGCAGACGCTGGAAGACGGGTTGAAGATCGCCGCGCTCGAAAAACAGTACGGCGTCACCGTTACGGTCGGGCACAGCGCGCGGCTCATGGCGGGCATCCGCATCATCAAGGAAAAAATCGACAACGACGAACTGGGGCGCGTCGCCTTCCTGGAAGCCAACTTCTCCAACGAGCGCGCGCTCGAGCGGACGCCGAATACCTGGCGCTGGTACAAGGACCGCGCGCCCGGCGGTCCGCTCTCCCAGCTCGCGATCCACCAGTTCGACGTGCTGCATCTGCTGGGCGGAGAGATCGCGGAGGTCTCCTCGATGGCGTCCAAGCTCTCCCCGGTCGGCGCGGAGGTGGACGATCAGTCGATGACGCTCATCAAGTTCGCCGACGGCAAGGTGGGTTACGTCGGCTCGTGCTGGACGTCGCCGGGGATCTTCTGCGTGCGCGTCTTCGGCCAGAAAGCGCTCATGCACTACGAGATCGACTTCGGGACCTGGGACACGCCGCATCTGCTGCACACCACGTCCACGCTCTACATCCAGCGCGGCAAGGACGGCTACGCGAAGCGCGAGGAAATCAAGCTGCCGGAGAGCGACATGTTCCGCGCCGAACTGGAAATGTTCGCCGACAGCTGCGCCACCGGCAAACCGAACGAGCTGACCGCCTACAACGGCAACGTCGCGGTCGCGGTCGTCTACGCGGCGCTGAAATCGATCGAGCGCAATGGCCAGCTCGTCAAGATCATCGATGTAATGAAGGACACACAGGCGAGGATCAGCGAAAGGCGCGCCGCCTAGAAAACCGGTGAATCGTGAAGGGTGATTAGCGTTACTGTGTCATGCACGCGTGGGCAAGCACCCAGTTTCGATGCGCTGGAAATTACAGGAAACCCAGGGACTGACCACTGACGACTGACGACGACTCATCGAACTTATGCTACCCAGCCGATACTTCATCGATCTCACGCAGCCCGAGATCGCGGCGCAGCTCAGGAAAAACCCGCTGGTGATCCTGCCTGCGGGCAGCGTCGAGCAGCACGGGCCGCATCTGCCGGCCGGCACCGATATTTATGCTTCCAACGTGATCGGCCACGCCGTCGCCGAGCGCCTGGACGGGTTGGTGCTGCCGGGCGGGCCGCTCGGCGTCACGCCCATGCACATGCCGTTCGAGGGCACGATTACGCTCACTCCCGAGACGTACCAGAGGGTGGTGGTGGAGACGTGCGAGTCGACCGCGAAGCACGGCGCGAAGCGCCTGCTCATCCTCAACTGGCACGAGGGCAACATCCCGTCGCTCGCGCTCGCTTCCGAGAAGCTGCACCGCGAAGTCGGCCTGGATGTCATCGTGGCGCAGGCGTGTTATGTCGCCGCTGAGATCTACGGCCACGAGTGCGGAGGTCTCACCCATGGAGGCGAGATCGAGGCGCTTGCGGTGCTCGCCTATCGCCCCGATCTCGTGCACCTCGACCGCATCGACTATTCGTCGGACCCCTCGCATGGCCGCCAGTGGGACAAGCTGCGCCGCACGCGCAGCTACCAGCCGGTGCTGCGCGACATCCGGACGATTGCGCCCACCGGGTGGTACGGCGCGCCGGAACACGCGACCGTCGACAAGGGGTTGAAGATGCTGAACGACATCGCGGACGCGATCGCGAAGGACGCGGCCGAGATTTTCCGGCTGCTCGGCGAAGCGCAGGGCGGCACGGCCGAGATCAAGCATCTGAAAATGGCGGGCTGAAAACCCGCGAGTTACAATTGGATTCGCGATCCCCGACTAAGACACTCGGGGACAGGCTGCTCGGGAATGACGACCTGGGTGTCATGCCCGTGAAGACGGGCAGCCAGTTTGGCGTGGTCGAATGGGATTCCCGATCCCCGATTAAGACACTCGAGGACAGGCTGCTCGGGAA